>NZ_JBMDKO010000003.1:0-282459 GCF_057809755.1 Pseudomonas sp. FG13
GAAAAAAAGTAAGCCGCCGTAAGGGCGGAACCCTAAGTGGCCGTTACCGCAGCAACGGATATGTACCCAATCAACAGGCCGTCATCGCGAGCAGGCTCGCTCCCACCCCGTTACTCGCCCTTCGCCACCCCCCGCCCCGGATCATTGATCCACTCACTCCACGACCCGGCATACAACCTCCCCAACGGATACCCCGCCAGGCACAAAGCAAACAGGTTATGACACGCCGTCACCCCGGAGCCGCAATAAGCCACCAACTCAGTCGGCGAACGCCCCCCCATTTTTTCGGCAAAACGCTGCCTGAGCCGATCAGCCGGCAGAAAACACCCATCAGCGCCAAGGTTGTCGGTAAATGCCGCACATTGCGCTCCCGGGATGTGTCCGGCCACCGGATCGATCGGCTCGACTTCGCCCTTGAAGCGCGGCAACGCACGCGCATCCAGAAGCGTCATCTCCGCTTGGCCAAGGCGCTGTTGCAGCGCCTCGGCGTCGAGCAACAGGGAATCATCCGGCGAACCGCTGAACGTCCCACGGTTACCCGTCGGCGGATCGAGGCTCAAGGGCAAACCATTGGCGTGCCAAGCCTTGAGTCCGCCATCGAGCAGGTACACACCCTCGCGTTTACCCAACCAGGCCAGCAACCACCAGGCCCGAGCCGCATAGGCACCGGGACCATCGTCGTACAACACGATGTCGCTGTCGTTGTCGATGCCCCAGGTCCGCAAGCGCTCCATCAACGCGCCAGGCTCCGGCAGCGGATGACGCCCGGTCACCCCCTTGATCACCGGGCCACTCAGGTCGCGCTCAAGGTCCGCGAACGACGCACCGGCGATATGCCCCTCGGCGTAGCTGCGCTGGCCATAATCCGGGTCTTCCAGGGCGAAACGGCAATCGAGGATCACCAGCCCGGGCTGCGTCCTCCTCTGCTCGAGGGCTTGAGGGCTGATGAGTTGCGCGATGGGCATGGCGTGCTCCTGTGGCGGAATGAGTGGCCTGTAGGGTTCAGATCCGATTCCTACTGCCCTTCCTCCAGGGTCTGAGGCAGAGGGACGTAATACTCTTTGAACAGTGCATCCACCGCTTCGCGGGCCTGATCGGTCACGAAACCGGCCTCCAGCACCAACACCTGGTATACCCCGCGCTTGATGGCCTGCTCACTCAAATGATTGGAGTTTTCCCGCGTGGTGCAAAGAAACCGCACCCAGGAGGTCAGGATGATCCAGGCATTGAGGGTCAGGGACTCGATCTGCACCCGATCCATTTTCAGGATGCCGGCCGCGACGAAGCCCTCATAGATGGCAGTCCCGTGGATCAGGCAACGCTGGGAAAACCGGCGATAGCGAGCCGCGAGGTCCGGATCGCTGTCGAGCAGATGCTCCAGGTCCCGGTGCAGGAAGCGATAGCTCCACATCGCCGATAGCAGCTCCTGGAGATAGAAGCGCTTGTCCTCCACCGTGGCCGCCCGGCCCTGGGGTGGGCGCAGAAAACTGTCCACCAGGTTTTCGTATTCGCTGAACAGCACGGCGATGATCGCCTGCTTGTTAGGGAAGTGGTAGTAGAGGTTACCCGGGGACATGTCCATGTGGGCAGCAATGTGGTTGGTGCTGACACTGCGCTCGCCCTGTTGGTTGAACAGCTCGAGGCTGTTTTGCACGATGCGCTCGCTGGTTTTCATTCGTGTGACCATGGCTTGGGCTTTAATTCGACGAAAGCATTGCGGCATCTTACGACCTATCGCCCGGAGGACAAACCCATAGCCATCAAGGATGTCATTTGACTTTCTAGAGCATAAGCTCTAGAAAACACCCACAATTAATAAGAACTGGTGCCTGACGATGCCTGCCGACATTGCTTATCTGCACGACTCCCAACGGCAATTGGATGAGCTGCAGTCACTCTTCGAGGCACAGCGCCAGGCCTATGCCGTTCATCCGATGCCTTCGGCCGATCAGCGCCGGCAATGGCTCAAGTCCCTCCGGGAGACGCTGAGCAATGAACGACAGGTCCTGATCGACGCCATCAGCAAGGATTTCAGCCACCGCAGCGCCGACGAAACGTTGTTGGCCGAGCTGATGCCGAGCCTGCACGGCATCCATTACGCCAGCCGACACCTCAAGCGCTGGATGAAACCCTCCCGACGCAAGGTAGGCATGGCCTTCCAGCCGGCTTCGGCCAAGGTGATCTATCAGCCGCTGGGCGTGGTCGGGATCATCGTGCCTTGGAATTATCCCTTGTTCCTGGCCATCGGGCCGTTGGTCGGCGCGTTGTCGGCGGGCAATCGGGTGATGCTCAAGCTCAGCGAAGCCACACCTGCCACCGGGCAGTTGCTCAAGCAATTGCTGGCGCGGATCTTCCCCCAGGACCTGGTGTGCGTGGTGCTCGGTGAAGCGGACGTCGGCGTAGCCTTTTCCAGATTGCCGTTCGATCACCTGTTGTTTACCGGCGCTACCAGTATCGGCAGGCACGTCATGCGGGCCGCCGCCGAAAACCTGACCCCCGTCACCCTCGAACTGGGTGGAAAGTCGCCCGCCATCGTGTCCACCGATGTGCCCCTGAGCGATGCCGCCGAGCGCATCGCCTTCGGCAAAATGCTGAATGCCGGGCAAACCTGTGTCGCGCCTGATTACGTGTTGGTGCCGCAAAACCGCGTCGGTGAATTCGTCGATGCCTATCGCGAGGCGGTTCGCAGGCTTTATCCGAGCCTGGCTGACAACCCGGACTACACCGCAATCATCAACGAACGACAACTGGCACGGCTAAACGGTTACATCAGCGACGCGACCGGCAAGGGCGGTTTGCTGATCGAGTTGTTCGACCAGGGCCAGGGACGCCGCATGCCCCACAGCCTGCTACTCAACGTCAACGACGACATGACCGTCATGCAGGACGAGATCTTCGGCCCGCTGCTGCCTATCGTGCCCTACAACGACCTGGACCAGGCGTTTGCCTACATCAATCAACGGCCTCGTCCGTTGGCGCTCTACTATTTCGGCTACAACAAGGCCGAACAGAACCGCGTACTCCACGAAACCCATTCCGGCGGCGTCTGCTTGAACGACACCTTGCTGCACGTTGCCCAGGACGACTTGCCGTTCGGTGGCATCGGTCCGTCGGGGATGGGGCATTATCACGGGCACGAAGGTTTCCTGACCTTCAGCAAAGCCAAGGGCGTGCTGAGCAAACAGCGCTTCAATGCCGCCAGACTGATTTATCCGCCCTATGGCAAACCGCTCCAGAAGTTGATTCAGAAGCTGTTTGTCCGTTAACCGGTGCCTGCGCGGGAAATAACAATAATGACCCCAAGCCTGACCAATACACCCGTGCTGTCACGGCGCGGACTGCTGAAATTCAGCCTCGGCGCCAGCGCATTCCTGAGCACCGTTGGGCTGGGGGCCAGCCTGAGCGGCTGTTCGCCAAGCCAAGCGGCCAAGGGCCTTGCCGTCCTGCGAGACAGCGACCTGCCGTTTTTACGCGCGCTCATTCCCGTGATGCTGGAGGGCGCCGTGACCGTTGAACAGCGCACCGCGGCTGCTGACGCCACCCTTGTAAGCCTGGATACCGGCCTGGCGCACCTTTCCCCACCCATGCTCAAGCTCACTCGCCAACTGTTCGACGTCCTTGCCCTGGGTATTACCCGCGGGCCGCTGACCGGCGTCTGGGGCTCGTGGGAAAACGCCAGCGCCGATGACATCCGCCAGTTTCTCGATCGCTGGGAAAACAGCTCGCTGAACCTGTTGCGCCAGGGCCACAGCTCATTGCTGCAAATGGTGATGATGGCGTGGTACAGCCGGGCCGAAGCTTGGACACATTGCGGGTATCCAGGGCCGCCCAACATTTGAAGCCCAGCCGAAATCCCTGTGGGAGCGAGCTTGCTGGCGAAGGCGGAGTGTCAGCCAACCTCAATGTTGCTGGTCCACCGCTTTCGCGAGCAGGCTCGCTCCCACAGGAGGTCCATTGCACATCCATAACAACAAGAGAGCCTGAACATGCCCGTACCCGATCCCTTCCGCGAGGGTCTTGCCCGCGGCTGGACCACCTACAACGCTGCGCGATTGACCCAGGACCTGACCCTGGAGGCTGATGTGGCAATCATCGGCAGCGGCGCGGGTGGCGGTACCACGGCAGAGATCCTCAGCACTGCCGGCTACAACGTCTTGCTGATCGAGGAAGGCCCGCTCAAGACCAGCAGCGACTTCAAGCTGCTCGAGGACCAGGCCTACACCAGCCTGTATCAGGAAGGCCTGGGGCGCATGAGCAAGGATGGCGCCATCACCATCCTCCAGGGCCGGGCCGTGGGTGGCACGACCTTGATCAACTGGACCTCGAGCTTCCGCACACCGGACCAGACCCTGGGTCACTGGGCGGCCGAGCACAACGTCAAAGGGCACAGTCCTGCCGAAATGGCGCCCTGGTTCGAACAGATGGAACAACGCCTGGGTGTGGCACCGTGGCTGATTCCACCGAATGCCAACAACGATGTCATCCGCAAAGGCTGTGAGCGATTGGGCTATAGCTGGCACGTCATCCCACGCAACGTGCGCGGCTGCTGGAACCTGGGCTATTGCGGTATGGGCTGCCCGACCAACGCCAAGCAGTCGATGCTGGTCACCACCATCCCGACCTTGCTCGACAAGGGCGGCGCGCTGCTTTACCTGGCGCGGGCCGAGCGCCTGACCCTCAAGAACGATGCGGTCATCGACCTGCAATGCCTGGCCATGGACGAGCGCTGTGTGGCCCCCACCGGACGGCGCATTACCGTCAAGGCGCGCCACTACGTACTGGCCGGCGGCGGCATCAACAGCCCGGCATTGTTACTGCGCTCCGATGCACCAGACCCGCACGAACGCCTGGGCAAACGGACCTTTCTGCATCTGGTGAACATGTCGGCCGCGCAGTTCGAAGAGGTCATCAACCCGTTCTACGGCGCGCCACAGTCGATCTATTCGGATCACTTCCAATGGCAGGACGGCGCTACCGGCAAAATGTCCTACAAGCTCGAAGTACCACCCTTGCACCCAGCCCTCGCCGCCACGCTGCTGGGCGGCTTCGGCACACAGAACGCCGCTCACATGGCGCAACTGCCCCATACCCATGCCATGCTGGCGTTGCTGCGCGACGGCTTTCACCCGGACAGCCCTGGCGGCAGTGTCGAGTTACGCAGCGATGGCACCCCGGCGCTCGACTACCCTGTTTCACCCTACGCCTGGGACGGCTTGCGCCGCGCATTCCACAGCATGGCCGAGATCCAGTTCGCCGGCGGTGCCAAGGCAGTCATGCCGCTGCACAGCGATGCCCGCTACGTGAAAACCCTGGCCGAAGCGCGAACCCTGATCGACGGGCTGGACCTGGCCTTGTATCGCACACGCCTGGGCAGCGCCCATGTGATGGGCGGTTGCGCGATGGGCGAAACGCCGCAAACCGCCGTCGTCGACAGCCTCGGCCGCCATCATCAACTCAGCAACCTTTCGATCCACGACGGTTCGCTGTTCCCCACGAGCATCGGTGCCAACCCGCAATTGTCGGTGTATGGGCTGACCGCGAAACTGGCGACATTTCTGGCCGAACGTCTGAGAAACTCATGAATATCCAGATCATTCGCAGCGTCTATAGTGCTTTCTTATCCCACAGCCGACTTGGCCGACCGAGAAGGCTGCGATACCATCCGACTCCCCAACGGACTCCCGCCAGGACGACGCGATGAACCGAGTGTTGTACCCAGGTACCTTCGACCCTATTACCAAGGGCCATGGCGATCTGGTCGAACGCGCCGCGCGCCTGTTCGATCATGTGATCATCGCCGTTGCCGCCAGCCCGAAGAAAAACCCGCTGTTCCCGTTGGAACAACGCGTGGAGCTGGCCCGTGAAGTCACCAAGCATCTGCCCAACGTAGAAGTGGTCGGCTTCTCCACGCTGCTGGCGCACTTTGCCAAGGAACAGAACGCCAATGTGTTCCTGCGCGGTCTGCGAGCGGTTTCGGACTTCGAATACGAGTTCCAGCTGGCCAACATGAACCGCCAGTTGGCCCCGGACGTCGAAAGTCTTTTCCTGACGCCGTCGGAGCGCTACTCGTTCATCTCATCGACCCTGGTGCGTGAGATTGCGGCCCTGGGCGGCGACATCACCAAGTTCGTCCACCCGGCCGTGGCCGATGCGCTGACCCTGCGCTTCAAGAAATAATCCCGCTTGCTGCGAGCCACTTCGCGGCAGAGCGAGCGCAGTCCATCGCACCCGCGTGCACTGCGCTCGCCAATGCGGCACAATTGCGCATATTCGTTTTCAGATGCCCGGGCCCAACGCCTCGGCAGGAGCCTGCATGTCCCTGATCATCACCGACGACTGCATCAATTGCGACGTCTGCGAACCCGAATGCCCGAATGAAGCCATTTCACAAGGCGAAGAGATCTACGTCATCGACCCGAACCTGTGCACCCAGTGCGTCGGCCATTACGACGAGCCCCAGTGCCAGCAGGTCTGCCCGGTGGATTGCATTCCGCTGGACGAAGCCCATCCGGAAACCGAAGAACAGTTGATGGCGAAATATCGCAAGATCACTGGCAAGGCTTGAGCCAGAAGGTTTTGTAGCGCCAGCACCGACCTCATCGCGAGCAGGCTCGCTCCCATAGGGGATCTGCCGTGTTCATACCATGTGTGCCTGGTCCAAATCCCTTGTGGGAGCGAGCCTGCTCGCGATGAGGCCATCAGCACCACCACAACTCATTCCTGCTGCTCAAACCCCTCCCCAACACACCCCAGGCACCGCACAAAGGTGGCCTTCGCCGGGTCCACCACCAGCGCCTTCCCGGCATCACCGACCCCACCGCCCAGCGCGGTAAAGGGCAACGACACCACGAATGCCCCCGCACCGATCACGGTGGCGGCGAGCAGCAGCGGCCGGGCGATCAACAAGTCGCCGATCATGGCGAAGGCGGGCGGATTCTGGATGGTGTAGCGCGGATCGCCACTGCCGCTGTTCGCCAGGACGGGCAGCCCCAGGGTCAGCAGCAGCGTTAGAACAACAGGTCGAAGCAGTCTCATGGGATCGATCCTTCGGCTGATCAGTATGACTACTGACTATAGACCGTAGGACGAATCAGCTTTGGCAACGTGGACACCAGACACTCGCACGCTGTCCCAGGCGAATTTCCCGCAAGCCCGTGCCGCAGACCTTACACAACTCCCCACCCCGGCCGTACACGAACAGTTCCTGCTGGAAATACCCGGGCTGGCCATCGCCGCCAATGAAATCCCGCAGCGTGGTACCGCCGCGCTCGATGGCATGGGTAAGGATGCGTTTGATCTCGACGGCCAGTTTCAGGTACCGGGCCCGGGAAATGCCTCCGGCCGGCCGACGCGGGTCGATGCCGGCAGCAAACAGCGCTTCGGTCGCATAGATATTGCCCACGCCCACCACCACCGCGTTGTCCATGATGAACGGTTTGACCGCCATGGAGCGCCCACGGGAGAACTGGAACAGGCGCTCACCGTCAAACAGATCGGTCAATGGCTCCGGTCCGAGGCGAACCAGCAATTCATGGTTGAGCGGGTCGAGGCTCCAGAGCATCGCGCCAAAGCGTCGCGGGTCGGTGTAGCGCAAGGCCAGGCCAGACTCCAGCTCGATGTCCACATGCTCGTGCCTGGCGGCAGGCATGCCCACCTCCACCAGCCGCAGGTTGCCGGACATGCCCAAGTGGCTGATCAAGGTGCCGACCTCGGCATTGATCAGCAGGTACTTGGCTCGCCGTTCCACCTGCACGATGCGCTGGCCCGAAAGCCGCACATCGAGGTCTTCCGGAATCGGCCAGCGCAGACGACGGTCGCGCACGATTACACGGCTGACCCGCTGCCCCTCAAGGTGTGGCGCGATTCCGCGGCGGGTGGTTTCGACTTCCGGCAGTTCTGGCATGAGGCTCTCGAGTCAGGCGAACCGGGCACTCAACGAGAGGCCAGGTCGCGGATTTCCTGTTTCTGGGTCTGGAAGTCGTATTCCGACAAACCGATGTAATCGAGCACCAGGGCACCGACGCAATCCCACTCATGGTCTTCGGCCTGATTGCCCAGCACCCGGTGAGACGCACAGATGTTCTCGGACATTTTCAGGATCGCCAACAGGTTCTTCAGCGGACTGTTGTTGCGTGAAGACTCGTCGCTGAAAACCGCCAGGGCGTTGTGGTGATTGGCGATGGCCTGGCTGACGTGATCCGGCAGGCGCCAGGATTTGGAGGTGTAGTAACCGACGACGGCGTGGTTGGTATTGAACACGCGGTTTTCCGTGTCCACCACCCGGCATTCGGCGCTCGCGTTGGCATAGGCCTCCTCGAGCACGCCCATGTAGTTGGGGAACTGCTTGAGCATCAGCGGCACGCCGCAATCGTGGAACAGCCCCAAGGCATAGGCTTCGTCGCCATTCTCCAGGCCAACCCGCTTGGCCAGGGTCAGACAAGTCATGGCCACGTCCTGGGCCGTATCCCAGAAGCGGTTCAAGGTGACGATGGCATCGTCGTGCAACTCACCCTTGATCGACTGCGCGTTGATCAGGTTGATGATCGAACGGCTGCCCAGCAGGTTCACCGCGCGCTGGATCGAGGTGATCTTGTTGCGCAGGCCGTAATACGGCGAGTTGACGATTTTCAGCAAGGCCCCCGAAAGCCCCGGGTCCTGGGAGATCAACTTGGCGATGGTCTCCAGGTCCGGATCGGGCATGTACTGCTCCATCTGCAGATCCACCATGATCTGCGGCTGGGGCGGCACACTGATGCCTTGCAGGGACTGTTGGATCTGTTCGGTGGAGAGCTCTTTGGACATGGGCACACACTCTGGGGCAGACAGGGATTCTAACCCTGAAAAACGGGTCCGACACACCGCCTGGGTAGATCGGCGAAACTTTCATGGAGACTCAGGCCTGAATCGGCAGCGACTCCATTGAGCTTGAACTGTTTTTTTGTGCCGACGATCCGGTGCCACATATCGACCTCCAGGCCCGCCGACCACCTCAACACGGTATACTCCCGCTCTTTTTTTCGGAGCGACGTCATGTCCCTGCCCAGCCTGCGCCTCAAAGCCAACGCCGACCGTCGCCTGCGCGCCGGCCACCTGTGGGTCTACAGTAACGAAATCGATGTGGGCGCCACGCCGCTGCATGGTTTCAAGGCCGGCGACCAGGCGATCCTCGAAGCCGCTGGTGGCAAGCCGCTGGGCATCGTCGCGATGAGCCCCAACAACCTGATCTGCGCCCGCCTGCTGTCCCGTGACGCGAAGCTGCCGCTGGACAAATCCCTGTTGGTCCATCGCCTCAACGTCGCGTTGTCCCTACGTGAGCGGCTGTTCGACAAGCCGTTCTATCGCCTGGTCTATGGCGACTCCGACCTGTTGCCGGGCCTGGTGGTCGACCGCTTCGGCGACATCCTGGTGGTGCAGATCGCTTCCGCCACCATGGAAGCCCACAAGGATGACGTGATCGCAGCCCTGACCCAGGTGCTCAAGCCCAGCGGCATTCTGTTCAAGAACGATTCCGCGGCCCGCGACGCCGAAGGCCTCGAACGTTACGTCGACACCGTGTTCGGCCTGGTGCCGGAATGGGTTGCCCTGGAAGAGAACGGCGTGAAATTCGAAGCGCCAGTCATGGAAGGCCAGAAGACCGGCTGGTTCTACGATCACCGCATGAACCGCGCACGCCTGGCCCCCTACGCCAAGGGCAAGCGCGTACTGGACCTGTTCAGCTACATCGGCGGCTGGGGCGTACAAGCCGCGGCATTCGGCGCCAGCGAAGTCTTCTGCGTCGACGCCTCGGCCTTCGCCCTCGATGGTGTCGAACGCAACGCAGCGCTGAACGGCTTTGCCGAAAAACTGACCTGCATCGAAGGCGACGTGTTCGAGGCCCTGAAGGAACTCAAGGCCAGCGAAGAGCGTTTCGACGTGATCGTGGCCGACCCACCTGCCTTCATCAAGCGCAAGAAAGACCTCAAGAATGGTGAAGGCGCTTATCGTCGTCTCAATGAACAAGCCATGCGCCTGCTCACCAAGGACGGCATCCTGGTCAGCGCTTCGTGCTCGATGCACTTGCCTGAAGACGACCTGCAGAACATCCTGCTGACCAGTGCCCGTCACCTGGACCGCAATATTCAATTGCTTGAACGCGGCGGCCAGGGCCCGGACCATCCGGTTCACCCGGCCATCCCCGAAACCCGCTACATCAAGAGCATCACCTGCCGGCTGTTGCCTAACAGCTAAAGGATGGCCCCCGCCCCTCTGCGTCCTGCGCATCGGTAGCCAGCCAACACCCCAATCGCAGCTTCGGCTGCGATTGTTTTTTATGTACGAAAAGTTACCGCTCATTGAAGTTAATAGCACCGCCTGCATTATTTGTAAGAAGACTCTCACATTATTACTGGAGCCTTCCTACTCAATCTCCTCTTGCCAAGCACTCATTAAAAACTATGATTGAACTGTCACTGCGCAAGTGACAACTATTAAAAACACAACACTTATTCAACGCAAAGGAGCTGCATCATGAAAGCAATCAATCTGGAAGCTGAAAAAATCGCAAACCTGGCAGGCCTGATTGTTCCAAAGTGCCGCTAAGCCAGTAAACGCTTGAAGTAAACGATGGGCTGAGGAGTGCCGGCACCTCAGCCTCATCTGAACGTTTTGCCCCAGCGGAAACCATTTGCATGCATATAAATCCGTGCCTTTTCATTCTTGCGCGCCCGCCGCACCAAATTGTATGGAACTACGAGCGCCATACCCAGTTCGAACTCGACCAGCATTATTCGACACGACTGGCGCAACTTATCGCCAACCCGCTGCAATTCGACATCAACAACTTTATCGACGCCGACTTCCTGAAGGCGGACATACTTATCGAAACACCAAGAAGATCCATTGAGTGGCGCTGGGATGAGTTGTCCAGGATATTCCACATCGGTACAAAGAATATTCCTTGTGCACAGGTTCCCAGGAATGTGAATGAATGGGCGACCGAGTACCTGCAACATTGCAATGAAGTGCTGTCGTCACCGGCACCTCCCGCCCGGACAAGAACGTATTCCGCCGAACGGATCGTCCTGGCTCCCTGTGCGTTGATCGACATGCCGGACGTTTCACTGTCCCAGACTCTGGTCGGTCGAAGCACTTCCCGCTCATTCGACGAACGAGCCATCTCGATCGAACAGGTCGGCACGCTCCTGTACCTGAGCCTGGGCTACCTGAGCGAACGCCGGGGCGGCCAGGAGGCCACCTGTCCCGATGCGCTGGGGGCAAGACGCAGCAGCCCTTCGGGGGGCGGCCTGAATGCCTGCGAAGGTTACCTGTATGTGCGCAACGTGACGGGCCTGGCACCCGGCATCTACGCCTATCATCCGGACGCACATGCCTTGAGCCCGATCCGCCCCCTGCCCGATGAGCCCCTGGGGAATCTGTTGTGCAGTCAGCACTTCATCAATCCCCTGCCGTTCGGGCTGTTCCTCACGTCACGCTTCGACAAGCTCTGGTGGAAATACCCGCACTCTCGCGCCTACCGGATGGCTTTCGTCGAAACCGGTCATGTGTCCCAGACCTTCCTGATGGTTGCGACTGCGTTGGGCCTGGATACCTGGCTGACCGGCGCATTGGCCGACCGTGAAGTCGAACACCTGCTCGACCTTGAAGGCACTTGCGAGCAACCGTTGTTTTTTGTCGGCTGCGGCCATGGCGACGGGCAGGTGCACTGCAAGGAATTGATGGCGTTGATCGACCGGCAGGAGATCGTGTCATGACCGGCTCAGTCTCCAGCCGGGCGCCTCATTACACATTGGGCGATTGGAATCACAAGGCCGCCGTGCGCACGGGTAAAGGCGACTATCGTCTGCCGGAGAACCTGGAACAGCAGCTCCGTAGTCGAGACTGGTTTCCGTCAGCCTTCATTCCTTATACCGAACATCCGTTGATCCAGGAGGCGGGCCGCTCCATTGCCCAGCGTCTTGCGGCCAACCACCTGGTGCATTTTCTCGACTACACCACACTGCTTGAACACCGGGTCGTCAATCGCGCCGTGGAAACCATCGTCCATGGCGAGTTGGCCTTGCCGATTCCCCAGCCGATGAAAACCGCCGCCCTGCAGCTCTATACCGATGAGGGCTACCACGCACTTTTTTCCAATGACGTGGCCGAACAGGTCGCAGCCCTCTACGGCATCAGCGACCGACCATCCCCCAGGCGTATCCAGCGCCTGCTGGGCCTGATCGATGCCGTCACCCCCGGGGATCGGCCTCTGGCGTGGTTTCTGCTGGGGTTCGTCTCCGAGACGATCATCGCCAAGGAATTACTGGCCATTACTCGCGACACCCTGGTCTGCACCGTATACCAGATGCTCAGGAGCCATCTCGAGGACGAGGCACGCCACAGCCGCTACTTCAGCGAAGTGTTCCAGTACCTGTGGTCCGCCCTGGATCCCACGCAACGCGACCTGGCCGCGAGCATGCTGCTGCAGATCATCGGCCTCTATTTCGAACCGGACCTGCCCTGGCTGAAGCGCAGCCTCGCCAGTGTCGGTTTCAACGAGCGGTCGGCCCTCCAGATCGTTGCCGATGTCCTGCTGCCGGACGCCCATGGCCGACGAGTACGCTCGGGAGCGGTGTCGACCTTCGCGGCCATGCGCAAGGCAGGGTTCTTCGACAACGAACACCACCGGCGGCTTTTCGCCCAGGCAGGGTTTATCGATGGTTGAGCGCAAAGAACTTCCAGCCCCCCGTAAACCCGCCGCCGTCGGCTTATTGCTGACGATGACCTTGCTCGGCGTGTTCCCGATCGACGTTGTGTTGCCCTCGTTCCCGGCTTTGTCCGAACATTTCGGGCGTCCCTCATCCGACATCGCCCTGTCGGTCAGCCTGTTCGCGATAGGTATCGCCCTTTCGCAACTGCTGGTCGGCCCGCTCTCCGACACCATGGGGCGAAAGAGCCTGCTGTTGATCGGGATCACCGTTTCAGCCATCGGCGCCACGGGCTGCGTACTCACCGACGACTACGGGGCCTTCCTGTTCTTCCGTGTCGTGCAGGCGCTGGGATGCGGTTGTTTCGTACTGTCCCAGGCACTGATCCAGGACCTGTTCAGCGGCCTGGAGCAGCAACGGCTGCGGATCTTCCTGGTCACTTGCGGCGGTATTTTCATCTCCGTTTCTCCCCTGGCCGGTACCGGGTTGCAGCACTGGATGGGGTGGCGCGGCAGCTTCGTGGTGTTTGTTGCCCTGGCAGCAGGTGTATTCGTGGGCGCCTGGCGTTTACTGAGCCGTACCGCGGTGAGTAGCCATGCCAGGCCCCTGGATTTCATCGGTGCCTATCGAACGGTATGCGGCGATTTCCGCTTCATGGCTTACTGGCTGACCTCGGCGTTGGCTTTTTCCTGTCACTTTTCATTCATCGTCATTTCGCCGCTGGTGTTCATCGACCAGCTACAGCTCTCGCCCGAGACATTTTCCCTGGCGCTGCTGGGCTACGGACTGGCCTACATCGGCGGCGGCGCGCTGGCGACGGTGCTGAGCAACCGGATCGACCCACAGACGCAGATCATCACCGGCCTGAGCCTGATCCTGCTGGCGGGCGTCTTGATGTTCGGGCTTTCCAGCCAACTCGGGTTGTCGGTCACCACCGTATTGCTGCCCATGATCGTCTGTACCGCCGGAACCACCATTGCCCGTGCGGCGGCCCACACCCGGGCCATGAACCTGTTTCCTGAGCAAGCCGGTACGTCCGCTTCGGCCGGCAGCGTGCTCATCTTCATCGTCGGCGGGCTGACCAGTGCCGCGATCAGCCTCACTCCGCTTGCCCTGCAAACCACCCTGGCGTTATGCCTGGTGCTGCTCAGCCTCCTGGGATTGGCTCTCAATGGCCTGATCCGGCATCGTCACCGGGGGTTGTTGACCGGTTGAGCGCCGCCAGTCGTCATTCCGAGCGCGACATTGGCGTCCGATCAGCGCTTTGCGTCATTTCATCCTGGCGCCAGCGGTGTAGAATCGCGACATTCATCGCCATTCATCCCCCGGCGGGTTTATGAGCTCATGCTGAGGCGCGCAGCGATCCTGCACAGTCATCGGCCACTTCCGGACACACGGCCAACCCCGAGTGCTCCAGACGTCAATAGAAGCTCACTTTCCCCTTGATATCTGATTAGCCGCCCGGAGTGTTCCATGCCTGATTACCGCTCGAAAACATCCACCCACGGCCGCAACATGGCCGGCGCCCGCGCATTGTGGCGCGCCACGGGGATGAAGGATGACGACTTCAAGAAGCCGATCATCGCCGTTGCCAACTCCTTCACCCAGTTCGTACCCGGTCACGTCCACCTCAAGGACCTGGGCCAACTGGTTGCCCGCGAGATCGAACGCGCAGGCGGTGTTGCCAAGGAATTCAACACCATTGCCGTGGATGACGGCATCGCCATGGGCCACGACGGCATGCTTTATTCGCTGCCGAGCCGGGAGATCATCGCCGACTCCGTCGAATACATGGTCAACGCCCACTGCGCCGACGCTATCGTGTGCATCTCCAACTGCGACAAGATCACCCCCGGCATGCTCATGGCGGCCCTGCGCCTCAACATCCCGGTGATCTTCGTATCCGGCGGCCCGATGGAAGCCGGCAAGACCAAGCTCGCCAGCCACGGCCTGGACCTGGTGGATGCCATGGTCATCGCTGCCGACTCCAGCGCCTCTGACGAGAAGGTCGCCGAATACGAGCGCAGTGCTTGCCCGACCTGCGGCTCGTGCTCCGGCATGTTTACCGCCAACTCGATGAACTGCCTGACCGAAGCCCTGGGCCTGGCCCTGCCGGGCAACGGTTCGACCCTGGCCACCCACAGCGATCGCGAACAACTGTTCCTGCAAGCCGGGCGGACCATCGTCGAGCTGTGCAAGCGCTACTACGGCGAGAACGACGAGTCGGTGTTGCCGCGCAACATCGCCAACTTCAAGGCGTTCGAAAATGCCATGACCCTGGACATCGCCATGGGCGGTTCCACCAATACCATCCTGCACCTGCTGGCCGCCGCCCAGGAAGCCGAGATCGATTTCGACCTGCGCGACATCGACCGCCTGTCCCGGAACGTGCCACAACTGTGCAAGGTTGCGCCGAATATCCAGAAGTACCACATGGAAGATGTGCACCGTGCCGGCGGGATCATCAGCATCCTCGGTTCCCTGGCCCGTGGCGGCCTGCTGCACACCGACCTGCCGACCGTGCACAGCAGGACCATGGCCGATGCCATCGCCAAGTGGGACATCACCCAGACCACCGACGAAGCCGTGCATCACTTCTTCAAAGCCGGCCCGGCGGGCATTCCGACGCAAACCGCGTTCAGCCAGTCGACTCGCTGGGAAACCCTGGACGACGACCGTGAAAATGGCTGCATCCGCAGCGTTGAACACGCCTATTCCAAGGAGGGCGGCCTGGCCGTGCTCTACGGCAACATCGCCCTGGACGGCTGCGTGGTGAAAACCGCGGGTGTCGACGAGTCGATCCACGTGTTCGAAGGCAACGCCAAGATCTTCGAAAGCCAGGACAGCGCCGTGCGCGGGATCCTTGCCGATGAAGTGAAGGCCGGCGATATCGTGATCATCCGTTACGAAGGTCCGAAAGGTGGTCCGGGCATGCAGGAAATGCTCTACCCCACCTCCTACCTCAAGTCCAAGGGCCTGGGCAAAGCCTGCGCCCTGCTGACTGACGGCCGTTTCTCCGGCGGCACCTCGGGCCTGTCCATCGGCCACGCTTCGCCTGAAGCGGCCGCTGGCGGCGCCATCGGCCTGGTGCGTGACGGCGACAAAGTGCTGATCGATATTCCGAACCGCTCGATCAACCTGTTGATCAGCGACGAAGAACTGGCCGCGCGTCGCGTCGAACAGGACAAGAAAGGTTGGAAGCCGGTGGAAGTGCGTCCACGTAAAGTGACCACCGCACTCAAGGCCTATGCCCTGCTCGCCACCAGCGCCGACAAGGGCGCGGTGCGCAACAAGGCGATGCTGGACGGGCTGTAAGCGTTTAGCGCCGCAATAAAAAAAGCCCCGCAAGTGCGGGGCTTTTTTATTGCCTGTGGCAAATGGTGATCAACTGTGGGAGCGAGCCTGCTCGCGATGGCGGTGGATCAGCTGCATCGATGTGCCTGACACACCGTTATCGCGAGCAGGCTCGCTCCCACAAGGGTTACTGGGCTTACTGAATGTCCTCAGGCTTCACGATCACCCAGTTCTTGTCCGCCGTAACCGTCAGCCCTTCCTTGGCCTGGGCGGCAGCGTGCTTGGCCATCATGCCGTTGATCTGGGTCATGTACTTGTCCTTGCGGTTGACCCACAGGTGGATGCCGCCCTTGGCCACATCCACATCGTGGAACAGCATGTAGCCGTCGCTGCTCGGCGTATCGCCACCCACCAGGACCGGTTTCTTCCACTCATCGATGTACGTCAGGATCGCCGCATGCTTGCCGGCCATCCAGGTCGCCGGGGTCCACAGGTAAGGTGTGTATTCCAGGTCCAAGTTGGCCTTCTCGTCATACTTGCCGGCGGTGATCTGCTTGCGAGCGGTGGTCAGCTCGCCGGTCTTGCGATCCTTGAGCAGCGTGGTCACGCCGATGACGTTCTGCGGCTTGAGGTTGTAGCCGTATTTCGGATCGGCGGCGACCATGCGCACCAGCTCTTCCGACGCCGCGGTCATGACATAGACCTCGATGCCGTTTTCCATCAGTTTGTTGTACAGCTCGGCCTGGCCAGTGAAGACTTTCGGTGGGTTGACGTTGTAGTTGACCACCTTGTCGCCGTCGTAATACGTGGTCGGTACAGGCTTGCCGGACGCCATCAGCTCGTCGACGTAGCCCTTGAGTTCCTTGAGAGTGAAGCCGGAGAACACCTGGGCTACCCATGGGTAGCAGACCATGTCGTCCACTTCGCAGAGGCGGTAGTAGTAACTGAACAGGCTTTCCTTGTGATCAGCGGTGTCCTTGAACGGAATCAGCTTCAGGGAAGGATCCAGGCTTTCCCGGGTGATGAGGCCCTTGTTCTCCATGAACGGCAGCAACGACTCTTCCAGGTCATAGCGGTAACTGGTGTTGTCCATGTCGAACACCGCAAAGTTACCCTTGTTGGCGTTGGCCGCGATCATCGCCTCCAGCGCCTTGGCCTGTTCCGCAGGCCAGTGCTTGAGTTCGGTGGCAAGTGCCTGGCCGGCGAGACCAAGGCTCAAGGCAACAGCGAGAAAACGAGGTACGAGCTTCATCGGCATTTCTCCCAGGTTCAAAGAACCCGACGCTAACAAATGCTTGTGACAGTCCTCGCCTGTCCACGACCGCTTGCGTCTCGATAACGTCAGCAACGTGTCTGCAAACGCCACGTCCTTATTCCATAAACGACATTCAACATGCTTTTTTAATATTAATTCATTAGTTTTCAGGCTGTTAGGCTTCCCTGCTCGCAGTCGCAGCTTCAGGCGACTGGCAAGTCTTAACGGAGCTCTTTTTGATGAATCTGCCGCTGTTCCTCAATCTGCTGGTGTTCCTCGCCTTGCTGTTCGGCCTGGCGCAAACCCGTCACCGCAACTGGAGCCTGGCGAAAAAGGTGCTGCTGGCGCTGGTGCTCGGGGTGGGGTTCGGGATAGCCCTGCACACGGTCCATGGCGCTGGCAGCCCGGTGCTCAAAGCCTCCATCGGCTGGTTCGACCTGGTGGGCAACGGTTACGTACAGTTGCTGCAAATGATCGTGATCCCGCTGGTCTTCGCCTCGATTCTCAGCGCCGTGGCCCGGCTGCATAACGCCTCGTCCCTGGGCAAGATCAGCTTCCTGACCATCGGCACCCTGCTGTTCACCACCGCCATCGCGGCCCTGATCGGTATCGGTCTGACCAACCTGTTCGGTCTCACTGCCGAAGGCCTTGTGGCTGGCACCCAGGAATTGGCACGACTGCAAGTGATCCAGAGCGATTACGCCGGCAAGGTCGCCGACTTGAACGTCCCGCAATTGCTGCTCTCGTTCATTCCGCAGAATCCCTTCGCCGACCTGACCCGGGCCAAGCCAACCTCGATCATCAGCGTGGTGATCTTCGCGGCATTCCTGGGTATCGCGGCACTGCAACTGCTCAAGGATGATGTCGAGAAAGGTCAGAAAGTGATCAATGCCATCGACACCCTGCAAAGCTGGGTCACGCGCCTGGTGCGTCTGGTGATGAAGCTGACTCCGTATGGTGTGCTGGCGTTGATGACCAAGGTGGTGGCCGGCTCCAACCTGCAGGACATCATCAAGTTGGGCAGTTTCGTGGTGGTATCCTACCTGGGCCTGGGCCTGATGTTCGTGGTCCATGGCCTGCTGGTGTCCGCCGCCGGGATCAACCCCCTGCGCTTCTTCCGCAAGATCTGGCCGGTGCTGACCTTTGCCTTCACCAGCCGCTCCAGCGCCGCGACCATCCCCCTGAGCATCGAAGCCCAGACCCGTCGCCTTGGCATTCCTCGAGCCATTGCCAGCTTCAGCGCATCATTCGGTGCCACCATCGGCCAGAACGGTTGCGCCGGCCTCTACCCCGCCATGCTCGCTGTGATGGTTGCGCCAACGGTGGGCATCAACCCGTTGGATCCGGTGTGGATCGCAACCCTGGTTGCCGTCGTGACCTTGAGCTCGGCCGGTGTGGCCGGCGTCGGTGGTGGTGCGACGTTCGCCGCGTTGATCGTGTTGCCGGCCATGGGCTTACCGGTTTCGCTGGTGGCGTTGCTGATTTCCGTCGAGCCTCTGATCGACATGGGCCGTACGGCATTGAACGTCAGCGGCTCAATCACCGCAGGGGCGATTACCAGCCAGGTGATGCAGCAGACCGACAAGGCGCTGCTGGATGCCGATGAACATGGGGAGTTGGTACACGCTTGATGCCTGATGCCTGATACCTGATACCTGATACCTGTGGGAGCAAAGCTTGCTCGCGATGACGGTTATGCGGTTTGACCAATAGACCGCATCGCCTGACTCGCGGGCAAGCCTTGCTCCCACAACCAGCTCGGCACTTTGCTTGGAGCCTGAACTTTAAAGCTTCTCCCACACCTCAAAACTGTACGCCGGCTTATCCCCCTCTGCCGGGTTCGGCAGGTTCGAAACCAGTTCCCACCGGCTCGAATCAAACTCCGGAAACCACGCATCCCCTTCCGGGCTTAACGCCACGCGGGTCAGGTACAGCCGATCCGCTTGCTCCAAGGCCTGGGCATACAACTGGGCACCGCCGATCAACATCAGCTCATCGACGCCTTGCGCCAGCGCCCACGCCTCGGCCCGCTCCACCGCTGCCTCCAGCGAGGGGAAGACTTCCGCGCCTTCGAGCGTCAGGCCCGGCTGACGACTGACCACGATGTTCAAGCGCCCCGGCAGCGGTCGGCCGAGGGAGTCCCAGGTTTTGCGACCCATGATGATCGGCTTGCCCAGGGTGGTGGCCTTGAAATATTTGAAATCCCCCGGCAAGTGCCAGGGCATGCTGTTGTCGATGCCGATCACACGGTTTTCACCGAGGGCTGCGATCAGGCTTAAGGGGAGAGTTTTTTTCATGGTGCCGAGGATAGCAGAGGCTCAACGTACCCCGACAGGCGCTCCAGCGGTTATCCTCAACCCTCATTTGCGACGGAAGCGCCTGTGACTGCTCCCCTGACTGAACTGCAGACCCTCTGGCTGACCGAGACGGTACGCCTGCGTGAAGAACACGCAGGTCCGCTCCAAGACCAGGAAGCCAATCGCCAGGCCCGCGCGGCAGGCGGCGATCTCTCGACCCGCATTCACCATCGTGCCCACCGGTTGGCCGAGCGCGACGGTCTCACCAAAGCCCTGCGCCACTGGCTACAAGGGGCACGCCTGGCGCTGATCGTCTTGGCAGTCTTCGCCATCATCAGCGGCGCCGGCCTGGGGTTTGCCGCGCTTGGCGACGGTCGAACCCCCGTCAACGTATTCTGGGCCCTTGGCAGCCTGTTGGGGCTGAACCTGATCCTGCTCATCGGCTGGGCCCTGGGCCTGATGTTCGCCGGGGACCAAGGCGCGGCCCTGGGACGCCTGTGGCTGTGGCTCAGCGAAAAACTCGCCCGCGATGCCAAGGCTGCCCAACTGGCGCCGGCCTTGCTGCTCTTGCTGCAACGACACAAGCTCAATCGCTGGGCCCTCGGCATGCTGGTCAACGGCCTGTGGCTGCTGGCGATGCTCAGTGCGCTGGCCATCGTATTGCTGCTGATGGCGACCCGACGCTATGGTTTTGTCTGGGAAACCACCATTCTCGGTGGCGAAACCTTCGTCACCCTGACCCGCACCCTTGGTGCCTTGCCGGCGCTGTTGGGTTTCAGTGTCCCGACCGTCGAGATGATCCGCGCCAGCGGTGATGGCGCCCTGAACATCGAAAGCGCCCGTCAGGCCTGGGCTGCGTGGCTGGTGGGCGTGGTGCTGGTGTATGGCGTGCTGCCGCGCCTGGGCCTGGCACTGCTGTGCCTGTGGCGTTGGCGCCGCGGCCGCGTCTCCCTGCGCCTGGATTTGAACCTGCCGGGCTACGCACAATTGCGCGAACACTTGATGCCCAGCAGTGAACGGCTGGGGATCAACGACGCCGCGCCCGGACAATTGCATCAGATTGAGCGCTCTGTCGGCACGATGGACAGCGCAGGGGCGCTGCTGGTGGCGATTGAACTGGACGAGCGGCCCTGGCCGCCGAAGCTGCCGGATTCAGTGAAAAACGCCGGCGTCCTCGACAGCCGCGAGTCACGTCACAAACTCCTCGAACAGCTGTCGCGTTTTCCTCCGGCGCGCCTGGCGATTGCCTGCGACCCACGGCGCTCTCCCGACCGCGGCAGCCTGGCGTTGATCGCCGAACTGGCCCGCAGCGCCAGTGCGACCCGTGTCTGGCTGTTGCAGGCGCCCCCCGGCGAGGCCCTGGACGCCGAGCGCCTGGGCGACTGGCACAACGCATTGCAACAGTTGCAGTTGCCCTTCGCCGACTGTGCGCCCTTGAACTGGCTGGAGACCGGCCATGACTGAGCCCATGAAACCGCTGAAGCTGGCCGTGGTCGGCCACACCAACGTCGGCAAGACCTCACTGCTGCGCACCCTGACCCGGGATGTCGGCTTTGGCGAAGTGTCCCATCGCCCGAGCACCACCCGGCACGTCGAGGGGGCGCGCCTGTCGGTGGACGGCGAAGCACTGCTGGAGCTGTACGACACGCCGGGCCTGGAGGACGCCATTGCCTTGCTCGATTACCTTGAGCGCCTGGAACGTCCCGGTGAACGCCTCGACGGCCCGGCGCGTCTGGCCCGTTTCCTGGAGGGCAGCGAGGCGCGACAACGTTTCGAGCAGGAAGCCAAGGTGCTGCGGCAACTGCTGGCCAGCGATGCCGGGCTCTATGTGATCGATGCCCGGGAGCCGGTGCTGGCGAAATACCGCGATGAACTGGAAGTCCTCGCCAGCTGCGGAAAACCGCTGCTGCCGGTGCTGAATTTCGTCAGCAGTACCCACCACCGCGAACCCGATTGGCGCGAGGCCCTGGCCCGGCTGGGGCTGCACGCCCTCGTGCGTTTCGACAGCGTGGCCCCGCCCGAAGATGGCGAGCGGCGCCTGTATGAAAGCCTTGCGCTGTTGTTGGAAAACGCTCGCGGCCAGCTGGAACGGTTGATCGCCGACCAGCAAGCCCAACGTCTGGCTCGCCAGCAGAGCGCGGCGCGCTTGATCGCCGAGTTGCTGATCGATTGCGCCGCCTGCCGACGCAGCGTGACCAGCGACACCGAGCTGGAGCGCCAGGCCATCAGCGAGCTGCGTCATGCGGTGCGCCAACGGGAACAGCGCTGCGTCGAGGCCCTGCTCAAGCTCTACGCCTTCCGTCCCCAGGACGCCGCGGCCAGTGACCTACCGCTGCTCGATGGACGCTGGGGCGATGACTTGTTCAACCCGGCCACCCTCAAGCAACTGGGCGTACGGGTCGGCGGCGGAATCGCCGCCGGTGCTGCCGCCGGTGCCGGTGTGGATTTGCTGGTGGGTGGCCTGACCCTCGGCGCTGCCGCCCTGGCCGGCGCCATTGCCGGCGGCGCCCTGCAAACCGCCCGCGGCTATGGCAACCGATTGATAGGCAAGCTGAAGGGGCAGCGGGAACTGACTGTGGACGACAGCGTGCTGCGCCTGCTGGCCCTGCGCCAACGGCAACTGCTGCAAGCGCTGAGCCAACGCGGCCATGCGGCGCTGGACAGCATCAGGATCGACACGTCCCAGGACAAGAGCTGGCGCGAAGGCAAACTGCCCGAAGCCTTGAACAAGGCTCGGGCGTATCCGCAGTGGTCATCGCTCAATGCCCATCCAAGGTTGAGCCAGGCCGAGCGGCAGGAGCAGATCGAGCAGCTTGCCGCGCAGTTATAGGCGATCCGGTCCCTGTGGCGAGGGGATTTATCCCCGCTGGGGTGCGAAGCGCCCCCAAAAGGATTGACGCGGTCTACCTGACGCACCGTGGCGCCTGTTTTTAGGGGCGCTGCGCACCCCAGCGGGGCGGTGCGACGGTTCGCTAAATCCCCTCGCCACAAAAAGCGGTTGTGTCAGGTAGGGATTCTGCCATCGAGCAAGATTTCGAGCGCCGCCGCGGCCTCAGCCAATTCCAACTCGCTGAACACCCGCACCCCGTGACGCTTGAGCAACGCCGCCGTCACGCCTTCACCAGGGACCTTCACGCCGCCGAACGTCCCATCATAAGTCAGCAGATTGCCGCAGGAGGGGCTGTTGGCCTTGAGCACGGCGATCCGGATACCGTGTTCACGCACCAGCTCCAGGGCCTGGTACGCACCCGACAGGAACTGCGCACTCACGTCCTCACCCTCGATGGTCATCACCGCCGCCTGGCCATCGAGCACCTGTGCGCCCTGCCCGCCGGGAATTTCCGCCGCCGCCCGAGGCGTGGGCAAGCCCCCCGCGACTTCCGGGCACAGCGGCACGACACGGCCCTCATCGACCCACGACTGAAGTTGTTCGAACGGCCCGCTCGCACCTGCGTCGTAACGCACGCGGTGTCCGAGCAGGCAACGACTGACCAGGATCTTTTCCATGCTCAGAACAACTCGTTGCCACGACGTCGGAACCAGCCGGTCAAGGACAAGCGATCCCGGGTGGCCGGCAGGACTTCATGGGGGATGTTCCCCGACAGGAATACCACCAGGCAGCCGCCAGTGGGCACCACGTCCTGCTCCCTCCCTTCATCCAGGTACATGCGCAACTGGCCGCCATGCTCCGGCAACCAGGCGTCATTGAGGTAGAGCACCGCGGACACCATACGCCGGTCATCATCGCGAAAGCGATCGACGTGCTTGAGGTAGAACGCGCCGGGCGGGTACAGGGCGAAGTGGCTTTCGAAATCCTCAAGGCCCAGGAAGAGACCACGGTTCAGCGCCTCGCGCAGGCTGTCCATCAGCTTCAGGTAACGGTCGCAGGCCTCGGCCTGGCCGGGTTCGATCCACTGGATGCGATCACCCCTTATGCCTTCGCGGATCTCCGAAGACAAGCCGCGCCCGACCGCAGCCGGGGCCAGTTCGCCTTCGGCGGCACGCTGGCGACACTCGGCCGCCAGGGCACGGGTCAGCGCATCCGGCAGGAAGATGTTCTGCTGCGACCAGCCGCGCTCGGCCAGGTCGTCGACGATACGTAACAGCAACGGGTGATCAGAAGGTATTTGCATGGCGCGCATAGTATGCCTGTACCTGCAAAACCGACAGCGCCACGCAGCGGGTTTGCGGCGCCAGGTGGCACCGCAGTACGAACTTGATACGAATTCTCGACAAGTCCCCACACCCCACGGAGAATAGTCGGCTGCTGACAGGAGTCCCTATGCGCCGTTTGCTTTTCTCACTGTTGATGTTCTGCGTTTTGCCCGCCTGGGCAGACAGCTACGACCAGTTGTACAAGGTCGCCGGCTGGCCGGAACAGCGGGCGCATTTCAACGATGCCTTGAGCGCCGCGCAGCAGCGTTACCAGAACAGCCTGCCGCCGGCGGTGTTCCAGGCCCTGGTGAACAACAGCAATCAGCGTTTCGCCCCCCAGGCCATGGACCAGCGGGCCGAGGCGCAGATGCGCAGGAATCTTCGTGATCCGAACCCGGCCCTGACGTTCTTCCAGTCGCCGCTGGGACGCAAGGTCGTGGCCGCCGAGCTGTTGGCGACCCGTCGCGACCAATTGGCAAAGAACGCCAAGGGCCTGCCCAAGATGCAGGCCAGCGATAACCGCCTGCTGATCATCGGCCACCTGGCCCAGGCCCTGCCCGCCCGCGAGGCTGGCGCCGAAGTCAGCCTGGCCATCGCTGGCGTGGCGGCCGACAGCCTCAGCTCGATGATCCCCGGCCTGCTGGGCGGTGGCCAGGCCCAGGGCATGCTGAACGGCCAGCGCCAGCGGTTGATGGATCAGATCGGCGCCGACCTGAACAACACCCTGCTGTACGTCTACCGTGACCTGACCGATACCGAGCTGGAGGAGTTTTCCACGTTTGCCGAATCGGCCGAGGGCCAAGCCTATTACCAGGCGGCCCTGGCGGCGATCCGAGCGGGGTTGGCGGTGGGGCAGAACCTCGGGCAGTAGACACTGCAGCGCCTGAAATTCCGCCATCGCGAGCAGGCTCGCTCCCACAGGGGATCGGCTGTGTACACGGATTTTGTGACCCGCCGAGATTCATTGTGGGAGCGAGCCTGCTCGCGATAGGGCCCTTGAAGTCACCGCCGGACCCGGCTCATCCGCTTGGTCAGGAACCCAAACATCTCCTGCCGCATCGCCAGCACTTCATTGGCCAGGTGATGCCGGCCCTCGGGCAGCATCAACACTTGGGGCCGGTCGAATTTGCCGCGCAGCACTTGCAGATTGTGTTTCCAATCCACCGTCATGTCCGCCTGCCCCTGCACGATCAGCGGCTGGCGCGGGCTGCTCGGAGCGGCTTCGATACGCTTGATCCAGCGCCCCAGTGCGCCCACCCAGGCGGTAGGCAGGCGTAGCGGTTGCAGCGGATCGGCTTGCAGGAACGGCAGGAACTGCGGATCGGTGGAGTTTTCGCTGAAGCGCCGGGCGATGCCGGTCACGAAGGGCTTGAGCAGGTAATAACTCAGCCGTGACCAGCCCCAGGCCCGAGGGCGCACCAGGGGCGACAACAGGATGACCTGGCCCTGGGCCGGGCTGCTCGCCCCTTGGTTGAGCACATGATCGACCACGATGGCGCCGCCGGTGCTTTGTCCGCAGAGGTGCCAGGGCTGTGGCAGGTCCAGCGTCCCGGCCTCAGCCAGCAGCTTCTGCAGCGTGGTCTGGTACTCGGCGAAATCACCGATGCTGGCGCGTTCGCCGCTGGACAACCCATGGCCCGGAAGGTCGCAGGCGATCACCGCGAACTGCTGCTCCAGCGCCCACTCGATCAGGTGCCGGTAAAGCCCCATGTGATCGTAGTAACCGTGGAACAGGAATAACGTCGCCACGGCTTTTTCCGGCCACCAGACCTGGCCGACCAACTCATACCCCTCGATTTCGAAACGCCCAAGGCCCTTGCGCAAGGTCCGCTGGGGGAAATCCAATCCGTAGAAACGCTGATAGGCCTGCGCCTGCGCAGACAACGGTTGCCACTGGGCCAACGGTTGCAAGCTGGCACGCAGGCGATCGGGGTCGAAAGTGGCAGGCATCGATATTTCCAGGCAAATGCGCAAGGCGCGAAACAGACTTTGTAGACCTGCGATATTCATCTGTCGCGACAGGCATGGCAAGCTAGGCGGCTTCAGAGGATGAATCCATGCGCCCGTCCCACCGCACAACGCTGCTTGCCGGTCTGCTTGCCCTTGGGTGCGCCGCCGTATTGTGGATCGCCTACGACTGGTTCCAGGGACGTTTCCTGCGCGCTTTCAGCCAACACACGGCGGTATTTTCCGGCGACCCTCTGCGCCTGCCGCCCGAGCTGGCAGGGCCCGGCCCGATCCGCCTGGTGCACTTCTGGGATCCGGCCTGTCCGTGCAACGTCGGCAATCAGCAGCACCTGTCCGAACTGGTCGACAAATATGCCCCACAAGGTGTCGAGTTTTATGCGATACAGAAAAGCGGCACTCAAGGCCAGCTACCGGCCACACTGAGCAGCCTCAAGCCGCTTCCGGCATTGCCCGGCTCGGAGCAGATTCCCGCCAGCCCCGCCGTGGCGATCTGGAATCGCACCGGCGAACTGGCTTACTTCGGTCCCTACAGCGAAGGCTTGACCTGTAATTCGAGCAACAGCTTCATCGAACCGATTCTGGAGGCCTTGAACGTCGGACGCGCAGTCAATGCCACCCACACACTGGCGGTAGGCTGTTATTGTCCGTGGGGCAAGGATGCATCATCCAAATAAGGGAACACCATGAAACGCAGCTTCATTGCCTTTCTGTCATTGGTCGTCACCGCCATCATCGTCACCGGCGGTTATCTCTACAGCAAGCAGCCCACCCGCCAGGGCACAGTGCAGTTGCAGGGGCTGCAAGGCTCGGTGACCGTGCGCTACGACGAACGCGGCGTGCCCCATATCCGCGCCGAGAACGAAACCGACCTGTACCGTGCGCTGGGTTATGTCCATGCCCAGGACCGGTTGTTCCAGATGGAGATCATGCGTCGCCTCGCCCGTGGTGAGCTCGCCGAGGTGCTGGGGCCGAAACTGCTCGACACCGATAAACTGATGCGCAGCCTGCGTATCCGCGAGCGCGCCGCCCGCTACGTGGCGGAACAGGACCCACAATCTCCGGCCTGGATCGCGATGCAGGCTTATCTCGACGGCATCAACCGTTACCAGGACAGCCACGCCCGACCAGTGGAATTCGATGTCCTGGGCATCCCCAAGCGTCCGTTCACCGCTGAAGACACGGTGAGCATTACCGGTTACATGGCCTACAGCTTCGCCGCCGCCTTTCGTACCGAACCGCTGCTGACCTACGTGCGCGATCAACTGGGCGCTGATTACTTGAACATATTCGACCTCGACTGGCAGCCCAAGGGTGTGCTGGGCGAGCACCACAAGACCGCCCTGCCCCTGGCCGACGCCGATTGGAAAGGCCTCGACGCCCTGGCCCGTTTGAGCGAACAGGCCCTGGTCGGGAGCGGCCTGCCACAATTCGAAGGCAGCAACGCCTGGGCCGTTGCCGGCAGTCATACCCGCAGCGGCAAACCTTTGTTGGCGGGGGATCCGCACATCCGCTTTTCCGCCCCCTCGGTGTGGTACGAGGCCCACCTTTCGGCACCGGGCTTCGAACTCTACGGGCACTACCAGGCATTGTTGCCGTTTGCGACGCTGGGCATGAACAAGGATTTCGGCTGGAGCATCACCATGTTCCAGAACGACGACCTGGACCTGATTGCCGAGAAGATCAACCCGGACAACCCCGAACAGGTCTGGTATCGCGACCAATGGGTGGACATGACCCGCAGCGAACAGCAGATCGCGGTAAAGGGCCAGGCACCGGTAACGCTGGTACTGCGCCAGTCACCCCATGGCCCGATCGTCAACGATGTGCTCGGCGCCAATGCCGGTCACACGCCGATTGCCATGTGGTGGGGCTTCCTGGAAAGCCGTAATCCGATCCTCGAGGCCTTCTACCAGCTCAACCGTGCCGACACACTGGCCAAGGCGCGCGGAGCGTCAGCCAAGATCCACGCACCGGGGCTGAATATCGTCTGGGCCAATGCCAAGGGTGATATCGGCTGGTGGGCGGCCGCCCAACTGCCCAAGCGGCCGGCGGGAGTGAAGCCCGGCTTCCTGCTCGATGGCAGCAGCTCAGAGGCAGAGAAGGAAGGCTTTTACCCTTTCAGCAACAATCCCCAGGAAGAGAACCCTGCCCGCGGCTATATCGTTTCGGCGAATGTCCAGCCGGTTTCACCCGGTGGTATCGAGATTCCGGGCTACTACAACCTCCCCGACCGTGGGCAGCAACTCAATCTCCAGCTCAGCGACAAACAGGCAAAGTGGGACATCGAAACCGCCCGCAAGCTGCAACTGGGCACCACCACCGCCTATGGCCCGCGCTTGCTGGCACCTTTGCTGCCGGTGTTGAGGAACGTGGTCAGCGACCCGCAGGAACGCAAGTGGGTGGAACAACTGGCGCAGTGGCAGGGTGATTACCCTCTGGATTCCGTCAGCGCCACGCTGTTCAACCAGTTCCTGTTCAACCTGGCGGATGCCGCCCTGCACGATGAACTGGGGGACGGTTTTTTCGACACCGCCCTGTCCACCCGAGTGATCGACGCCGCACTGCCGCGCCTGGCCGCCTCGGCGGATTCGCCCTGGTGGGACGATCGCACAACCCTGAGCAAGGAAACCCGTAGCGACATCGTCAAAACAGCCTGGAACAAGAGCCTGGCGCACCTGAAGACCACCTTCGGTGAGGATGCCACGCAGTGGCAATGGGGCAATGCCCATACCCTCACACACGGGCACCCATTGGGCATGCAAAAACCGTTGGACCGGATCTTCAATGTCGGCCCGTTCGCCGCACCCGGCACCCATGAAGTGCCCAACAATCTTTCCGCCAGGATCGGCCCGGCTCCCTGGCCGGTCACCTACGGCCCGTCCACCCGGCGCATCATCGATTTCGCCGACCCGACCCACAGCGTCACCATCAACCCGGTCGGCCAGAGCGGCGTGCCGTTCGACAAGTATTACGCTGACCAGGCCGAGGCCTACATCGAGGGCTTGTATCACCAGGCGCACCTGGCCGAGGAAGAAGTGACCGCCAACACCCATGACACCCTGAAGCTGTTGCCGGCCAGGGCAGCGCCCTGAGTCGGCCGGCCTTCACTTTTTTTCGTCACCGACAGGCTTGATCGGCATTGTTGGTCAAGACTACAGAGGGTTCCTCTCCGTCCACCCCCAATGGAGTCATCGCGATGTTCAATAACTGGTCCGAACTGCTGCCCACCATCAAGAGCGCCTTTGGTGCCCTGGGCAAGAGCAACCCGAAAATGGTCAAGGCCTACATGGCCCTGGATGAAGCCGCGGCCGAGAACGACGTGCTCGATGCCAAGACTCGGGAGCTGATTTCCATCGCCGTGGCGATCACGACCCGCTGCGACGGTTGCATCGGCGTGCACACCGACGCCGCCATCAAGGCCGGTGCCACCCGCGAAGAAATCGCCGCGACCCTGGCTACCGCAGTGTCCTTGAATGCCGGCGCGGCCTACATCTACTCGCTGCGAGCGCTGGAAGCCCATGACACGCTGAAGAAATGACCTAGGCCATTGCTGCGAAATTGAGTCTGAACTGTTGCGGCGTCACGCCCAGCCTGCGATTAAAGACATTGCGCATGTGTTGAGCATCGCGAAAGCCGCATTGCCAAGCCACGGTCTTGAGCGGGGCCCGGGTGCTTTCCAGTATTACGCGCGCTGCGTCTACCCGGGCCCGCTCGACGAATTCCGCCGGGGTGACCTTGGCCTCCCGAGTGAACACCCGGGAAAAGTTGCGCTGGCTCATGTTCGCGGCATTGGCCAGATCGGCGAGTCCCAAGTCACCGTTCAGGTTCGCCAGCACATAGGCCTGGACCCGGGCCACGGCAGACGTCGGCGCGGCATGGGGCGCAAGAAAAGGACTGAACTGCGATTGCCCGCCTGAACGCTGGGTAAATACCACCAGCCGCTTGGCTACGCTCAACGCCACGTCCGCCCCATGATCCTGCGCCAGCAGGAACAACGACAGATCGATCCCTGCGGTGACACCGGCCGAGGTATAAAGCGCGCCGTCCTGCATGTACAGGCGATCCGCTTCGACCCGGGTCGAAGGACACAATTGCGCCAGCGCCCCGGCATCGCCCCAATGGGTGGTGACGGTCCGCCCCTCCAGCAAACCGGCCCGGGCGAGCATGAACGCGCCGTTGCAGATCGAGCCAAAGCGCCGCGCCCGCCCACAGGCCCCACGTAACCAGGCATCGAACGTCGCGCCGAAATCCATGAACGGCAAATGCGGCCCGCCCGCCACCAACAGCAGGTCATACGCCTGTGTAGCTTCACTGAATTGACGATGGGCATTGAGGGACAGACCGTTGGAACAGGGAACCGCCCCCGGCTCGATCCCGATGACCTCAAGCCGATAGTGATCCTCCGGCGCCAGGAACCGATTGGCCTCACAGAACACGTCCATGGGACCGCTCACGTCCAGCGACTGGACGCCAGCGAATACCACGACCGCAACTGTTTTTTCCATGGGTGCCTGCTTGCCTTCGAGTTGAACGGGATCACAGCCTACGCTAGCCAATCCATCAGCAGGACGCCACCTGGCACGAAACCGAGGTTCATTGGCATGGATCGCAGCCAGGGGGAGATTGTTGCCGTGTATCCCGGCGACCAGACTTGTACCCTCGGCGCCGCCCTGGCGCATCGTCAAGAGGAGAGCAGCATGAACAGCATCGCCGGCGTCAAGATCCCCGACAGCACCCTTGCCCGCGCCACTACCGAATACATCCGCGACGTTGAGTCCGATCTGCTGTACCACCATTCCCGGCGGGTATTTCTGTTCGGCGCCTTGAGCGGCCAGCGTCGGCAATTGGCCTACGAGCCGGAGTTGCTGTACGTCGGTGCGATGTTCCATGACATTGGCTTGGTGGAAGGCCATCGCAGCGACGATGAGCGCTTTGAAGTGGATGGTGCAAATGCTGCCGCAGCGTTTCTCAAACCCTATGGGCTGAGTGATGACGATATCGAACAGGTGTGGCTGTCCATCGCCCTGCATACCACGCCAGGCATACCGAAACACCTGCGTCCTACGGTCGCCCTGGTGACCGCCGGGGTGGAGATGGATGTATTGGGCATGGACTACGCCGCCTTCCCGGCAGCGCATCGCGAAGCCGTGGTGCATGCCCATCCACGTGGGGAGGGGTTCAAGGAGTGCATCATCTGCACATTCGCCAACGGCTTGCGGCATCGCCCGCAGACGACCTTCGGCAATGTGAAGACCGATGTCCTGATGGATCAGGAGCCGGGGTTCAAACCGACGAACTTCGTGGAAATCATCCGCACATCCCCTTGGAACTCATGAGCCCTGTGGGAGCGAGCCTGCTCGCGATGACGGATGGACAATCGACATTTTCGTCGACTGTCACACCGCCTTCGTGAGCAGGCTCGCTCCCATAAGGCCTGCGTGCGGTCAGACTGGCTCAGCCACCGCCCGGCGGACTTCCGGCTGCTTCCAGGAGTCGGCGGCGCTTTCTTCGATAGCTTGCTGGATCGCCCGCTTGCGGTTTTCTTCAGCGCGGCGGCTGAAGTACCAGACCAGGAAGGTGACCAGCGACACCGCCAGCAGGATCAGGCTCGCCACGGCGTTGATCTCCGGCTTCACGCCCAGGCGCACCGCCGAGAACACTTCCATCGGCAAGGTCGTCGACCCGGGGCCCGACACGAAGCTCGCCAGTACCAGGTCATCCAGCGACAGCGCGAACGACATCATGCCCCCCGCCGCCAGCGATGGCGCGATCATCGGGATGGTGATCAGGATGAACACCTTCCACGGCCGTGCACCGAGGTCCATGGCCGCTTCTTCGATGGACAGGTCCAGCTCACGCAAGCGTGACGAGACCACCACCGCCACATAGGCCGCGCAGAACGTGGTGTGGGCAATCCAGATCGTGACGATGCCACGCTCCTGAGGCCAACCGATCATCTGCGCCATGGCCACGAACAGCAGCAACAGCGACAGGCCAGTGATCACTTCCGGCATCACCAGCGGCGCGGTGACCAGGCCACCAAACAGCGTGCGACCCTTGAAGCGGGTGATGCGGGTCAGCACGAAGGCCGCCAGCGTACCCAGGGCCACCGCGGCCACCGCCGTGTAGCAGGCGATTTCCAGCGAACGCACCACCGAGCCCATCAATTGGGTGTTGTCCAACAGGCCGACGTACCACTTGATCGACCAGCCGCCCCACACCGTCACCAGTTTCGAGGCGTTGAACGAATAGATCACCAGGATCACCATCGGCGCATAGATGAACAGCAATCCCAGCACCAGCATCAGGCTTGAAAAACTGAAGCGCTTCATTCCTTGCCCTCCATTTCTTTGGCCTGACTACGGTTGAACAGGATGATCGGCACGATCAGGATCGCCAGCATCACCACCGCCAGGGCGGACGCCACCGGCCAGTCACGGTTATTGAAGAATTCCTGCCACAGCACTTTACCGATCATCAGGGTTTCCGGGCCGCCCAGCAGTTCCGGGATCACGAACTCGCCCACCACCGGGATGAACACCAGCATGCAGCCGGCGATGATGCCGTTCTTGGACAACGGCACGGTGATTTTCCAGAAGCTGTTGAAGGTGCTCGAACCCAGGTCGGAGGCAGCCTCCAGCAGGCTGGGGTCATGTTTGACCAGGTTGGCGTACAGCGGCAGGATCATGAATGGCAGGTACGAATAGACCACGCCGATATAGACCGCCAGGTTGGTGTTGAGGATCTGCAGCGGTTCGCTGATCCAGCCCATGCTCATCAGGAAGCCGTTGAGCAGGCCGTTGTTGCTGAGGATGCCCATCCACGCGTAGACGCGGATCAGGATCGCGGTCCAGGTCGGCATCATGATCAGCAGCACCAGTACCGTCTGCGTCTCTTTGCGCGCATTGGCGATGGCGTAGGCCATCGGGTAGCCGATCAGCAGGCACAAGGCGGTGCTGATCAGGGCCATTTTCAGCGAGCCCAGGTACGCGGCGATGTACAGCTCGTCCTCGCTGAGCATCGCGTAGTTGGCGAGATTGAGCAGGATTTGCAGCTTCTGGTCGACGTAGCTATAGATCTCGGTGTACGGCGGAATGGCCACGTCGGCTTCGGCAAAGCTGATCTTCAGGACGATGAAGAACGGCAGCATGAAGAACAGGAACAGCCAGATGAAGGGCACCCCGATGACCAGTTGACGGCCACCGGGCGTTATTCGATCCAGTCGGCGTTTGAATTTGCGCATGTTCATGAGCGAAGCACCACGCCGCTGTCATCTTCCCACCAGACGAACACCTGGTCGCCCCAGGTCGGACGCTGGCCACGGCGCTCGGCGTTGGCGACGAACGACTGCACCAGCTTGCCGCTCGGCAGTTCGACGTAGAACACCGAGTGTCCACCCAGGTAGGCGATGTCATGGACCTTGCCGCTGGACCAGTTGTGCTCGCAGGTCGGTTGTTCGGCGGTCACCAGCAATTTTTCCGGGCGAATGGCGTAGGTCACCGACTTGTCCTGCACCGAAGTGCTGATGCCGTGGCCCACGTAGATGTTGCGGTCCAGGTCCTTGCAGGTCAGTACCGCGTGGCCCTCGGCGTCGTCCACCACTTCGGTTTCGAAGATGTTGACGTTGCCGATGAACTCGCAGACCAGGCGGCTGGTCGGGGTTTCGTAGATATCGATCGGGCTGCCGATCTGGGCGATCCAGCCCAGGTGCATGATCGCGATACGCTCGGCCATGGTCATGGCCTCTTCCTGGTCGTGGGTCACCATGACGCAGGTCACGCCGACTCGCTCGATGATCTCGACAAGCTCAAGCTGCATCTGCGAGCGCAGCTTCTTGTCCAGAGCACCCATCGGTTCGTCGAGCAGCAACAGCTTCGGACGCTTGGCCAGGGAACGGGCCAGGGCCACGCGCTGACGCTGGCCGCCGGAGAGCTGGTGCGGCTTGCGCTTGGCGTACTGGCTCATCTGTACCAGCTTGAGCATTTCGGCCACACGGGCGTCGATGTCGGCCTTCGGGATCTTGTCCTGTTGCAGGCCGAAGGCGATGTTCTGCGCCACGGTCATGTGCGGGAACAAGGCATAGGACTGGAACATCATGTTGATCGGCCGCTCATAGGGCGGCATGTCGGTGATGTCCTCACCGTCGAGAAAAATCCGCCCCTCCGTGGGCCGCTCGAAGCCGGCAAGCATGCGCAGCAAGGTGGATTTGCCCGAACCCGAACCGCCGAGCAAGGCGAAGATTTCGCCTTTCTTGATTTCCAGGGACACATCGTCCACGGCAATCGTCTCGTCGAACTTCTTCGTGACCCGGTCGATTTTGACCAGCACCTGCTTGGGTGTCTGGTCGCCCTCGAGGGCTTTCTTATAGGCGCCGGAGGCAACAGCCATTTACGAAACTCCCACAGAATTTACAGTTCGCCCCATGCGGGCGAACCTTGGTTAGAGCGGTTATTTACCCGACTTGACCTTGGTCCAGCTGCGGGTCATCAATCGTTGAATCTTGGGCGGCAACTCGGAGTTGACGTAGAGCTTGTCGACGACCGCTTGCGGTGGGTAAACCGCCTCGTCGGTACGGACTTTCTGATCCATCAGCTCGCCAGCCTTTGGGTTCGGGTTGGCATAACCGACGGTGTCGCTGACCTGGGCGATCACCTCAGGCTTGAGCAGATAGTTGATGAATGCATGGGCTTGCTTGACGTTGGTGGCGTCGCGCGGGATCGCCAGCATGTCGAACCAGAGGTTGCCGCCCTCCTTGGGAATCACGTAGGCAATCTCGACACCCTTGCCGGCCTCGCTGGCACGCGAACGGGCCTGGAAGATATCGCCGGAGAAACCGGCTGCCACGCAGATCTCGCCGTTGGCCAGATCGGAGATGTACTTGGAGGAGTTGAAGTAGGTCACGTAAGGCCGGATCTTGAGGAGCTGGGCCTCGGCCTTCTTGTAATCTTCAGGGTCTTCGCTGTTGGGATTCAGGCCCAGGTAATTGAGCATCGCCGGGATCATCTCGTCTCCCGAGTCGAGGAACGAGACGCCGCAACTGGAGAGTTTCTTGATGTTCTCCGGCTCGAACAGCATGGCCCACGAATCGATCTTGTCGACACCCAGGACCGCCTTGATCTTCTCGACGTTGTAGCCGATACCGTTGGTGCCCCACAGGTAGGGCACCGCGTACTGGTTGCCTGGATCGTTACGCTCCAGGCGCTTGAGCAGCGCAGGGTCGAGATTGGCATAGTTGGACAACTGCGCCTTGTCGAGCTTCTGGAAGGCCCCGGCCTTGATCTGCTTGCCCAGGAAGTGGTTGGACGGCACCACTACGTCGTAGCCAGTACGACCGGCCAGCAACTTGCCCTCCAGGGTTTCATTGGAATCGAACACGTCGTAGACCGGCTTGATCCCAGTGGCTTTTTCGAAATCCGCCAGGGTGGTCTCACCGATATAGTCCGACCAGTTATAAATATGCACGGTGGAAGCAGCCTGGACGCTGACCGCGAGCGTCAGGCCTGCACCGACCAGCAAGGCGTTGCGTAACAAAGAAAAGACTGGCACGTGGAGGTCCTCTTAAATAGTCGGGCCCAAGTTGCCCCCGTTACCTGGCCGCGCTGGGCCCTGCAACAAAACCGGCGCGCAACTTACCCTCGATAAACCGATCCAGCAAAACTTTTAGTTATTTAATTGTTCCTGTTGCCGCCGCCGCGATGACCGCGACAACAGGAAGATGCCTCAGGCCGGTTTATTTACCGGATTTGATCTTGGTCCAGCTGCGGGTCAGGAGCCGCTGCGTGGCCGGCGGCAAGTCGCTGATCGCGTAGAGCTTGGCTTTCACGGCGTCCGACGGATAGATGTTCGGGTCACCGGAGATTTCCTTGTCCACCAACGGCGTCGCCGCCTTGTTGCCGTTCGGGAAGCGCACGTTGTCAGTGATCTCAGCCATGATTTCCGGCTGCATCAGGAAGTTCATGTACTTGTAGGCAGCCTCGACGTTCTCGGCATCCTTTGGAATAGCGACCATGTCGTAGAACGAACCGGCGCCTTCTTTTGGAATGGCGTAGGCCACCTTGACCTTGCCACCCGCTTCGGCCGCACGGGACTTCGACTGCTCGATATCACCCGAGTAACCCACGGCCACGCAGATGTTGCCGTTGGCCAGGTCGGAGATGTACTTGGACGAATGGAAATAGCTGATCGAAGGACGGATCTTGAGGAACAGCGCCTCGGCGTCAGCCAATTGTTTCTTGTCCTGGCTGTCGGTCGGGTAGCCCAGGTAATGCAACGCCACCGGGATCATTTCGGTCGGCGAATCGAGGAAGCTCACGCCGCAGCCCTTGAGCTTGGCGATGTTTTCCGGCTTGAGCAGGGTGTCCCACGAGTCGATCTTGTCGACGCCCAATGCCGCCTTGACCTTCTCGGGGTTGTAGCCGATGCCGATGGTGCCCCACATGTAAGGGAAGGCATGCTGGTTACCCTTGTCGCTGGCATCGCCCACGGCCTTGAGCAGGTCGGTGTCGAGGTTTTTCCAGTTCGGCAACTTGGACTTGTCCAGTGGCTGGTAGACGCCGGCCTTGATCTGCTTGGCCAGGAAGTTGTTCGACGGTACCACGATGTCATAGCCCGACTTGCCGGCCAGCAACTTGGCTTCCAGCGTCTCGTTGCTGTCGAACACGTCGTAGACCACTTTGATCCCCGACTCTTTCTCGAACTTGGCGACCGTGTCCGGTGCGATGTAGTCGGACCAGTTATAGACGTGCAGCACTTTATCGTCCGCCTGAACGGCACTCGCCATCACGCCCATCAGGGACATGGCGAGGAGGGTCTTGCCAGCTATCTTCATACCTATTGCCTTCATGGATGATGCTCCAGTTATTCTTTTTAGCCACAGTTCAGCAGCCGGCTCGCGGGCAACTTGAACAACGGTAGTCTGGCAAGTTACAGGGCTGGCTTTCAACACAAGCCCGACCTTTTGTTCAGACTGGGCGAGGCCCTTGGAAGTGCCTCGCACAGAGCCTAGCACTTAGCCTTGCAACGCACTGAGGGTCAGGTCCAGGCACTGCCGTGCCTTGGTCACCAGCTCATCCACCTCGGCCTTGCTGATCACCAGCGGCGGCGCAATGATCATGGTGTCGCCGACGGCACGCATGATCAGCCCGTTATCGAAGCAGAACTGTCGGCAGATCATGCCTACGCCCTTGCCTTCGTAGCGCTGGCGCGTGGCCTTGTCCCGGACCAGCTCGATTGCCCCCAGCAGACCGACACCGCGCACCTCACCCACCAGCGGGTGGTCGTTCAGTTCCCTCAGACGTTTCTGCAAATAGGGTGCCGTTTCGCTGCGGACCCGCTCGATAATCTTTTCTTCCCGCAGGATACGGATGTTTTCCAGGGCCACCGCGGCGGCCACCGGGTGACCGGAATAGGTGAAACCGTGGTTGAAGTCACCGCCTTCGTTGAGCACCTCGACCACGTCATCACGCACGATCAGGCCGCCCATGGGGATGTAGCCAGACGTCAGGCCCTTGGCGATGGTCATCAGGTGCGGCTTCAACCCGTAGAAGTCGGTACCGAACCACTCACCGGTGCGACCGAAGCCGCAGATCACCTCGTCGGCCACGAACAGGATGTCGTACTTGGCGAGGATCTCCTTCATGCGGGGCCAGTAGCTGTCCGGTGGCACGATCACGCCGCCCGCACCCTGGATCGGTTCGGCGATGAAAGCACCGACGTTGTCCACGCCGATCTCCAGGATCTTCTCTTCCAGTTGATTGGCCGCCCACACGCCGAACTCCTCCGGGCTCATGTTGCCGCCTTCGCCGTACCAGTAAGGCTGGGCGATGTGGACGATGCCCGGGATCGGCAGGTCGCCCTGCTCGTGCATATAAGTCATGCCACCCAGGCTCGCGCCGGCCACGGTGGAGCCGTGGTAACCGTTCTTGCGGCTGATGATGACCTTCTTGTTCGGCTGGCCCTTGATCGCCCAGTAGTGGCGGACCATGCGCAGCATGGTGTCGTTGCCTTCAGAGCCGGAACCGGTGAAGAACACATGGTTCATGCCTTCAGGGGCAATGTCGGCGATGGCTTTGGACAACTCCAGCGCCGGCGGGTGGGCGGTCTGGAAGAACAGGTTGTAGTACGGCAACTCACGCATCTGCTTGCTGGCGGCGTCGGCCAGCTCATCGCGGCCGTAGCCGACGGCCACGCACCAGAGGCCGGCCATGCCATCGAGAATCTTGTTGCCTTCACTGTCCCAGAGATAGACGCCCTTGGCGTGGGTGATGATGCGCGGGCCTTTCTCTTTGAGCTGCTTGAAATCGCTGAACGGGGCCAGGTGATGATCGCTGCTCAGGGCCTGCCATTCACGGGTTTGCGGGTTGTTGCCGGTCATGCGAATTCTCCTTTATATCGATGGGGGCGAGGCTGCCGGAGGCAACCCCGCCCGGCGCCTCAGACGGCAAAGAGCAGGAATTCCCGCTCCCATGAACTGATGACGCGCTTGAAGTTTTCATGCTCGGCCCGCTTGACTGCGACGTAGCCCGTGATGAATTTCTTGCCCAGGTACTTCTCGATGGTGCTGCTGTTTTCCATGCGTTCCAGGGCGTCTTCGATGGTCAGCGGCAAGCGCAGGTTGCGACGCTCGTAACCACGCCCTACCACCGGTGCGCTCGGATTGATGCCTTCGACCATGCCGATGAAGCCGCACAACAGGCTGGCGGCAATCGCCAGGTATGGGTTGGCGTCGGCACCCGGCAAGCGGTTTTCCACCCGGCGGTTCTGTGGCCCGGCATCCGGCACCCGCAGGCCCACGGTACGGTTCTCCTCACCCCACTCCACGTTCACCGGCGCCGACGTGTCCGGCAGGAAGCGACGGAACGAGTTGACGTTGGGGGCGAACAGCGGCAGCAGCTCGGGAATGAATTTCTGCAGGCCACCGATGTGATGCAGGAACAGCTCGCTCATGGTCCCGTCTTCATTGGAGAAAACGTTCTTGCCGGTCTCCTTGTCGATGATGCTCTGGTGCAGGTGCATCGCACTGCCGGGCTCGCCGGTCATGGGCTTGGCCATGAAGGTCGCGGCTACGTTGTGCTTGAGCGCCGCCTCGCGCATGGTGCGCTTGAACACCAGGATCTGGTCAGCCAGGGACAGCGCATCACCGTGACGGAAATTGATTTCCATCTGCGCCGTGCCGTCCTCGTGGATCAGGGTGTCGAGGTCGAGCTCCTGCAACTCGCACCAGTCGTAGACGTCTTCGAACAGCGGGTCGAATTCGTTGGCCGCTTCAATAGAGAAAGACTGGCGCCCGGTTTCCGGACGGCCGGAACGGCCTACGGGCGGTTGCAGCGGGAAGTCCGGGTCGTCGCTGCGCTTGGTCAGGTAGAACTCCATTTCCGGCGCGACAATCGGCTGCCAGCCCTTGTCGGCATAGAGCTTGAGCACCTTCTTGAGCACGTTGCGCGGCGACAGCTCGATGGGGTTGCCCTGCTTGTCGTAGGAGTCGTGGATCACCTGGGCGGTGGGCTCGATGGCCCAGGGCACGAGGAACACTGCGTTTTCGTCCGGGCGGCACATCATGTCGATGTCGGCAGGGTCAAGCAGTTCGTAATAGATGTCGTCTTCGACATAGTCGCCCGTAACGGTCTGGAGCAGGACGCTCTCGGGCAGGCGCATGCCTTTTTCGGCAATGAACTTGTTGGTCGGCGAGATCTTGCCCCGGGTAATGCCGGTCAGGTCGCCAATCATGCATTCGACTTCTGTGATCTTATGGTTTTTCAACCAATCGGTGAGCTGGTCGAGGTTGTTACTCATAAATGCCTCTAGGCGTGAGTTTCCTGGCTGCTTTCAGTAGCCAGGCGTTGTTTGACGCATCGGCGTCGCGTTGTGTTGCCCTTGCCCAACCATCGGCCGGAAAAAGGTTCTAAAGTTGAAGGAGAGCCGCTAAAGGGAAATTCGTCCAGGGCGTCCAGAATATTGGACGAAGATGACGACTGATCCGCCGGGAGCGACATCAGCATGGACAGGCACTTGGCGGCCCTCGTCATGGCCGGGGAGCAGATGTCGCCACTGATGCGATGAGCATTGCGACGAGCATGCCAACCGATCTGCCGGAACAGTTGGTGAGGCCGTTGGTACGGCAGGCGAGACATGAAGCACCCCGGTATTATTGCTGTTATGGGTTTGAATCGAGCTTAGCCTTGTTCATTTTTTTACACAACACCCCCGTAAAAAATACAACACGGCCCGCTCAAGCTTGCGGGCGCCAGGTACCTCAAAGGGAAAAAAACGCCCCAAACTGCCTCAAAAAAGCCCCCCAGGTGCTTTTTTAGGGCAAAAAAGGCCCTGCTTGACTTCGGCATGCCGTTCGGGTTGACTGGCTTTCGAAGAGATCAATGATTGATATTTTTAACAACAAAGGTGTTGCATCATGTCGGTACCCCCGCGTGCCGTTCAGCTTAACGAAGCGAACGCGTTCCTTAAGGAACATCCTGAGGTTCTGTACGTTGACCTTCTGATTGCGGATATGAATGGTGTGGTGCGCGGAAAGCGCATCGAACGCACCAGCCTCCACAAGGTTTACGAGAAAGGCATCAACCTGCCGGCCTCCCTGTTTGCCCTGGATATCAACGGTTCGACGGTGGAAAGCACCGGCCTGGGCCTGGACATCGGCGATGCCGATCGGATCTGCTATCCAATCCCGGGCACCCTTTCCAACGAACCCTGGCAGAAGCGCCCTACCGCGCAACTGCTGATGACCATGCACGAACTGGAAGGCGAGCCTTTCTTCGCCGACCCTCGCGAAGTCCTGCGCCAGGTCGTGACCAAGTTCGACGAGCTGGGCCTGACCATCTGCGCGGCATTCGAGCTGGAGTTCTACCTGATCGACCAGGAGAACGTGAATGGGCGTCCACAACCGCCCCGCTCGCCGATCTCCGGTAAACGCCCGCACTCGACTCAGGTCTACCTGATCGACGACCTGGATGAATACGTCGACTGCCTCCAGGACATCCTGGAAGGTGCCAAGGAGCAAGGCATTCCCGCCGACGCCATCGTCAAGGAAAGTGCCCCGGCGCAGTTCGAAGTGAACCTGCACCACGTGGCCGATCCGATCAAGGCTTGCGACTATGCGGTATTGCTCAAGCGCCTGATCAAGAACATCGCCTACGACCATGAAATGGACACCACCTTCATGGCCAAGCCGTATCCGGGCCAGGCAGGCAATGGTCTGCACGTTCACATTTCGATTCTGGACAAGGATGGCAAGAATATCTTTGCCAGCGAGGATCCCGAGCAGAACGCCGCGCTGCGTCACGCGATCGGCGGTGTGCTCGAGACCCTGCCCGCGCAGATGGCGTTCCTCTGCCCGAACGTGAACTCCTACCGTCGTTTCGGCGCACAGTTCTATGTGCCGAACTCGCCGACCTGGGGCCTGGACAACCGCACCGTGGCCCTGCGCGTACCCACCGGCTCCGCCGACGCCGTACGCCTGGAACACCGCGTGGCGGGTGCCGATGCCAACCCATATCTGCTGATGGCCGCCGTACTGGCGGGCGTGCATCATGGCCTGGTCAACAAGATCGAGCCGGGCGCACCGGTGGAAGGCAACAGCTACGAGCAGAACGAGCAAAGCCTGCCGAACAACCTGCGCGATGCCCTGCGCGAGCTGGACGACAGCGAAGTCATGGCCAAGTACATCGATCCGAAGTACATCGATATCTTCGTGGCCTGCAAGGAAAGCGAGCTGGAAGAGTTCGAACACTCCATCTCCGACCTTGAGTACAACTGGTACCTGCATACCGTTTAAGCGGTTGCAGTAAAAAGAAACGCCGCCGCCCTCAGGGCCGCGGCGTTTTTTTATGGCCGCCTCCGGCGGATCGCGAGCAGGCTCGCTCCCACAGGGTATTGAGTGCTTCGCCAAAGATCCCTTGTGGGAGCGAGCCTGCTCGCGATGGCGGCCGGGCAGACAACCCACGTCCCTGCTCGTACAATGCCCGGCAGTCCCGCAGGAGCCACCCATGACACGCACCGCCACCCCTCGCAAACCTCGCGCACGCAGCCAGGCCCGGATCGACTCGATCCTCGATGCCGCCCGCACGCTGCTGGCGACGGAAGGCGTGGCCAGCCTGTCGATCTACAGCGTGGCCGAGCGCGCCGAGATCCCGCCCTCCTCCGTGTATCACTTTTTCGCCAGCGTTCCAGCCCTGCTCGAAGCGCTCACCGCCGATGTCCACGCCGCCTTCCGCGCCTGCCTCCAGGCACCGATCGATCACGACGCGCTGCACCATTGGCACGATCTGTCGCGGTTGGTGGAACAGCGCATGCTGACGATCTACGACCAGGACGCCGCCGCCCGCCAGTTGATCCTGGCCCAGCATGGGCTGACCGAAGTCACCCAGGCCGACCGCCAGCACGACCTCGAACTCAGTGACCTGATGCACAAAGTCTTCTCCCGGCATTTCGAGCTGCCGACACTGCCCAATGACGTCGACGTCTTCGCCCTCGCCATGGAGCTGGGCGACCGGGTCTACGCCCGCTCGGTGCAACAACACGGCCAGATCACCCCGCGCATGGCCGAAGAAGGCATGCGGGTGTTCGATGCGTACCTGGGGTTGTACCTGCCTCCGTATCTGCCCAAGCGCGAAGCGGTCTGATCTTCAGCCTTTAAGGTGAGCCCCAAAAGGCCAATGCCATTCGGGGCATCGGGTGCACACCGTTCACAATTTGGCGATGGACACCTCCGTGGATTTGACGAAGGCGATCACTTCGCTGCCGATCGCCAGTTCCAGCTCCTTGACCGAACGGGTGGTGATGACCGAGGTGACGATGCCGGAGGCGGTCTGGACGTCGATTTCCGAGAGTACGTCGCCTTCGACGATTTCCTTGATGATGCCTTTGAACTGGTTACGCACGTTGATGGCTTTGATGGTCATGGTGTCGATTCCTATCTGGGTGGTGTTATTGCGCCCAACGCAGTTGCGTGGGCAAGGGTGAAACGGGTTCGGGTTCCGGCGGTTGGCCGGGCAGGGACAGCACGCGGTTGAGGACTTCGGTCTCCAGGGTCGCCAGGCGATGGGAGCCGCGAACCCGCGGGCGTGGCAGGTCGATGGGCAAGTCGAGACCGATCCGGCCGTCTTCGATCAGGATCACCCGGTCGGCGATTGCCACCGCTTCGCTGACGTCGTGGGTCACCAGCAGCACGGTAAAGCCGTGTTGCTGCCACAGACGTTCGATCAGTTGCTGCATCTCGATGCGGGTGAGGGCGTCGAGCGCTCCCAGGGGTTCGTCGAGTAGCAACAGGCGCGGCCGATGAATCAACGCGCGGGCCAGGGCCACCCGCTGTTTCTGGCCGCCGGACAACGCCGCCGGCCACTCATCGGCACGGTCGGCCAGACCGACGGCGTCCAGCGCCTGTAACGCCTGGACTCGCCAGTTGCCTTTGAGCCCCAGGCCGACGTTGTCGATGACCTTTTTCCAAGGCAACAGGCGCGCCTCCTGGAACATCAAGCGGGTGTCCTGTTGCGCAGCGCTCAACGGCGCCGAGCCTGCCAGCAGTTGACCATCCGAGGGCTGATCGAGACCGGCCAACAAGCGCAACAAGGTGCTTTTGCCGCAGCCGCTGCGACCGACCACCGCCACGAATTGTCCAGCGGGGATGTGCAAGTCGATGTCCCGCAGCACCTGGCGCGAGCCGAAGGTTCTCTGCAGTTTGCGCACCGCCAGCGGAATGCCTCGCAACAGGCGCGGGGGTTGTTGGGCGGTCATGGGGCATTCCCCTTGTTCACCTGATACGCCGGATGCCAGCGTAGCCAGACTCGCTCAAGCCCGCGGGCCGCAAGGTCGGCCAGCTTGCCGAGTACGGCGTACAACAGAATCGCCAACACCACCACGTCAGTCTGCAGGAACTCCCGGGCGTTCATCGCCAGGTAGCCGATGCCGGAGCTGGCGGAGATGGTTTCCGCAACGATGAGCGTCAACCACATGAAACCCAACGCAAACCGTACCCCCACCAGGATCGAAGGCAACGCGCCGGGCAGGATCACCTGGCGAAACAGACTGAAGCCGGACAAACCGTAGCTGCGGGACATCTCCACCAGCGCCGGATCGACATTGCGGATGCCGTGGTAGGTGTTGAGGTAGATCGGAAATAGCGTGCCAAGCGCCACCAGGAAAATCTTCGCCGACTCATCGATGCCGAACCACAAGATCACTAACGGAATCAACGCCAGGTGCGGCACGTTTCGCACCATCTGCACCGAACTGTCCAGCAGGCGTTCGCCCCATTTCGACAGACCGGTGATAAAGCCCAGCACCAGCCCGATACTCCCGCCGAGCAGGAAACCAACCGTCGCCCGCCAACCGCTGATCGCCAGGTGGGTCCAGATCTCACCGCTGCGCACCAGGCTGACCCCGGCCTCGATCACGGCCACCGGGGCAGGCAGGATTCGCGTGGACAACCATCCCGCCGATACCGACAGTTGCCACACGGCCAGCAATAGCAGCGGCAGTGCCCAGGGTGTCAGGTTGTGGATAAGTTTCTTCATGGCCGCCTCAGCTCTGGGATGCGGCTTTGGGGAGGATGTCATTGGCGACCATTTCCCCGAACGGGCTCACATAGCCCTGGCTTTTCGGCTGCTCCGGGCGCTCCACGTCCAGGTGTGGAAACAACAGCTCCGCCACGCGATACGACTCTTCGAGGTGTGGATAACCGGAGAAAATAAAGGTGTCGATCCCTAGTTCAGCGTATTCCTTGACCCGCGCCGCCACCGTCGGGCCATCGCCCACCAGCGCTGTACCGGCACCGCCACGCACCAGCCCGACGCCGGCCCAGAGGTTGGGGCTGACTTCCAGCTTGTCACGCCGCCCCCCATGCAGCGCGGCCATGCGTTGCTGGCCCACCGAGTCGAAGCGCGCCAAGGAAGCCTGGGCGCGGGCGATGGTGTCGTCGTCCAGATGGGAGATCAACCGATTGGCGGCCTGCCAGGCCTCGGCATTGGTTTCGCGCACGATCACGTGCAGGCGAATGCCGAAGCGCACGGTACGACCGAGCTTCGCGGCCTTGGCACGCACCTGTTGGATTTTCTCTGCCACGGCGGCGGGTGGCTCGCCCCAGGTCAGCACCATTTCCACCTGCTCGGCAGCGAGGTCCTGGGCCGCCTCCGATGAGCCGCCGAAATACAGTGGCGGACGCGGCTGCTGGATGGGCGGATAGAGCAGTTTGGCGCCCTTCACACTGATGTGTTCGCCGTCGTAATCCACGGTCTCGCCTTCCAGCACACGACGCCAGATGCGGGTGAATTCAACCGACGCCTGGTAGCGCGCCTCGTGATCCAGGAACAGGCCATCACCGGCCAGTTCTTCTGGATCACCGCCGGTCACCAGGTTGAACAGCGCCCGTCCGCCGGACAACCGATCCAGGGTCGCGGCCTGACGCGCCGCGACCGTTGGAGAAATAATCCCGGGGCGCAAGGCAACGAGGAACTTCAGGCGTTGGGTCACCGGAATCAACGAAGCGGCCACCAGCCAGGAGTCTTCGCAGGAACGGCCGGTTGGGATCAGCACGCCGCCGAAACCCAGCCGATCCGCCGCCTGGGCGACCTGTTGCAAGTATCCGTGATCGACGGCACGGGCGCCTTCGGCGGTGCCCAGATAATGGCCATCGCCATGGGTGGGCAGGAACCAGAAAATATTGAGGCTCATGGAGTGGTCTCCTAAGGGGTCGGATTACTGCGCGTTCGCAACGGTTGCTGGCGGCGTCCAGATCACGTCCCGGATGCTCAAGGGCTTGGGGATCAGCTTGAGTTGATAGAAGGTGTCGGCAATTTTCTGCTGCGCCGCGACCACCTCAGGCGTGAGGAACGAGGCTCCGAAACCCTGGCGCTTCATTGACGTCAGGGTGACCGGCTCAGGTAGACCGAGCAGCGGCGACACCTGACGGGTCACGTCTTCGGGGTTGGCCTTGGACCACTCCCCCACTGCGCGAACTTCCTCCACCAGCGCGGCGATGACCTGCGGATTTTTTTGCGCATAGGGTCGGGTGGCGAGGTAGAACTGATGGTTGTCGACGATGCCTTTGCCATCGCGCAGGGTGCGCGCCTGCAATTGTTGTTCGGCGGCAGCCTGGTACGGATCCCAGATGACCCAGGCATCGACGCTGCCCCGCTCGAACGCGGCACGGGCATCGGCCGGCGGCAGGAACACGGTGTGGATATCGGTATATGCGAGGCCGGCATCCTCCAGCGCCCGCACCAGCAGGTAATGGACATTGGAGCCTTTGTTCAGCACGACTTTCTTGCCCTTGAGGTCCTGCACCGAGTGGATCGGCGAGTCCTTGGGTACCAGGATGGCCTCACTGTTGGGGGCCGGCGGTTCGTAGGCGACATAGAGCAGATCGGCACCTGCAGCCTGGGCGAACACCGGAGGGGTTTCACCCGTCACGCCAAAATCGATGGAGCCAACGTTCAGGCCCTCAAGCAATTGCGGGCCGCCGGGGAACTCGGTCCATTGCACGTCCACGCCTTGGGCAGCGAGGCGCTTTTCCAGCGTGCCTTTGGCTTTGAGCAACACCAAGGTGCCGTATTTCTGATAACCGATCCGCAAGGTCTCGGCTTGAACCTGGGTAATGACGCCGAAGGACACAGCCGCAGCAAACAGAGCGACCAGCCCGCGACGCAAAATGACAGAGCGCATGGCGCTTCTCCTTTTTGCTGTGGGGTTTGGCTGCACCTGCTGGGCCGTTGGCGGCTGAGTAAGGTGAGTTGAATCAGGGTATGGGGGGTTCAGATGCTCCAGCGAGCACTCAACAGACGTTCGTTCAACACGCTGGGCTCCAACGGCTTGGGTCGACGGGCCATGGCGCTGAAAAACTGCTCCAGCGCCTCATTCAGCCGCTGCTGCAGGGCCGGCACCAACTGCGCCTGGGCGCCACCTTCGCCATAGGCGATCTGGCTGTCTTCGGCAAAAATCCCCTGGAGCATTTCCTGGGCCTTGAGCGCCGACAGCACCGGTTTGAGGGCGTAATCCACCGCCAGCATGTGGGCGATACTGCCGCCAGTCGCCATGGGCAATACGACCTTATGGCTCAGTGCACGCTCGGGCAGCAGGTCCAGCACAGTCTTCAACGCACCGGAAAAAGACGCCTTGTAGACAGGTGTGGCGATCAGCAGGCCATCGGCATTCTCGATCTGCTGGAGCAGGTCGATGACCTTTGGGCTGTCGAAGCGGGCATGGAGCAGATCTTCGGCTGGAAAATCGCGCACCTGATAGCTCACCACTTCCACACCCTGTTGCTGCAACCAGCGTTGCGAGCGTTCCAGCAGTACCCCGGAGCGGGAGCGCTGGCTGGGACTGCCACCGAGTGAGACGACCAACATGCCTGCCATTCCTTTAACGTTCTGTGCGATTCGCAGTAGGCGATCTCGCTGGATGGGTCAAACCATAGCAGGGGCTTTCATATATCCATAAATCATATTTATTCATTTGGTTATTCAATATGGAAATATGCAGACATCTCTTTTTCAAAGCATAAAAAAAGGCCGTCGAAACGGCCAAAACCCTTGGTGCATGGAGAACCTGTGGGAGCGAGCCTGCTCGCGATAGCGGCGTGTCAGTCAGCATGAATATGGCTGATCTATGGCTATCGCGAGCAGGCTCGCTCCCACAAAGGTTTTGCGTCAGCGATTGGGCTGCGGAGTAAGGCGCAAATACGGCTTCACGGCGCGATAACCTTTGGGGAAGCGCTGCTTGAGTTCTTCCTCATCCTTGAGCGACGGCACGATCACCACCTCATCACCGTCCTGCCAGTTGGCCGGCGTGGCAACCTTGTAGTTGTCGGTCAGTTGCAAGGAATCGATCACCCGCAGGATTTCATTGAAGTTGCGCCCGGTACTGGCCGGATAGGTGATAGTCAGGCGAATCTTTTTGTTCGGGTCGATCACGAACAGTGAACGCACGGTCAAGGTATCGCTGGCATTGGGGTGGATCAGGTCGTACAGGTCGGACACCTTGCGATCGGCGTCAGCCAGGATCGGGAAGTTGACGACGGTATTCTGGGTTTCGTTGATGTCGTCGATCCATTTGTGGTGCGAATCCACCGGGTCGACCGAGAGGGCAATAGCCTTGACGCCGCGCTTGGCGAATTCATCCTTGAGCTTGGCGGTGAGGCCCAGCTCAGTGGTGCAGACCGGCGTAAAGTCCGCCGGGTGAGAAAACAGCACGCCCCAGCTGTTGCCAAGCCATTCGTGGAAGCGGATTTTGCCGGCGCTGGACTCCTGTTCGAAGTCGGGGGCGATGTCGCCCAGTCTGAGGCTCATGGTGTGGCTCCTGGATGAGATCTTGTGGAGCCTGACTGTGCCTCGGTTCTGGCGGTTTTAAAAAGAATGAATACTGATCTGTCTAGACTTTTTGTGAATATAAAAAACTGTTCACTGGCCCTGATGTACCTATGGGCTCAACATCCTCGATGAGGTTCGAGAAGGCCTCGAGTTGCTGTAAAGAGGAGAAGCTTCGAGGAGGGCTACAGGGGTGGGCCTGACTCGAAAACGCAAAGCCCCGTCCGATGTGTTGTCGGGCGGGGCTTTTTTTGTTTTGTATCCACATTACGGAAATTATTGACGCGATTTCAGGACGAACAGCTAGGATAGGCAGCATGAACATTCAAGCCTTGCTGACGTATCTGCAAAACCATCTACCTGATTTACTGGCAGTGTACCTGTTCGGCAGCCATGCACAGGGAACCGCTGGACCTGATAGCGATGTCGATATCGCTGTGCTCGTACCCGGTCATGTCGACCCGGTGTTTTTATGGCAGCTTGCGGGAGACCTGGCGGATATCGCCGGGAGCCCGGTCGATCTGATCGATCTGCGCGCGGCAACCACCGTGATGCAATACCAGATCGTAACCCGAGGTCAGCGCTTGTGGGCCAAAGATGTACAGGCGGGGTTGTTCGAGAGTTTCATTCTCAGCGAAAAAACCGCTTTCGACACAGCCCGGGCGGGCCTACTCAAGGATATTCACGAAGAAGGCACCGTGTATGGTCGATGATGTATTGATCAACAAAGCGGCAAGCATCGAGCGTTGCGTCGCCAGGGTACGAGAGGAGTACGAGAAAGATCCCTCCACCTTCGCCACTGATTTCACCCGTCAGGATTCGGCCGTTCTGAATATTCAGCGTGCCTGTGAAGCGGCGCTGGATATGGGACAACATTTGATTCGCCGCGAGCGTCTAGGAGTCCCGCAAAGCGCTCGGGACGTGTTCGAGCTACTTTTTCAAGGTGGCTGGGTGGTGGAAGACCTGGTGAAAAATCTGAAAAACATGGTGGGTTTCAGAAATATCGCCGTGCATGACTATCAAGCTCTGCAACTGCCTATCATGGTCGCAATCATTACCCAGCACCTGGATGATTTTCTGGCGTTCAGCGCATTCATCCTGCGTAAGGACTCTACAGACGCCTGACCCGAAAACGCAAAAGCCCCGCCCGGCGCGTGCCGGACGGGGCTTTTTTACGGCTCTACGTCTTACATGAAGTTGTAAGTGTAGTTGAAGATCAGACGGGTCTGATCCTGGCTGTCGCCCACGCCGCTGCTGCGGTAGGTACCCTGACGCAGGGTAGTGCCGAAGCCTTTCAAAGCGCCTTGCTGGATGACGTAATCCACACGCATGTCGCGTTCCCACTCGGAGTAATCGCTTCCGCCAGCAGTGGCGGATTTGACATCGTCACCACGCAGGTAGGAAATCGACGCTTTCAGACCCGGAACGCCAGCCGAGGCGAAGTCATACGAGTACTGGCCGAACGTGGTGTTTTCACCGGCGCGGACAAAACCGTTGATCATGCTGTCGGTGAACAGGTAGAAGCTCGAGCCGCCGGCGCCTTCAGGACGACCGTTGCTGTTTACCACGTTGCCCTGGTTCAGGTAGACGAAGCCACCGTCATCACCGACTTGCTGGTGACCCAACAGGAAGGCACTGCCACCCAGGGTGTAGGTGAACATGGCGCTCCAGGTCTTGTTATCGACCTCGCCAGGTTTTTTGGCATAGCCACCGTTGTTGTTGAAGCGATAGCCGGCGTCGCCATTACGGCCATCCGAACTGCTGTCGAAGTAACGCAGGTCAGTCTTGAACGATTGGCCTTCGCTGATCGGGAAAACGTGTACCGCACCCAGGAAATGCTGCTTGTAGTAATCCTGCAGGTTGGCGTAGTAGTACTGCAAAGTCAGGTCTTTGGTGACCTTCCAGTCGGCACCGCCAAAGCGGAACTGGTTGCTGTCCTCGGTACCACCTGCGATCGCCAGACCGGTGCTGTTGCTCGATGCACGACCGGTAGCGTGTTCCAGCTGACCGGCGTTGAAGGTCACATTGTCGATTTCCTTGGAGGTGATGGTGCCACCTTCAAAGGTCTGCGGCAGCAGACGGCTGTCGTTGGCGACCAGGATCGGCAGGTTTGGTGCCAGTGCGCCACCTACATGAGCCTCGGTCTTGGAGAACAGCGCCTTGACGTTGCCCGACAAACGGCTCCAATCGTGTACTGCCGAACCATCAGTATCGCTTGGCATATAGGAACCAGCGTTACGGCCCCGGCCCCCATCGAGACGAATACCCACCAGCGCCTGAGCATCGATACCGAAACCAACAACGCCTTGCGTGAAGCCAGACTTATAGTCGAACTTGAGGCCGGTGCCCGTTTCGCGCAGATCCTCATTACCATCATGGTTATCGTTATTGAAGTACAGCGTACGAGAACTGACAGACGCCTTGCTGTCTTCGATAAAACCGGCGGCGCCTGCCTGCTGCGCCAAAACCCCAACGGCCACAGCCAGGGCCAAGGTGGACTTGTTCATGCTTCGCTCCTCTCGTTTTCTAATTCTTGTGTTTCTTTGGTTCTGGATCGAACGTCCGGAATCCGCGGATGCGCGATTAGCGCCAGACCGTGACCGACAAGTCAATCGTAACCATTTGTGACTACGACCAAGGTCTAACCCCACGACACCGGGCGGAAGAATAATGGATTATTTATAATTCCAAAAAGAATTGTTTCATAAGTTTTCAGTCAATTTGGACATATAGATGTCATCAGCGCATCTTCACTCCAGACCTGGCATATCGGCCAGCCTGCGAATTACTGAACGGCTATTTTTGTGCACTTTTTCAGGGCAAAAGACGTGGATATCGAGGCTCGGAGTGCAAGCCTCGCTGTCTGTCTCAATGCGTCCGAAGCAGCATAGACCAGGATTGTGAAGTTTTTGAGACAAAAATCTTATTGTTTGAAATCAAGAAAAGTGCAATCCATCGCCCCAAATGGGGCGCATGGTTGACTGGACCTATAGGGCCTTCTCGAAGATCTTCGAGTTGCGTTGATAGTTGTACAGTGATGCCCGGGCCGCCGGCAGACGCTCAACGCTGCTGGGTTCGAAGCCCCTTTCACGGAACCAGTGAGCGGTACGGGTGGTGAGCACGAACAGGGTCTTGAGCCCTTTGGCACGAGCACGGGTCTCGATCCGCTCCAGCAGTTCGTCGCCCCGGCCACCGTGGCGGTACTCAGGATTTACCGCCAGGCAGGCCAGCTCCCCAGCGTCCGAATCGGCGATCTGGTAGAGCGCCGCGCAAGCGATGATCATGCCTTCGCGCTCGACCACGCTGAACTGCTCGATTTCCCGCTCCAGCACTTCGCGGGAGCGACGCACCAGAATGCCCTGCTCCTCCAGCGGACTGATCAGGTCCAGCAAGCCACCGACGTCTTCGATGGCCGCTTCGCGCACCACTTCGAATTGCTCCTGGGCGACCAACGTACCGCTGCCATCGCGGGTGAACAGCTCGGCCAGCAGCGCACCGTCTTCGGCGTAGCTGACAATGTGACTGCGAGCCACGCCGCCACGGCAGGCCTGGGCTGCAGCATCCAACAGTTCGGCCTGATAGTCGCTGCCCAGGCGCTGCATATGGGACGGGACCTGTTGTGGGCGCAACTCACGCACCAGACGCCCGTCTTCGCCGATCAAGCCCTGCTCGGCACCGAACAGCAACAGCTTGTCGGCCGCCAGGTCAATGGCAGCCCTGGTGGCGACATCTTCACAGGCGAGGTTGAAGATTTCTCCGGTAGGCGAATAGCCCAATGGTGACAGAAGAACTATGGAGCGCTCGTCCAGCAGACGGTTGATACCCTTGCGGTCGACCCGGCGCACTTCGCCGGTGTGGTGATAGTCCACGCCTTCCAGTACGCCGATGGGCCTTGCGGTGACCAGGTTGCCGCTGGCGACCCGCAACCGCGAACCCTGCATCGGCGAAGAAGCCATGTCCATCGACAGGCGTGCCTCGATGGCAATGCGCAACTGGCCAACCGCATCGATCACGCACTCCAGGGTCGCGGCATCGGTGATGCGCATGCCGTGGTGATAATGCGGGGTCAGCCCTCGCGCGGCGAGACGGGTTTCGATCTGCGGGCGCGAACCATGGACCAGCACCAGCCGCACACCGAGACTGTGCAACAGCACCAGGTCATGGACGATGTTGCCGAAATTGGGGTGCTCCACCCCGTCGCCGGGCAGCATGACGATGAAGGTGCAGTCGCGGTGGGCATTGATATAGGGCGAAGCGTGACGAAGCCAATTGACGTATTCGGGCATGAACCTGGACCTGTAATAAATAACAGCCGAAAAAAGACGAAACGGAACGCACAGCAGGCTGCTGGTTATCGTCGGAACAGGCTTGGCGACACGCGCGCTCTCCTTATGAATACGGGCCCGGATAAAGGCAAACTAGTAGCCGGCGGTGGCCGGTGTCAGGCAATAGTGCTCGATCAGCTGCCGCAACAATTGCACGGTAGGTTGCAGACGTGACATTTCAAGGTGCTCGCCCGGCTGGTGGGCACAGGCGATATCGCCAGGGCCCAACACCAGGGTTTCGCAACCGAGGCGCTGAAGATAAGGCGCTTCGGTGCCGAACGCCACTGCTTCGGCACGATGGCCGGTGAGCCGCTCGGCCACGCGCACCAGTTCGGCGTCCTCGGGCTGTTCGAACGGCGGCACTTCAGGGAACAGCGGCGCATAGTCGATCTTGACCTTGTGCCGCTCGGCGATAGGGTTGAGCTTTTGCAGGATGGCCGCCCGCAACACCTGCGGATCCATGCCCGGCAAGGGACGCAAGTCGAACTCCATGGAGCATTGGCCGCAGATCCGGTTGGGGTTGTCTCCGCCGTGGATACACCCGAAGTTCAGGGTCGGTTGCGGCACCGTGAACTGCGGGTTACGGAATTCACGCTGCCATTGCAGGCGCAGGCCGCGCAGCTCGCCCATGGCGTCGTGCATGGCTTCAAGCGCGCTATGCCCCAGGCTCGGATCGGAGGAATGACCGCTGCGCCCGAGAATGTCGATGCGCTCCATCATCACGCCTTTGTGCAGGCGAATCGGTCGCAGGCCGGTCGGCTCGCCGATGACGGCGGCGCGCCCCAAGGGACGTCCGGCCTCGGCCAGCGCACGGGCGCCAGCCATGGAGCTTTCCTCGTCGCAGGTGGCGAGAATCAGCAACGGTTGCTTGAACGGCTGGTCCAGCAATGGCTTGAGCGCTTCGATGGCCAGGGCGAAAAAGCCTTTCATGTCGCAACTGCCCAGTCCGACCCAGCGCCCATCGACTTCGGTGAGCTTCAACGGATCGGTCTGCCACAATGCGCCGTCAAACGGCACCGTATCGCTGTGCCCGGCCAGCACCAGGCCGCCGGGGCCACTGCCGAAACTCGCCAGGAGGTTGAACTTGCCGGGGCTGACCTGTTGGATATCACAGGAGAACCCGAGGTCGCCGAGCCAGCCCGCCAGCAGCTCGATCACCGCGCTGTTGGACTGGTCCAGCCCAGGCTGCGTGCAACTGACCGAAGGCGCGGCGATCAGGGCAGCGAACTGATCTTTCATGGACGGCAAAGGCATCGCTGGCTCCGGACTCACAAATTGACACCCATCATAGAACCATCCGGTGCCAGGAATAAACCGTCGCGGCGCGTAGGACGGAGGACTCCTGTACACTGCACGGCCTTGGCAGCCACACCTTCCCCCGGCTGCGCACCCGATCCCTGGATTTTCCGGCCATGCAGAAAGAAACCGAAATCAAACTCCGCGTCAGCCGCGAGACCCTGGCAGCCTTGCGCGAGCATCCGCTGCTGAAAAAACGCAACAAAGGCGGCTGGGAACGCCGTGAACTGATGAACCAGTATTTCGACACCCCCGAGCGAGACCTGGCCCGGGCCAAGGTCGCCCTGCGCCTGCGCCGCGACGGTGAAGAGGTGATCCAGACCCTCAAGACCCGTGGCCAGAGCATCGCCGGCCTGTCCGAGCGCAATGAATACGACTGGCACCTGCCCAAAGCCAAGTTGGACCTGAAGAAGCTCGACGGCGAATGCTGGCCCGAGGCCTTGGCCGAACTGGACAAGAAAACCCTCAAGGCCATCTTCACCACCGATTTCGTCCGCGAGCGCGCCGAAATCGCCTGGGGTCGCGGCAAAAGCAAAGTGGTCATCGAAGCCGCACTGGACCTGGGTCATGTCGTGGTCGGCAAGCAGAAGGAAGAAATCTGCGAGCTGGAGCTGGAACTGCGCGAAGGCGAGCCCGCCGCGCTGCTGGAGCTGGCCGCCGAACTGGCCGCGACCCTGCCCTTGATGCCCTGCGACATCAGCAAGGCCGAACGTGGCTACCGCCTGTACGATGCAAACAGCTACGCCCTGAGCCTGCCCGCCCCGCAATTGACCGCCGAGATGCCGCTGGACGACGCCTTCGCCGCGCTGAGCTGGCATTTGCTGGGCAGCAGCCAGCGCCTGGCCGAGCAGTACCGCTTCAATGGCCACTGGCGCCTGCTGTTGGATTGGGTAGAGAACCTCGCCGAACTGCGAGCCTTGCTCAGCAGCCTTGGCCAGGCCGCACCGCGTCAATCGACCCACGACTTGCGCGTCGCCCTGGACGCCCTGCTGGAAGACTGGCGTCCACTGGTCCAGGCCGGCCTGGACGACGAAGACGTGCGCAAGGCGGCACCGGAGCAGTTCCTTGAGGAGCTGCAGGACCCGCGTTGGGGCCTGTTCTCCCTGAACGCTTCGCGCTGGCTGCTGGCCCGCGGCTGGACGACCGAGCGCAATACCCGTGGCAATCGCCAGGGCGCGGCGCAACTCAATAGCTGGCTGCCTCGACTGCTGGGCGAGGAAGCCTCGTCCCTGCAACTGCAACGCTACCAGCAGCAACCGGAAGACCTGGCTGAACAACTGCCTCGCATCGAGCGAATCCAGGTCTGGCTGCACCATGCCCGTGCGGTGCTGGAGATACCGGAGATGGACCGCCTCTACGGCGAGCTGAACAAACTGGCGCAACTGGCGAACGAGCCCATTACCGACGAAGCCCTGGATGCACGCAAGCATCAGGCGATTGCGGTGTACCAGAATCGGGCCTGGAAGATGTTGTTGCGTCTGTAATACCGCCATCGCGAGCAGGCTCGCTCCCACACCGGATCTTCAGCGGACACAATTGATGTGTACGAACATGGCATCAATGTGGGAGCGAGCCTGCTCGCGATGGGGCCGGAGCAGACACAGCAGACGTCAGCGCATCACCGGTAAACTCGTCGTGGACTTGATCTCCGAAAGCGCCACGATCGAGTTCACTTCCTGTATCCCCGGCACCAGCGACAGCTTCTCGAAAAAGAATCGCTCATACGCCTCGATGTCCGCCGTGACGATGCGCAGCAGGAAATCCACCGACCCCATCAGCACATAACACTCCAGGACTTCGGGAAAGCCGCGAATCGCCTCGGTGAATTCGGTGAAGTTCGAACGCCCGTGGGCGTTGAGTTTGATTTCGGCGAAGATCTGCGTGTTAAGTCCGATTTTCTTGCGGTCGAGCAGCGTCACCTGACCGCGAATGATCCCCTCCTCCTTCATCCGCTGGATCCGTCGCCAGCACGGCGACTGCGACAGGCCCACCTGTTCGGCGATCTGCGCGCTGGACAGCGAGGCATCCTCTTGCAGAAGCGCCAGTATCCTGCGGTCGTAGCCATCCAGCTCACTGTGCATAAATAAACCCATAAAGAATCAAATATAGAATTGGATAATTCATTGAACCGCCATTTCCATTCATCTTAGATAAGAAATACCCCTTCGCGCATGTAAACATTTCTCTCCAGCCCAGGAGACCGTCCATGCCCGTATTCGAAGCCCTCGCCCCCCGTGCCGATGTCTGGCATACCGCCAACGCCCATTGCCGTGTGCAATACCGGTTGCTGGCCGAAGCCGAAGCCGATTTGCTCTGCCGGGCCCTGAATCTGTTCGCCTTGCAGGGCTTGATGCCAGAGCAGGTCCACGTCGAGCGCCAGGACGAGCTGCTGACAATGGAAATCCTCATCGAAGGGCTGAGCTGGCACCGTGCCCAGGTGCTTGCGGAAAAATTACGCAACCTGATCAGCGTTTGCTCGGTGGACCTGCGCAACACTGACGATGAGTGGTTCGAGCCAGTCCAGGCGACCGCTTGAAAGGCGAAATGCAAGAATTCGAAACGCATTGGTCGGGTAGTGGCCCAACGGTTCATAGGGTCGGGACTATTCTTTTGCAGACCGACTCAGGACGCGCAAGCGTCTGTATCGCGGCTTTGCTGCAATTGTCCAATAGGAACCCGCATGTCCACCAAACACGCCACTCAGGACCGCTGGCTGGACCTCAATGAGCTGCTGCGCCAACTGGTCGCCCAAGGCTTCATCAGCCAGGATTCGGCCGAAACCGCGCTCAATGCCCGGCGACGCCACAACACCAATAGCCAGTTGCACCCGTTGGAGTTCATCGCCAACCAGCATCTTGACGACCTCAGCCGCCCCGGCAAGCGCCTGGACCTGGAGAGCCTGACCCTGTGGCTGTCACAGCAGGCCGGCCAGCCGTACATGCGCATCGACCCGCTGAAGATCAATGTCGCGGCCGTCACACCATTGATGTCCTATGCCTTTGCCCAGCGCCACAAGATCCTCGCGGTGGCCGTCGATCGCGACGCCGTTACCGTCGCCAGCGCCCAACCGTACGTCAGCAGTTGGGAATCGGACCTGACCCATGTACTCAAGCTGCCGATCAAGCGGGTAGTCGCCAACCCCGTGGATATCCAGCGCCTGAGCGTGGAGTTCTATCGCCTCGCCAAATCGGTCAGTGGTGCCACCACCACCGACCAGCAACCGAGCAACCTCAGCAACTTCGAACAACTGCTCAACCTGGGCGCCAGCGACCAGGAGCCGGACGCCAACGACGCGCATATCGTCAACATCGTCGATTGGCTGTTCCAGTACGCCTTCCAGCAGCGCGCCAGCGATATCCACATCGAGCCGCGTCGCGAACAGGGCACGGTGCGGTTTCGCATCGACGGGGTGCTGCATACCGTCTATCAGTTTCCGCCCCAGGTGACGATGGCGATCATCAGTCGCCTGAAGAACCTGGGACGGATGAACGTCGCAGAAAAACGCAAACCCCAGGACGGCCGGGTCAAGACCAAGACTCCGGACGGAAACGAAGTGGAGTTGCGCCTGTCGACATTGCCCACGGCGTTCGGCGAAAAAATGGTCATGCGGATCTTCGACCCCGAAGTCCTGCTCAAGGACTTCGACCAACTCGGCTTCTCCGCCGACGACCTGCGCCGCTGGCAGGACATGACGCGCCAGCCCAACGGCATCATCCTGGTGACCGGTCCTACCGGCTCCGGCAAGACCACCACCCTCTACACCACCCTGAAGAAACTGGCGACGCCGGAGGTGAACCTCTGCACCATCGAGGACCCGATCGAGATGGTCGAGTCGTCCTTCAACCAGATGCAGGTGCAACATAACATCGACCTGAGTTTCGCCGCCGGCGTACGCGCACTCATGCGGCAAGACCCGGACATCATCATGATCGGCGAAATCCGTGACCTGGAAACCGCCGAGATGGCGATCCAGGCGGCACTCACCGGACACCTTGTGCTCTCGACATTGCATACCAACGATGCACCGAGCGCCATCAGTCGCCTGCTTGAACTCGGTGTGCCCCACTATCTGATCAAGGCCACGGTCCTCGGGATCATGGCCCAGCGCCTGGTGCGCACGCTGTGTCCTCATTGCAAGGCGCCCCTGACCCTGGACGAGGACGATTGGCAAACCCTGACCCGGCCCTGGCAGGCCCCGCTGCCGAGCAATGCCCAACAAGCTGTCGGTTGCCTGGAATGCCGTGATACCGGTTATCGCGGACGCGCCGGGGTGTACGAAATACTTCAACTGAGTGACAGCATCAAAGGACTGATCCATGCCGATACCGACCTGCTGGCAGTACGCCGCCAGGCCTTCAAGGAAGGCATGCGCAGCTTGCGGCTGTCCGGTGCGCAGAAAATCGCCGCAGGGCTGACGACCGTAGAGGAGGTGCTGCGGGTGACACCGCAAAGCGAGCACAAGTAGGCCCGATGACGCTTGGGCGGCAGGTCACGGAACTGAATACAGGCGCAGGTAATCCAAATTCATAGTTAACCCAGTGGAGTCACCATCATGCGTCTCAAACTTGCTGTCGCTACCCTAGCCTTGCTGTCTCTTCCTGTTGGCTCGGCAATGGCCGACACGTTTTGGCGTAACGTCATCTCTTCCGGTGCAACCACCGGTTCCACCTATCTGACTTTCAAGGACCACAAACTGATCGTCGCCGCTCAGGACGATGCCGGTAGCTTTGTCGCCAGTGACGGCAACATCCGCGGCCCATACCTGGAAGCCGCGATGCAGAAGGTCCGTGCCGATAACCCAGGCCTGCAGGCTACCGACATGGAACTGGCCAACGCGATCCTGGCGAAAAACGCCGTCGCCCAGGACTGATACAGCCCCATGAAAAATGCCGCTCGATCGAGCGGCATTTTTTTTGCCCTGCAAGTCATCTCTTGTGGGAGCGAGCCTCCTCGCGATAGCGGTAGGTCAGCAATATTCATGCTGACTGACACACCGCCATCGCGAGCAGGCTCGCTCCCACATTAGCGGTTCATCATTCGCCGATGGCAGCCTTGTAGCCAGCCGCATCAAGCAGCTTGCCGAGATCAACAGCCGCATTGGAAGGCTTGAGCTTGAAGATCCAGGCGTCGTACGGCTCGGAGTTCAACAGCTCCGGCGAACCGGCCAGCTCTTCGTTGACAGCGATCACTTCGCCGCCGACCGGGGCATAGATGTCCGAAGCAGCCTTGACCGACTCCACCACGCCCGCCGCTTCAGAGGCCTCAAAAACCTTACCGATTTCCGGCAGTTCGACGAACACCACGTCACCCAGCGCTTCCTGTGCATGGTCGGAAATGCCCACGATGACGTTACCGTCAGTGTCCAGACGCGCCCACTCATGACTTTCGGCAAAACGCAGTTCGGCAGGGATATCACTCATATTCTGTGTCCTCAAGAGAAAGTGTCAGCGGCCAGCGGCCCGCCGTGAAAGGTTAAATCAGGGTCTTGCCATGGCGGACGAAGGTCGGCTTGACCACCCGTACCGGGTACCACTTACCACGAATTTCCACCTCGGCACGGTCGGCGGTAACCATCGGAACGCGTGCCAGGGCGATTGACTTGCTAAGCGTAGGAGAAAAACTGCCACTGGTGATCTCACCTTCGCCCACATCGGCAATGCGAACCACCTGATGGGCGCGCAAGACGCCGCGCTCTTCCAGCACCAGGCCAACCAGTTTGTGCTGCACGCCCCCCGCCAATTCGGCTTCCAGCGCACGGCGCCCGATGAACTGGCGGCTCGCCGGCTCCCAGGCAATGGTCCAGGCCATGTTCGAGGCCAATGGGGAAATGTCCTGGTGGATGTCCTGGCCGTAGAGGTTCATGCCAGCCTCCAGACGCAAGGTATCGCGAGCACCGAGACCAATGGGCGAAATGCCCGCCCCCACCAGATCATTGAAAAAGCTTGGTGCTTCGTGGGCAGGCAGGACAATCTCCAGGCCGTCTTCACCGGTGTAGCCCGTGCGCGCGATGAACCAGTCACCGTCGGCGCGGCCTTCGAAGGGCTTGAGTTGCTGGATCAATTGACCGCGCGATTGGGAGACCAGTTCGGCAATCTTGTGCCGGGCCTGGGGCCCCTGGATGGCCAGCATCGCCAGTTCGGGACGTTCGCGCAGTTGCACGGAGTATTCCCCGAGCTGCGCCTGCATCCAGGCCAGATCCTGGTCACGGGTCGAGGCGTTGAAAACCAGCCGGTAGCCCTCGTCGACACGGTAGACAATCATGTCGTCGACGATGCCGCCCCGCTCGTTGAGCATGGCGCTGTAGAGAGCACTACCCGTGTCCTGCAAGCGATCGACGTCGTTGGCGAGCAAGCGCTGCAGCCAGGCCTTGGCCTGGGTACCGGCAACATCGATCACCGTCATGTGGGATACATCGAACACACCGCAGTCGCGACGCACCTGGTGGTGCTCCTCGACTTGCGAGCCGTAATGCAGAGGCATATCCCAACCGCCAAAATCGACCATCTTCGCGCCAAGGGCGAGATGAAGGTCATACAGAGGCGTACGCTGTCCCATGGGTTTCTCCTTCCGGGCTTGGCGAAGGTGCGGACTGTCCGACAGACGGAGCACACCGAATGCCGCGCATTGTAGCCGCATGATCCGGTGTCCTGTATCACCAATCCTGTTCTTTTTTGATGGTGGCCGTTGCCGTCAGAAAAGGAACGTATTGGCGAAACAGGACACTCGTACTGACACCTGGGGACTCGCTCTATCAGCTCCGATGAGCCGAACGTCGTATCAATCCGATGACCGGCAACAATCCCACCAGTACCAGGGTCAGCGCCGGCAGCGCGGCCCTGGCCCACTCCCCTTCGCTGGTCATTTCGAAGATCCGCACCGCCAGGGTGTCCCAACCGAACGGACGCATGAGCAGGGTCGCGGGCATTTCCTTGAGCACATCCACGAACACCAGCAACGCGGCACTCAGGGTGCCGGGCAACAGCAGCGGCAGATACACGTTGAAAAACAATCGCGGCCCGCTGACACCGAGACTGCGTGCGGCTTCTGGCAACGACGAATGGATTCGTCCAAGACTGCTTTCCAGAGGCCCGTACGCCACGGCCAGGAAACGCACCAGATAGGCCAGCAACAGGGCTGACAGGCTACCCAGCAGCAGGGGCTTGCCCGCGCCGCCGAGCAAGGTCGACAGCGGGATAACCAGTTCACGGTCCAGGTAGCTGAATGCAAGCATGATCGAGACTGCCAGCACCGAACCCGGCAAGGCGTACCCCAGGTTCGCCAGCCCCACGCCGGCGCGAATAGCCCGGGTCGGGGCCAGGCGCCTGGCGAAGGCCAGCAACAAGGCCACGCAAACGGTGACCAACGCCGCCAGCCCCCCCAGGTAAAGGGTATGGATAATCAACCCGGCATAGCGCTCGTCCAGATCGAAACGGCCCCGCTGCCAGAACCACACCACCAGTTGCAGGACCGGGACGACAAATGCGCAGGCGAATACCAGCAGGCACCAACCGCTGGCTGCCGCGGCCTTGAGGCCATGCAAGGTGTACAAGGCCTTGACCCTGGGCCGTTCGTTACTCGCCCGCTGGGCGCCCCGGGCCCGGCGTTCGCCGTAGAGCACCAGCATCACCGCCAGCAACAACAGGCTGGCCAGTTGGGCAGCACTGGATAGGCTGAAGAAGCCGTACCAGGTCTTGTAGATGGCCGTGGTGAAGGTGTCGAAGTTGAACACCGACACCGCTCCGAAATCCGCCAGGGTTTCCATCAACGCCAGCGCTACGCCCGCCCCGATGGCCGGCCGGGCCATCGGCAATGCCACGCGCCAGAAAGCCTGCCACGGCGACTGCCCGAGCACCCGCGCCGCCTCCATCAAACCCTTGCCCTGGGCCAGGAATGCACTGCGCGCCAGCAGGTACACGTAAGGGTAAAAGACCAGGACCAGCACCAGGATGACCCCGCCGGTGGAGCGGACCCGGGGCATGCGCAGGCCGCTGCCGAACCAGTCACGCAACAGGGTTTGCACCGGACCGGCAAAGTCCAGCAGGCCCACGAAGACAAACGCCAGCACGTAGGCAGGAATCGCGAACGGCAGCATCAATGCCCAGTCGAGCCAACGTCGGCCCGGGAACTCACACAGACTGGTGAGCCAGGCAAGGCTGACGCCCAGCACAGTCACACCGACCCCCACGCCCACTATCAGCATCAGGGTGTTGCCCAACAAGCGCGGCATCTGGGTTTCCCATAGGTGGGACCAGATCTGCGGGTCGATGCTTTGCCAGGACAGCAGCAGCACACTCAAGGGCAACAGGACCAGCGCGGCGATGACGAAGACCAGGAGATACCAGCGGCGTTGGGCGGGGTGGGTCAAGGAAGGTGCTCGTTCAAATGATGCATGGGCAGGCTCACACAGAACCTGTGGCGAGGGGAATTATCCCCGCTGGCTTGCGAAGCAAGCCCATGGAAAACGACTCAGTCCGCCTGACACACAGCATGGCTTCCATCAGGGTCGCTCCGCGACCCTGCGGGGATGAATCCCCTCGCCACAGGGGACCTCGTCCCGTATATCAGTTCCAGCCCGCCCGATCCATCATGCGAATGGCTTCGGCCTGGCGCTTGCCCGCGACCTCCACCGGCAGCGTGTCGGCCTTGAACTTGCCCCAGGCCGCGACTTCCTTGGACGGCTGCACTTGCGGATTGGCTGGAAACTCCTGGTTCACGTCGGCAAAGATACTTTGGGCCTCTGGCGTAGTCATCCACTCCACCAGTTTCTTGGCCGCCTCGGGGTGCGGTGCGTGCCGGGTCAGACCGATGCCCGACAGGTTGATGTGCACACCCCGGTCGGCCTGGTTCGGCCAGAACAGTTTCACTTTCAGATCCGGCTTCTGCTGGTGCAGGCGACCGTAATAATAGGTGTTGACGATGCCGACGTCGCACTGCCCGGCGTTGATTGCCTCAAGCAATGCGGTGTCGTCGGAAAACACATCGGTGGACAGGTTCCTGACCCAGCCCTTGAGGATCTGTTCGGTTTTTTCGGCACCGTGGGTTTCGATCAGGGTGGCGGTCAGGGACTGGTTGTAGACCTTCTTCGAAGTGCGCAGGCACAGGCGACCTTCCCATTGATCGTCCGCCAGGGCTTCGTAGGTGGTCAGCTCGTCGGGTTTGACCCGCTCGGTGGAGTAGGCAATGGTCCGTGCCCGCAGGCTCAAGCCGGTCCAGGCATGGGAAGAAGCACGATATTGAGATGGGATGTTGGCGTCGATCACCGGGGAGGTGAATGGCTGGAGAATGCCCATCTGCTCGGCCTGCCAGAGATTGCCGGCGTCGACGGTGAGCAGCAGGTCTGCGGTGGCATTTTCACCTTCAGCCTTGATGCGCTGCATCAACGGCGCTTCCTTGTCGGTGATGAACTTCACCGATACACCGGTCTTTTTGGTGTAGGCATCGAAGACCGGCTTGATCAGCTCATCGATGCGTGAGGAGTAGACCACCACCTCATCGGCGGCCTGCACGGCAGTGGAGCCGATCAGGGTCAGGGCGAGGGCGGACAGCAGGCGCTTGGGTGCCAACATGGAAGCGGTCTCTCGGTGGGTGAACGAGCGCAAATGATAAAGACTCACATTTGGCAGCTCAATCAAACAGTGGGTGGAGACATTTCCAAATGTTGCCGTACTGGTAGGCTAGCCATGCAACCGTCATCGCGGGCAAGCCTTGCTCCCACAAGGACAGCTCACTTTCACAGATCCAGGCCAACCTGCTCTGTGGGAGCAAGGCTTGCCCGCGATAGGGCCATCTGCCCCACCATAACGCTCAGGCCTTGGCCAGATCCGGCAGATCCCCGATCAACCCCAGTGCTTCGCGCACGAACAGCGCTTTGGCCTCGGGCAGGCGGTCCACCAGCTTCAACCCGGTATTGCGCAACCAGCGTACCGGCAATGGATCGGCCTGGAACAGCCGCTCAAAACCTTCCATCGCCGCCATCAGCGCCAGGTTATGGGGCATGCGCCGGCGCTCGTAGCGGCTCAACACCTTGACGTCGGCCAGCCGCTCGCCTCGTGCGGCGGCCTGCAGCAGCACTTCGGCCAGCACAGCCGCGTCGAGGAAACCCAGGTTCACGCCCTGCCCGGCCAGCGGGTGAATGGTGTGGGCCGCATCACCGATCAAGGCCAGGCCTTCGGCCACATAGCGCTTGGCGTGACGCTGGCGCAGCGGTACGCACAGGCGCGGGTCGGCGCCGAGTACCTGGCCGAGTCGACCTTCGAAGGCCCGCTCCAGCTCGTTGCAGAAACCGGCGTCATCCAGTGCCATCAGGCGCTGTGCCTCGCCAGGGGTCGTGGACCAGACAATCGAACACCAATCGTGTCGGCCGTCGCGTTCCAAGGGCAGGAAAGCCAGCGGGCCGTTGTCGGTGAAGCGCTGCCATGCCGTCATTCGATGAGGCCGGGCGCTGCGAACGCTGGTGACGATGGCATGGTGCAGGTAATCCCACTCCCGGGTGGCAACCCCCGTCAGGCGGCGCACGGCGGAATTCGCGCCGTCGGCGGCGATGACCAGCGGTGCCCGCAGGGTGCGGCCATCAGCCAGGGTCAGCAGCCAGTCATCGCCGGAGCGACGCATCTGTTCGAGTCGCGCATTGGCGAGCAAGCCCAGATCGCAATCATGCAGCCGGTCCAGCAATGCGTCCTGTACCACACGGTTTTCAACGATATGCCCCAGGGTGTCGGCATGCAGGCTCTCAGCGGAAAAATGAATCTGCCCGGTGCCACTGCCGTCCCATACGTGCATGTCGGTGTAGGGACTGGCGCGGCGCGCAACGATGCCGTCCCAGACGCCAAGGCGCTCGAGGATGCGCTGGCTGGCCGTCGACAGCGCACTGACCCGGGGCTCGAATGCCGCCTGTGGATCGAAGGGTTTGACGCTCATCGGGCTGCCGTCGAGCAACAACACCTGCAAGCCGCTACCCTGCAACGCCAGCGCCAGGGCGCTACCCACCATACCGGCGCCGACAATCAGCAGATCTGCACGCAATTCCATGCTTTAAGCCTGTTTTGCGGGCGACAAGAGCCGCCCATGAAAAGAATGTTCAACCCCATGCCTATACATCGGGCCGGGTCCCAAGGCCCATGGCCTGACGGGCGAACCAGCGCTTGGCGGGGGGCAACGCGTCGAGACCGAGCAGGCCGAGGTTACGGGCCACCGACACCAGTGGCAGGCGACTGCTGAACAGCCGCGTGACCTGGTCAGAGAAACCCACCGTCAAGGCCTGATCCATCCGCTGGCGCTCGCGATAGGCCTGCAGCACGGCAAAATCCCCCGGTGCGCTTTCACTGTCCAGCAAGGCGTCCGCCAAGGCCTGGGCGTCGCGCAGCGACAGGTTGAAGCCCTGCCCGGCAATCGGATGCAAGCTGTGGGCGGCGTTGCCGAGGATCGCCAGATGCGGGCGCACCTGCTCTTCGGCCTCCACCAGCGCCAATGGGTACAGATGTCGCACGCCCACCTGCTTCAACGTCCCCAGGCGATAACCGAACACGCTCTGCAATTCACTGAGGAAACTGCGCTCGTCGAGGTCCGCCAGCCGTTGCGCATCCATGCCCTGGCGGGTCCAGACCAGGGCACAGCGATTCTCCGGCAGCGGCAACAAGGCCATCGGACCGTCATCGGTGAAGCGCTCGAAGGCCATGCCATCGTGGGCTTCGCTGGGGGTGATGTTGGCGATCAACGCGCTCTGGTCATACGGGCGCTTGCGTACACCGACGCCCAGCTGCTCCCGAAGACCGGAACGACCGCCGTCGGCCAACACCGCGAGGTCGCATTCCAGGAGCGTTTCGTCATCCAGGGTCAGGCGATAACCGTCAACCAGTGGCTCCATTCGAGTGACTTGCGCCGGGCAACGCCAACTGACCACGTCCTTGTCCAGGCCTTGCCACAGGCACTGGCCAAGCCAGGCGTTTTCCACCACGTAGCCCAAGGCCGGGACGCCTTCCTCGGCGGCCGACAGCCGAGCCGTGGAAAACCGTCCGCGATCGGACACATGGATCTGTTTGATGGGCTCGGCACGCTGGGAAATCTCCTGCCATAGCCCCAGGCGCTGATAGATCTGCCGGGAGCCGAAGGACAATGCCGAGGAGCGGGCATCGTAGCTCGGTTGCCAGGCATGACCGGGGGCGAAGGGCTCGATCAGGACGATCTTCCAGCCCCGGGCCTTGGCCCCCGCCTGCAGGGCCAGGGCCAGGCTCGCACCGACCAGGCCACCGCCGATGATCGCCAGATTGACCCGACTCATGCCACTTGATCCCGAGCGTTGGCCATCAGGGCCTCGATTTCGGCAACGGTCTTGGGTACGCCTCGGGTCAGGATTTCACAACCGCTTCTGGTCACCACTACGTCATCCTCGATGCGCACGCCAATGCCGCGCCATTTTTTCGCTACGCTGCGGTTGCCCGGCGCAATGTAGATGCCCGGTTCCACGGTCAGCGTCATGCCGACTTCCAATACCCGCCATTCACCGCCGACCCGGTATTCACCCACATCATGCACATCCATGCCCAGCCAGTGACCGGCGCGGTGCATGTAGAACGCACGGTAGGCTTCGCTGGCGATCAACTCGTCAACCTCCCCCTCCAGCAGCCCCAGGCGCACCAGCCCCTCGGTAATGACCTGGACCGTCGCCTCATGGGCCTGGTTCCAGTGTTTGTCCGGCGCGATCTCGGCAAACGCCGCTTCCTGGGCCGCCAACACCAACTCGTAGATCGCCTTCTGTTCGGGGGAAAACCTACCGTTGACCGGCCACGTACGCGTGATATCGCTGGCGTAGCAGTCGATTTCACAACCGGCGTCGATCAGCACCAGGTCGCCATCCTTGAGCAGCGCGTCGTTCTGCTGGTAATGCAGGATGCAGCTATTGCGGCCCGCCGCGACAATCGAGCCATAGGCCGGCATTTTCGCCCCACCCTTGCGGAACTCGTAATCCAGCTCGGCTTCCAGGCTGTATTCGTAGAGCCCGGGACGCGCCGCCTGCATCGCCCGGATATGCGCCTGGGCGGAGATCCGCGCCGCTTCACGCATGACCTTCACTTCCGCCGCCGATTTATACAGGCGCATGTCGTGCAGCAAGTGATCCAGGGCAACGAATTCGTTCGGCGGCTGGGCGCCGAGGTTGGCCTTGGAGCGAATCACGTTGATCCACTCCATCAGGTGCCGGTCGAATTCCGGGTTGCTGCCCATGGCCGAATACACCCGGTCGCGGCCTTCGATCAGGCCCGGCAGGATGTCGTCGATGTCGGTGATGGGGAATGCATCGTCGGCACCATAATCACGGATCGCGCCTTCCTGACCGGCGCGCAGGCCATCCCACAACTCACGCTCGGCGTTGCGCTCGCGGCAGAACAGGATGTATTCGCCATGGGCCCGGCCGGGCATCAGCACGATCACCGCCTGCGGCTCGGGGAAGCCGCTGAGGTATTGGAAGTCGCTGTCCTGGCGGTAGACATGCTCGACGTCGCGGTTGCGGATCGCAACGGCGGCGGCGGGCAGGATTGCGATGCTGTTGGGTTCCATCTGCGCCATCAGGGCCTTGCGGCGACGGCTGTATTCCGATTTCGGGATATGAATCATGGGCAGACGGTGTTCCCTTTCAAGCAATCAGTGCAAGGACGGTTTGGCGGCCGGCTCAGCGGTTTTCTTCGTCTCGGTGAACAGCAGCAGTGGCGCGACTCGCAGGTATTCCATCACTTCCATATAGTCGCTTTCGCCGTCATCGGACTCTTCCAGGGCATCCTGGACCTGCGAGATCGCGGCCAGATCCTGCAACACCTCATTGGCCTCGGCGCTCAGCGCATAGGCACGGCGGGTCAGGCCAAAGCCGGCGAGGAAGCCCTGACACCACTGGCCCAGGGCCGCGGCACGCTCGGCCAGCGGCGCATCGTCGGTGGGTAGCAGCAGGACGACGGTCATGTCATCGCTGGTCAGCTCGCCCTTGACCATTTCCTGCAGGCCAATGAGAGCATTGCGGACATTGTCCGCCGGCTCGCCTTCGAGCAGCTCGGCGGCATCGGCCAGCCAGCCTTCGGCGTCGAAGCCGGCACCCGCGCAGCTACGGCCGAGCAACAGGCCGTGCAGTTCGGCAGGCGATACGGGGTGGCCGCTGGTGCTCAGCAGGGTGGCGAACGCTTGATACGGGGAATTCTGAATGGGCATGGGCAGCTAGGCGCCAGACGGCGCTATGTCTAGAATGGAGGCCTTGTATCCTACATCGACAGACTCGCCAAGACTATCAGAGGCTGTGCGACACACCTCCCCATCAGACACAATCTTCAGTGGACACAATGGAAGACACCGACCTGCAAGCGCTGATGGCCAGACTCGAATTGCTAATTGACCGGGTCGAGCAACTAAAGAGCCAAAACGGACTCTTATTAGCTCAGGAAAAAACCTGGCGCGAGGAACGCGCTCACCTCATTGAAAAAAACGAAATCGCCCGGCGTAAGGTCGAATCGATGATTTCGCGCCTCAAGGCCCTGGAGCAAGACTCATGAGTTCAAGCAATAGCGTTACCGTGCAGATCCTCGACAAAGAATATTCGATCATCTGCCCCCAGGAAGAGCGCAGCAACCTGGTGAGCGCTGCCCGTTACCTGGATGGCAAGATGCGCGAGATCCGCAGCAGCGGCAAAGTCATCGGCGCCGACCGCATCGCCGTAATGGCCGCCTTGAACATCACCCACGACCTGCTGCATCGCCAGGATACACCTGATGTGCAGGTCAGCGGATCGACCCGTGAACAGGTGCGCGACCTGCTGGAACGGGTGGATCTGGTACTGGCCACCGATCCAGACGTCAGCAAGGGCTGATTCGCGAAGCTGCCTGGGGTATACTTGCGTCACTCCCTGGGGTGCTTGCCAGTTGGTGATGTCCCTGAGCCGATACGCACAACCACGGGGGTTGCACGTTGGGGCCGGTGTGCATGTCCGCTTGACGGAAAGCCTTAACGCCTCCTGCAACTTCCACCTTGAACTCTCGGGTTCAAGGGCTAAGCCGGCAGCGGTTCATCCGGGGAGCCTGATTTTCCAGACAATGCCAGTCTTCAAGACTGGCATTGTCGTGTCTGGCGCAGGCATTTCTGGGCGGTTACGCTGTGTCATCCAAGCCAGACTCGAAGCATCGACCATGTCCGAACCCGCGTTGCTGCCCCGCCCCCAACTTCGACGCCTGCTGCGCCAGGCACGTCGCGCCCTGACGCCCGCCCAACAACGACAAGCCGCCCAAGGGCTCTACCGGCAACTGGCCCAGCATCCAATGTTTCGCCGCGCCAGGCACGTCGCCCTGTACCTGCCCAACGATGGCGAGATTGACCCGCGCCTGCTGCTGCGCGCCGCCCAGCGCCGGGGCAAGGCCACTTACCTGCCGGTGCTCAGCCCATGGCCGCGGACCAAGATGGTTTTCCAGCGCATCCGCCCCGGTGAGCAACTGCACCCCAATCGTTTTCGTATTCTCGAACCACGGATCGATGTCGCCCGGCAACGCAAGGTCTGGACACTGGACCTGGTATTGCTGCCACTGGTGGGGTTCGACGATGTAGGCGGCCGACTGGGCATGGGGGGCGGGTTTTATGACCGCAGCCTGGCGTACCTGGCGCGACGCAAGTCATGGCGCAAGCCAACGTTGCTGGGACTGGCCCATGAATGCCAGAAAGTCGAAAGACTCGCGCAGGCGAGCTGGGATGTACCGCTGCAAGGAACGGTCAGTGACAGGCATTGGTATATCGCAGGATAGGCGCCGCGCAACTCAGCGGCGCCTGGGAAACAGACTCAGCGTTTAAGCGGTGGCGCAGGTTGGGTGATGTCCATCGGCGCCTCGGTCTTGTTCGCCCACAGGCTTTGAGCATAACCCGTGGTCACGACACCCAGGCCGAACAGAATGACCAGAATCCACAACAAATCCGGTTTGCGTTTCATCGATTGCCCCCCTCAAGGCATATCACACACGATGACAGCAGCGGTTTTCTTATTTGGCCGTGCAGCAGCGTCAAGCTTGGAAGGCCGGCATTTTGCGACAACCTCGACCGCCACGCAAACTCTGGCGTCAACCGACTGTCGGTTTGTCATAAAATCGCTGAACTATTTTTAGCACACCGCCCAGGAGTAGACGTCATGGCCTATTGGCTGATGAAATCCGAGCCCGACGAATTGTCCATCCAGGACCTGGAAAAGCTCGGCCAGGCCCGCTGGGACGGGGTTCGCAACTACCAGGCACGCAATTTCCTGCGGGCCATGGCGCAAGGCGATTCCTTCTTTTTCTACCACTCCAGCTGCCCGGAGCCAGGCATTGCCGGAATCGGGCAGATCGTCCGGACGGCCTACCCGGACCCCACGGCGCTCGAGCCCGACAGCCACTACTTTGATCCGAAAGCCAGTCCGGATAAAAACCCCTGGACCGCGATCGACGTCGCCCATGTCGAAACCTTTTCCCGCGTGCTGAAACTCGACTACCTCAAGCAGCAAACCGCCCTGGCCGAAATGCCGCTGGTACAGAAGGGCTCACGCCTGTCGGTGATGCCGGTGACGGCAGAGCAGTGGGCAGCGGTGATGGCGTTGAACCCCTAGCGCTACGGCGCCCTTGGTCCGCCATCGCGAGCAGGCTCGCTCCCACAGGGGATCTTCATCGATTCAATGTGGGAGCTAGCCTGCTCGCGATGAGGCACGCTCGGACAGCAGGCGACTTACTGAATGATCAGGTTGTTGAACAACAAATCATCCACCATCGGCTTGCCGGTCTCGTCGTTCATCACTTGCTGGGTCTGCTTCAACGCTTCCTGGCGCAACTTTTCCTTGGCTTCAAGGCTGTTCATGGTCTCGCTGGTCTGCTGGGCGAACAGCGCAACCAATTGGTTACGAATCAGTGGTTCATTGGCCTTCACCGCGGCTACAGCGGCATCGCCGGTGACGCGCAGGGCCACGTCGGCCTTGTAGACCTTCAGTTTCGCCGTGCCATCCAGACCGTAGTTGCCCACGAAGGGCGGGCTCAGGGTGATGTAGCTGACCTTCGGCGCCTCACCTTCTTTTGCTTCCTTGGCCTCTTCGGCCATGACTGCCGCAGGCAACGACAGGGCTAGCATCAACACGATCCACGCTTTCACATTCGACTCCTCATCCGGTTTGCGGCCCAGCATACCGACCCGCCGTTCAAGCACAAGCTTATGGCCGGCTATCAGGGCGGGGCATGCTCGTTGACCCGTTGTCTCTCACACCTACACTTATCGGCCATCACTCCCAAAGGAATAGCCCTGATGAAAGCCGTGCTGTGCAAAGAATTCGGCCCTGCCGAATCGCTGGTGCTGGAAGAGGTCGCCAGCCCCGTCGCGAAGAAGAACGAAGTGCTGCTGGACGTGCACGCCGCCGGGGTGAACTTCCCTGACACGCTGATCATCGAGGGCAAATATCAATTCAAACCGCCCTTCCCGTTTTCTCCCGGCGGCGAAGCGGCGGGGGTCGTCAGGGAAGTGGGTGAAAAGGTCAGTCACCTCAAGATCGGTGACCGAGTGATGGCGCTGACCGGCTGGGGCAGCTTTGCCGAACAGGTCGCGGTGCCGGGCTACAACGTATTGCCGATCCCGGCGTCCATGGACTTCAACACCGCGGCAGCCTTCAGCATGACCTACGGCACCTCGATGCATGCCCTCAAGCAGCGGGCCAACCTGCAGCCCGGTGAAACCCTGCTGGTGCTCGGTGCCTCCGGCGGCGTAGGCCTGGCGGCGGTGGAGATCGGCAAGGCCATGGGGGCCCGGGTGATCGCCGCCGCCAGCAACGCGGAAAAACTCGCCGTAGCCAAGGCCGCCGGCGCCGACGAATTGATCAATTACAGCGAAACCAGCCTCAAGGACGAGATCAAACGCCTCACCGACGGCCAGGGCGCCGATGTCATCTACGATCCGGTGGGCGGCGATCTGTTCGACCAGGCCATCCGCTCCATTGCCTGGAATGGCCGGCTACTGGTGGTCGGCTTCGCCAGTGGACGCATTCCCGAATTGCCAGTGAACCTGGCCCTGCTCAAAGGCGCTGCCGTGGTGGGTGTATTCTGGGGCTCCTTTGCCCAGCGCCAGCCCCAGGACAACGCCACCAACTTCCAACAATTGTTCGGCTGGTTCGCCGAGGGCAGGCTCAAGCCGCTGGTCTCGCAGCTGTATCCACTGGACAACGCCGCCCAGGCGATCAACGACCTCGCCCAGCGCAAGGCTGTGGGAAAGGTGGTTGTGCAGGTGCGTTGACTGCATCGATGCGGCCCCGAAGCCTACGGCATCGGGCCGCGACTCCGTAATATCCAAGCGCTTGCAGCACCAAGGCCCACAACGTCGCCCGCTTGTGCCTGGGCGACGCGTTCGTTTATGAACATCCCTCCGGCAATATTTCCACTGTGCAGTGCAAAACAAGCGATGCTATTTTCGGTAATGAAACTGTAACATTCGCATTCGCAGTCATAACAAGAATCCGGAGTCCTTGAATGTTTGCTTTCTTTCGCCCTGCCGCACACCAGGCACCCCTGCCTGAAGAAAAAATAGACAGCACCTACCGACGCCTTCGTTGGCAGATTTTTGCCGGGATTTTCATTGGGTATGCGGGTTACTACCTGCTGCGCAAGAACTTCACCCTGGCATTTCCTGACCTGATCGCCCAAGGCTATACAAAAGGCCAGCTTGGCGTGGCGGTGTCGGCGATTGCGATCGCCTACGGTCTTTCCAAGTTTCTGATGGGCATCGTGTCCGACCGTTCCAACCCTCGCTACTTCCTGCCGTTTGGCCTGGTGATGTCCGCCGCGGTGATGTTCGTGTTCGGTTTCGCACCGTGGGCGACGTCCAGCGTGACCATGATGTTCATCCTGTTGTTCATCAACGGCTGGGCGCAAGGCATGGGTTGGCCACCAAGCGGGCGAACCATGGTGCACTGGTGGTCACAGAAAGAACGTGGCGGTGTGGTTTCGGTATGGAACACCGCACATAACGTCGGTGGCGGCCTGATTGGCCCGTTGGCGATCCTTGGCATGGGATGGTTCAACGACTGGCACAGCAAGTTCTACGTACCGGCTGCCGTGGCCCTGCTGGTGGCTGCATTTGCCTTCATTGTCATGCGCGACACCCCGCAGTCAACTGGCTTGCCGCCCATCGAGAAGTACAAGAACGATTACCCGGAAGGGTACGACGCCAGCCACGAGAACGAATTCAGCGCCAAGGACATCTTCGTCAAATACGTGCTGCGCAACAAAATGCTCTGGTTCATCGCACTGGCCAACGTCTTCGTCTATTTGCTGCGCTACGGCATCCTGGACTGGGCGCCGACTTATCTTAAAGAGGTCAAGCACTTCGACTTCGACAAGACGTCCTGGGCTTACTTCCTGTACGAATGGGCAGGGATTCCCGGCACGCTGCTGTGCGGCTGGATGTCGGACAAGATCTTCCGGGGCAACCGTGGCCTGACGGGCATGGTGTTCATGGCGCTGGTGACCGTAGCGACCCTGGTGTATTGGCTCAATCCACCGGGCAACCCGATGATCGACATGATCTCGTTGTTCGCGATCGGCTTCCTGATCTATGGCCCGGTGATGCTGGTGGGTCTGCAGGCGCTGGAATTGGTACCCAAGAAAGCGGCCGGTACGGCTGCCGGTTTTACCGGCCTGTTCGGTTACCTGGGCGGCTCAGTCGCGGCCAGTGCCCTGATGGGTTACACGGTGGACTATTTCGGCTGGAACGGCGGTTTCATCCTGCTGATCGCCGCGTGCCTGCTGGCCATGGCGTTCCTCGCGCCAACCCTTGGGCACAAGCAAGTCAGCAGTCAGAGCCGCGAGGCGGTGGCCTGATCGAGGGTTGATCTGCAACGCTTGAGCCGCGCCTCCAGATTCCGATCCGGCATGGCGTGGCTACGCAGGGCGTGGATGGTCTGCTCGACATAATCGCGAGTCGTGCCGAAACGCCCGCAGGCACTTTCGAACACCTGGCTCAGCACATGGTCCGGCAGGTTGCCGGCATAGCTGGGCAGGTGTCGCTCCAGCACAAAGCCCAGGGCCTGCACACGGTCGCCGTTCTCGAGGCGGCAACTGAGCCAGTGCGGGCGATAGGACGGAACCGGCATTTCCCGCTGCCACAAGGCAAACAACGAGTCCTCGAGATTCTCCTCCGGCAATCTGTAGGCGAAACCGCTGCATGAGCCGCCGCGATCCAGCCCGAACACCAGCCCCGGCAATTCCGGCGTACCGCGATGCTCGTGGGACCACAGGTACAAGCCGCGATGATAACCGTGGATCCGTCCGCGCATCCGCTCCACTGCCGTGCATTCAGGCCGCCAGATCAATGAACCGTAAGCGAACAACCAGACCGGGCCACCCTGGTGAAGGCTCATGGTCGATTGCATCGAAGCGAGCAATTGTTCTCGGGTCAGTTGCGCGCCCAAGTCGAGCCGTGGCGGGTAGAGGGCGCAGGTAATGGCGGTTTCGATAGCGGTCATGGCCGGTAGCGGAAGGCTCCTCGCAAGGATGAGAAATGGATGGCGCGCGCGTCATGGGGCTGACGCTTGTCAGAACCCACGCAAGTTGGATGCCACTGACACCCATGGCACTGGAAAATACCTGTGGCGAGGGGATTTATCCCCGTTGGGCTGCGTAGCAGCCCTAAAACCTGAGCGCTCGGTGGGTCAGATAAATTGATGGGGGCTGCTACGCAGCCCAGCGGGGATAAATCCCCTCGCCACAAAAAAGCATCATCTAGAATCGTTCAAGATCAAGGCTCAGGCGCGTGGTGCGTAGGCAAACACGTCGGCGCGCATCTGGTGGGCATCCATCCCGGCTTCCACCAGCGCGTCGAGGGTGGCATAGATCATGGCCGGCGAGCCGCTGGCATAGACGTGCACGCCCGACAGGTCGCTGATGTCCTCGCACACCGCTTCGTGGAGCATGCCACAGCGCCCTTCCCAACCACACAGGTCGCTGACGACCTTGTGCAGGAACAGGTTTGGTAGCTTCTTCCATTCGTCCCAATGTTCGATTTCATAGAAATCGTCCGGGCGCCGCACGCCCCAATAGAGATGCACTGGATGCTTGAAGCCTTCTGCCCGACAGTGCTCGATCAGGCTGTGCATCTGCGCCATGCCGGTGCCGGCGGCGATCAATACCAAGGGGCCGTTCGGCAACTCGGACAAGTGAGTGTCGCCAAAAGGCATTTCGACATGAACGTTGGGGTTGCGCTGTAGCTGCTCCAGCAGAGCCTTTGCACTGTTTTCGCGCACCAGCACGTGCAATTGCAGATCGCGCCCCGAATGCGGTGCCGAGGCCAGGGAGAAAGCCGACTTGTCGCCATTTTCCCGCTCGATCATCAGATACTGTCCCGCGTGATAGCGCGGCGGCTTCCCCGCCGGCGCGCGCAGGCTGACCCGCCAGACATCGCCGCCCACATCGACGCACCCGGTGACCTGGCATGCCAAGCGACGCACCGGCAACTCGCCCGGCGCCAACACCCCGTCCCACAACACCACGCAGTCCTCCAGGGGCTCGGCGATGCAGGTGAAGATCTCTCCGTGATCACGCACGTCGCCAGCCTGCTGGACGCGCCCCTCCACCAGCAACGCGCCACAGACATGGCAGTTGCCGTTGCGGCAGCTTTGCGGGCACTCATAGCCCAGGCGCCGCGCACCATCGAGAATCCGCTCGGCGGGCCGTATCTCCAGCACCGCGCCGGACGGCTGCAAGGTCACACGCATCAATCTATTCCTAACTGATTCCAAATGGCATCGATCCGTTGGGTAACGGCTTCATCCTTGACGATAACCCGGCCCCACTCACGGGTGGTTTCACCGGGCCATTTATGCGTGGCATCGAGCCCCATCTTCGACCCCAGGCCGGATACCGGCGAAGCGAAGTCGAGGTAGTCGATGGGCGTGTTCTCGATCATCACCGTGTCGCGCTTGGGGTCCATGCGCGTGGTGATGGCCCAGATCACGTCGTTCCAGTCCCGTGCATTGATATCGTCGTCAGTGACGATAACGAACTTGGTGTACATGAACTGTCGCAGAAACGACCAGACACCCAGCATCACCCGCTTGGCATGCCCTGGATACGACTTCTTCATGGTCACCACGGCCATGCGGTACGAGCAGCCTTCCGGCGGCAGGTAGAAGTCAGTGATCTCCGGGAATTGCTTTTGCAGGATCGGCACGAATACTTCGTTCAGCGCAACACCGAGGATGGCCGGCTCATCGGGCGGACGACCGGTGTAGGTGCTGTGGTAGATCGGTTTGATCCGATGGGTGATGCGCTCGACGGTGAACACCGGGAAGCTGTCGACTTCGTTGTAGTAGCCGGTGTGATCGCCGTACGGACCTTCATCGGCCATTTCGCCGGGATGGATCACGCCTTCGAGGATGATCTCGGCGGTGGCCGGGACCTGCAGGTCGTTGCCGCGGCATTTCACCAGTTCGGTACGGTTGCCGCGCAGCAGGCCGGCGAAGGCGTATTCAGAGAGGCTGTCCGGCACTGGCGTGACGGCCCCGAGAATGGTCGCCGGGTCCGCGCCCAGCGCCACGGACACCGGGAAGGGCTGGCCGGGGTGTTTTTCGCACCACTCGCGATAGTCCAGCGCACCGCCACGATGGCTCAGCCAACGCATGATGACCTTGTTACGACCAATCACCTGCTGGCGATAGATACCCAGGTTCTGGCGATCCTTGTTCGGGCCTTTGGTGACGGTCAGGCCCCAGGTGATCAGCGGCCCTACATCGCCCGGCCAGCAGGTCTGTACCGGCAGCATCGCCAGGTCGACGTCATCCCCCTCGATCACCACTTCCTGGCAGATCGCGTCCTTGACGACTTTCGGCGCCATGGAAATGATCTTGCGGAAAATCGGCAGCTTGGACCAGACGTCCTTCAGGCCCTTGGGTGGCTCGGGCTCCTTGAGAAACGCCAGCAGCTTGCCGATCTCGCGCAGCTCGTCGACCGACTCGGCGCCCATGCCCATGGCCACGCGCTCAGGCGTGCCGAACAGGTTGCCCAGTACCGGTATGTCGTAGCCTGTTGGGTTCTCGAACATCAACGCCGGGCCTTTGGCCCGCAGCGTGCGGTCGCAGACTTCCGTCATCTCCAGCACCGGAGAGATGGGAACCTGGATGCGTTTCAACTCGCCGCGCTGCTCAAGCTGCTGCACGAAATCCCGAAGATCCTTGAATTTCATTGAGATGCCACCCCGAAAATAGGCGTACATCCTACCTTCTCCAGCGCCCGAACAGCAGCCCGCACGTGCGCAGAGCGGTCAATTATCGGCAGTACCCAGCAGCAGTGGAGCAAACAACGGTCCCAGGCGAGCACTACCGACGTCCGACAAATGATCCTCATCCCGGTATTGCGAGTAACCATTGGCCTCGATTGGGCAGACACGATCCGAGCACATCAACGGCGTAGGGTCGATGACATGTACCCCAGGGTCGGCAGCCTTCATCGAGTCGAACAAGGCGCTCAGGAAGCGCTGGCGCGCCATGTGCTCCGAGAGTGGGCGGCCCAGCCCCTCGGCTGAACGCCCTATCCGCGCCAGACTCGTCAGTCGACCAATGGCACCCTTACGCTGCAATGGCACCTCCTTGAACAACCAGACCTGCGCACCCGTCGCCCTGATCGCTGCGACCCGTGCCTTGAGCCCTGCGGCCATGCGCGCCTCGGCTTCGGCGGTATTGTCACGAGGATCGAGCAGCACCTTCTTGTCGCCGTCCTCACGACCGTAGACATAAAGGCTCCAGTTGGATGCCAGTACTACGTCCCTGATCTTCAGGCGACGAACCTGATCCATGGTCCGCTCGTTGAAATCCTTGCAACGCGGCCTCGGGTCATCGCTGAGAATTGGCGGGCAGGCGCTCATGCTGTAAAGCCAGACCGGGCCACCACCGTGCGCGGCGCTACTTTCAATTGCCGGCAACAGCGCCGCAGCGTGACTGTCGCCCCAGAACAGCCGGGTCACCGGGGCATCCTTTTGCCCGCCCAGCAGGCATGCCTTGTCCGGACGTTTGTCTGAAGTCACCAGCATGCATTTCATCTGCCCCGCTCGCCATTCCCGCGCCTGCGCGTACTCCATGGCTTTCCCGGTAAGGCGTTGGGGAAAGCCGTCCGCCGACCGCACCACCGACCCGGTTACAGCCAGGACAGCCATGGCCAGCAGCCCTCCCACCAACACGGGTTTACGTCCAGCCAGCAGGCGCTTTTCACGGAACGGAAGCTCAACGAAACGCCAGCTCAGCCAGGCAAAAACCAGCGCCAGCAGAATCCAGCCCGCGGCCTCCCAGGGCTGGACTCCGTCGATGGAGATGGCGTTGGCATAGACGTAGACCGGCCAATGCCACAGGTAAAAGGAATAGGAAAGCAAACCAACCCAGACCAGAGCCCTGGTACTTAACACCTGAGCGACCCAGGTTGAACACCGGGCGCCTGACCAGATCAACGCCGTGGTACCGAGCACCGGGAATAAAGCGGACCAGCCCGGAAACACCGTTGTTTCGTCGAAAGTGAAAACCGCCGCCAGCACCGCCACCAATCCAGCCACGGCGGCGAACTGGCAGACCCACGGCCGAACTGCGTGCCTGGGCGCAGGCAAGACCGCCAGCATCGCCCCGCACAAAAGCTCCCAGGCACGGGTCGGCAGCGAGAAGAAAGCGACGTCAGGCTTGCGGTCGATGTAAGCGATATTCAGCCCGAAAGAAATCAGCAGCAGGGCAAACAGCATCCAACGCCAATGGCGAACGTGGCGCATCAACAGCACCATCAGCAGAGGAAAGAAGATGTAGTACTGCTCTTCAACAGCCAGGGACCAAGTGTGAAGCAGCGGCTTCAAATCCGAGGCAGGCGCGAAATAGCCATCTTCACGCATGAACAGGATGTTTGAGATAAACAGCGACTGATAACGAACCGTCCTGCCAAGCTCTGAAAAGTCCTTGGCCGTCAGTAGCAACCAGCCCACGGCCAACGTTGCCAGCAGCACCATGCTCAAGGCCGGGAGGATACGTCGCGCCCGACGCGCCCAGAAATCAGCGAAGCTGAAACGCTGCGCACTGATCTCGCGGAACAGGATACTGGTGATCAGGAACCCGGAAATAACGAAAAAGACGTCGACGCCGACAAAACCACCGCTGAATGTGCCGAAACCGAAGTGAAACAAAACAACCGGAATAACGGCCAGCGCCCTCAAGCCATCAATGTCACGGCGGTTGCCAAACGTATGCATAACGCTCCTTGTCGCTTTGAAGACCCATAATGAACACGGACACCAGCCGGCCCACGGAAGTTGTCCATTTTGATACAAAACTTTGCAAAAAAAAGAGCGCCTCATCTGAGGCGCCCTTTTTTCTACAACCTGACTTCGTGTTACTTGCGCTTCATCGACAGGAAGAACTCATCGTTGGTCTTGGTCGTCTTCAACTTGTCGACCAGGAACTCGATGGCAGCCACTTCGTCCATCGGGTGCAGCAGCTTGCGCAGGATCCACATGCGCTGCAACTCGTCATCGGCGGTCAGCAACTCTTCGCGGCGAGTGCCGGAGCGGTTGATGTTGATGGCCGGGAACACGCGCTTCTCGGCGATGCGACGATCCAGGGGCAGCTCCATGTTGCCGGTGCCCTTGAATTCCTCGTAGATCACTTCGTCCATCTTCGAACCGGTTTCAACCAGTGCGGTGGCGATGATGGTCAGCGAGCCGCCTTCTTCGATGTTGCGCGCGGCGCCGAAGAAACGCTTCGGTTTTTCCAGGGCGTGGGCATCGACACCACCGGTCAGCACCTTGCCGGAGCTCGGGATCACGGTGTTGTAGGCACGGGCCAGACGGGTGATGGAGTCCAGCAGGATGACCACGTCCTTCTTGTGCTCGACCAGGCGCTTGGCCTTCTCGATCACCATTTCGGCGACTTGCACGTGACGGGTCGGCGGCTCGTCGAACGTCGAGGCAACCACTTCGCCGCGCACGGTACGCTGCATCTCGGTCACTTCTTCCGGACGCTCGTCGATCAGCAGCACGATCAGATGAACTTCAGGGTTGTTACGGGCGATGTTGGCCGCGATGTTCTGCAGCATGATCGTCTTGCCCGCTTTCGGCGGCGCCACGATCAGACCACGCTGACCTTTGCCGATGGGTGCGCACAGGTCGATGACACGACCGGTGAGGTCTTCGGTGGAGCCGTTGCCAGCTTCCATCTTCATGCGCACAGTCGGGAACAGCGGGGTCAGGTTTTCGAAAAGAATCTTGTTCTTCGCGTTTTCCGGACGGTCGAAGTTGATCGTGTCGACCTTGAGCAGCGCGAAGTAACGCTCGCCTTCCTTCGGAGGGCGGATCTTGCCAACGATGGTGTCACCGGTGCGCAAGTTGAAGCGACGGATCTGGCTCGGCGAGACGTAGATATCGTCCGGGCCGGCGAGGTAGGAAGCGTCCGCGGAACGGAGGAAGCCGAAGCCGTCCTGGAGAATCTCCAGCACGCCATCACCGGAGATTTCCTCGCCGCTCTTCGCGTGCTTCTTGAGCAGGGAGAAAATCACGTCCTGCTTGCGCGAACGGGCCATATTTTCTATGCCCATCTGTTCGGCCAATTCGAGCAGTTCGGTAATCGGCTTTTGCTTGAGTTCAGTCAGATTCATATAGGAATGACGTAATCATTTATGGAGGGGAAATTAAGCTTTTGGCTTAATGAGGCCGCGCCGCGGAGAAGGCGACAGGATCGCGTACTTATTCGAAAGGAGTGCGTCGGCGACGGCTTGCAGGGGGCAATGGAGAAACCAGTGCGGGGCCGAATGTACCACCTGGATTTGCGAGCGTCTAGCCCCGAATAACGAAAAAGCCCCGCGATTGGCGGGGCTTTTTCAATGGCATTCGGCGCTTAGATGTTGGCGTCGAGGAAAGCAGCCAGTTGCGATTTCGACAGCGCACCGACCTTGGTGGCTTCGACGTTGCCGTTCTTGAACAGCATCAGCGTCGGGATACCACGCACGCCGTGCTTGGCCGGGGTTTCCTGGTTTTCGTCGATGTTCAGCTTGGCGACGGTCAGCTTGCCCTTGTAGGTCTCGGCAATCTCGTCCAGAACCGGAGCGATCATCTTGCAGGGACCGCACCACTCAGCCCAATAGTCGACCAGTACCGCGCCTTCGGACTTGAGTACTTCGTCGTCGAAGCTAGCGTCGGTAACGTGTTTGATCAGATCGCTGCTCATGGAAATCTCCGGGGTTGTCAGCAAAAAAACGTGGCCCATCATAGCTGCCCTTCCCGGGTTCAGGAAGTCACTGTTGATTGAGTCTCGCTATGGCGCCAGACGCATTTTGACATGAGCCAGGTCATCAGGCGGCCGGGGCGACGAAGCAGATTCCGGTGCGTAGCGCAGCGTTGCGGACATGCTCCTGCATGGCTTTCTGGGCAGAGCCCGAGGAGCGCCGGGACAGTGCCCGCAGGATTTTTCGGTGCTCCTGCCAGGTTTCCATGGCCCGTTCCGCCCTGATGAACGGCAACTTCTGGCTCTCCAGGAAGATCTCGGCGCTGGCGGTGAGGATGTTCAGCATCGCCTGGTTGCCGCCGGCCTGCAGGATTCGCCGATGAAATTCGAAATCCAGCCGCGCCGCCGCGTCGAAATCCCCTGATTTCAGCTCCCGGCGCATGGCCTCGACGTTGTCACCCAGCACGTCGAGCTCATCGGGGCTCAGCGTCGCCGCCGCCATTCCGGCTGCGAAACCCTCCAGGGCATAGCGCAACTGGAAGATATCCAGTGGCGAGACCTGGGCCGCGAATGGCCAACCCGCTGTCGACTCACCGTGAGAAACCTCCACCGACGATTGTACGAACACCCCTTTGCCGGGCTGCACGCTGATCATCCCCAGCGCACTCAACGACGACAGGGCCTCGCGCAAGGACGCCCGACTCACGCCCAGTTGCAGTGCCAGATCCCGTTGCGACGGCAACGCATCCCCCGGACCGAAGCCTTCATCGGCGATCAGTTTGCGGATGCCTTGCAAGGCCACTTCGGGAACTGCACGGGAGATGGAATTCATGTTTTTTCGGGTATATCCGGCCAGTGAGCGACTAGTTGTAAAGCTATTCGCCGCGCCCGGCAAGTCGTGCCCCAGCAGGGTTCGACGGCCGATACCGACGCTCGATAAAGGTGCGAAACGCGGCCCAACTGTTCAGACCAGTCAGACCGAGCCGCGCCAGCAAATCCGCGGCCTTGGCGGGTTTGAAATCGCGTTGGCATGGCCTGTGCTCTGTCCGAACGCAGAAATCACATCACCGACCGCGGAGATTCACCATGATCCAGCGTTGCAGCGCCCTGCTCACCGTCCTGTTTGCCAGCCTGATGCTCTGCCAGTTGCCCGCCCACGCCGACGGACTGGAGGACGTGGTCAAGCGCGGCACCCTCAAAGTCGCGGTGCCCCAGGATTTCCCGCCGTTCGGCTCGGTAGGCCCGGATATGAAACCCCGCGGCCTGGACATCGATACCGCGAAGCTGCTGGCCGACCAGCTCAAGGTCAAGCTTGAGCTTACGCCGGTCAACAGCACCAATCGCATTCCGTTCCTGACCACCGGCAAGGTCGACCTGGTGATCTCCAGCCTGGGCAAGAACCCGGAACGCGAGAAGGTCATCGACTTTTCCAGCGCCTACGCGCCGTTCTATCTCGCCGTATTCGGCCCGCCCGAGGCCGCCATCAATGGCCTGGACGATCTCAAGGGCAAGACCATCAGCGTCACCCGGGGCGCCATCGAAGACATCGAACTGACCAAGGTCGCCCCGGAAGGCACCACCATCAAGCGCTTCGAAGACAATAATTCGACCATCGCAGCCTACCTCGCCGGCCAGGTGGACCTGATCGCCAGCGGCAACGTGGTGATGGTCGCCATCAGTGAGCGCAACCCCAAGCGTGTCCCGGCGCTGAAAGTGAAACTCAAGGACTCGCCGGTGTACGTCGGCGTGAACAAGAACGAGCCCGCGCTGCTGGACAAGGTCAACCAGATCCTCGCCACGGCCAAGACCGATGGCAGCCTGGAGAAAAACGCTCAGACCTGGCTCAAGCAGCCGCTGCCGGCCGATCTCTGATCGTCATTCGAGAGGCTGAGCATGGCTTATCAGTTCGATTTTCTGCCGGTGATGCAAAACACCGAGCTACTGTTGCGCGGTGCACTGTTCACCCTGGAACTGACGGCCATCGGCGCGGTGCTCGGGGTTGGCCTGGGCATCGTCGGTGCCGTGGTGCGGGCCTGGAAGATCCGCCCGTTCGCGGCGATATTCGGGGTGTATGTGGAGCTGATCCGCAATACGCCGTTCCTGGTGCAGCTGTTTTTCATCTTCTTCGGCCTGCCGTCCCTGGGCGTGCAGATTTCCGAATGGCAGGCGGCGGTACTGGCCATGGTGATCAACCTCGGCGCCTACTCCACCGAAATCATTCGTGCCGGCATCCAGGCTGTCCCCCACGGGCAGCTGGAAGCCGCCGCAGCCCTGGCGATGAGTCGCTTCGAGGCCTTTCGCCACGTGGTGCTGCTGCCGGCGCTGGGCAAGGTCTGGCCGGCCCTGAGCAGCCAGATCATCATCGTGATGCTCGGCTCGGCGGTCTGCTCGCAGATTGCCACCGAAGAATTGAGCTTTGCCGCGAACTTCATCCAGTCGCGCAACTTCCGCGCCTTTGAAACCTATGCACTGACCACGCTGATCTATCTGTGCATGGCGCTGTTGATCCGCCAGTTACTGAACTGGGTGGGTCGTCGCTGCCTGTACAAGAGCAGCGCCAGGAGCGACCGATGAGTGACTTCACTTTCTGGGACGTGGTGCGCAACCTGCTCACGGGCCTGCAATGGACCCTGGCACTGTCGCTGGTGGCGTTTATCGGTGGCGGCGTGATCGGCTTGCTGGTCATGGTGATGCGCATCGCCAAAGGCCCCCTGCCCCGCCATGTCGCCCGTACCTACATCGAGCTGTTCCAGGGCACGCCGCTGTTGATGCAGCTTTTCCTGGTGTTCTTTGGGGTGGCCCTGGCCGGGGTGGAGATTTCGCCGTGGATGGCCGCAGCCATCGCCCTGACGCTGTTTACCAGCGCCTATCTGGCGGAGATCTGGCGCGGTTGCGTCGAAGCGATCCCCAATGGCCAATGGGAGGCATCCTCGAGCCTGGCGCTGAACCGGCTGGAGCAGTTGCGCTACGTAATCCTGCCCCAAGCCCTGCGCATCGCCGTGGCACCCACCGTGGGCTTCTCGGTGCAAGTGGTCAAAGGCACCGCCGTCACGTCGATCATCGGCTTTACCGAGCTGACCAAGACCGGCGGCATGCTTGCCAACGCCACGTTCGAACCCTTCATGGTCTATGGCCTGGTTGCCCTGGGCTACTTCCTCCTCTGCTACCCCCTGTCCCTCAGTGCGCGCTACCTGGAAAGGAGACTGCATGCCTCTGCTTAGAATTTCCGCCCTGCATAAATACTACGGCGATCATCACGTGCTCAAAGGCATCGACCTCACCGTCGAAGAAGGCCAGGTGGTCGCGATCATCGGCCGCAGCGGCTCGGGCAAGTCCACCTTGCTGCGCACGCTCAATGGCCTGGAGTCGATCAACGATGGCGTGATCGAAGTGGACGGCGAGTACCTCGATGCCGCTCGCGCCGATCTGCGCAGCCTGCGGCAGAAAGTCGGGATGGTGTTCCAGCAGTTCAACCTCTTCCCACACCTGACCGTTGGCGAAAACGTGATGCTCGCGCCTCAGGTTGTACAAAAAGTATCCAAGGCTAAAGCGATCGAACTGGCGCGACAGATGCTGGAGCGGGTCGGGCTCGGTGAAAAATTCGACGCCTTCCCGGACCGTCTGTCCGGCGGTCAGCAGCAACGTGTGGCGATTGCCCGGGCCCTGGCGATGTCTCCCAAGGTATTGCTCTGCGACGAGATCACCTCGGCCCTGGACCCGGAGCTGGTCAATGAAGTGCTCGGCGTGGTGCGGCAACTGGCCAAGGAAGGCATGACGCTGATCATGGTCACCCACGAAATGCGTTTCGCCCGCGAGGTGGGGGACAAACTGGTGTTCATGCACCAGGGCAAGGTGCATGAGGTGGGGGATCCCAAGGTGTTGTTCGCCGCTCCGAAGACGGCCGAACTGGCGAATTTTATCGGAATGGTCGAGCCTGCCTGATCCACGCTGCCAAGGGCGCTTCCTCGCCACGAGGACCCGCGCGGGCTCAAGGGTTTGGTTCAGGCGCGTTGGCGTAAGCGGTTGATCGTGGCAGGATGGCAGGGTTATCGACCGAGACTTTCCGACATGCCGCCATCCCAAGCCAAGAATCTGTCCCTGATCGCTGCCATTGACCTGGGCTCCAACAGCTTCCACATGGTTGTCGCCAAGGCCCAGAACGGGGAAATCCGCATTCTTGAGCGACTCGGTGAAAAGGTCCAGCTGGCCGCCGGCATCGATGAAGAGCGCAAACTGAGCGAAGAGTCCATCCAACGCGGGCTCGATTGCCTCAAGCGATTCGCCCAACTGATCAACGGCATGCCTCTGGGCGCCGTACGGATTGTCGGCACCAACGCCCTGCGCGAGGCGCGCAACCGTGGCGAGTTCATCCGCCGCGCCGAAGAGATCCTCGGCCATCCGGTGGAAGTCATCTCCGGCCGGGAAGAGGCCCGCCTGATCTATCTCGGCGTCTCCCACACCCTGGCCGATACACCCGGCAAGCGGCTGGTGGCGGACATCGGCGGCGGCAGTACCGAATTCATCATCGGCCAGCGCTTCGAGCCGCTGTTGCGCGAAAGCCTGCAGATGGGCTGCGTCAGCTACACCCAGCGCTATTTCCGCGACGGCAAGATCACGCCGGCCCGTTACGCCCAGGCCTATACCGCGGCGCGGCTGGAAATCATGAGCATCGAGCATGCCTTGCACCGCCTGACCTGGGATGAAGCCATCGGCTCCTCAGGCACCATTCGCGCCATCGGCCTGGCCCTCAAGGCCGGCGGCTATGGCAGTGGCGAGGTCAACGCCGAGGGTCTGGCCTGGCTCAAGCGCAAGGTGTTCAAACTCGGCGAATCGGACAAGATCGATTTCGAAGGCATCAAACCTGACCGTCGGGCGATTTTCCCGGCGGGCCTGGCGATTCTCGAAGCCATTTTCGACGCCCTCGAGCTGCAACGCATGGATCACTGCGAAGGCGCCCTGCGCGAAGGTGTGCTGTACGACCTGCTGGGACGCCATCATCACGAAGACGTTCGCGAACGCACCCTGGGCTCGCTCATGGAGCGCTATCACGTCGATCAGGAACAGGCCGTGCGGGTCGAGCGCAAGGCGCTGCATGCCTTCGACCAGGTGGCCGACGACTGGGACCTCAACGACGGGGTCTGGCGCGAATTGCTCGGCTGGGCCGCCAAGGTCCATGAAGTGGGCCTGGACATCGCCCACTATCACTACCACAAGCACGGCGCCTACCTGATCGAGCATTCGGACCTGGCGGGCTTCTCCCGGGAAGACCAGCAGATGCTCGCGCTGTTGGTGCGCGGCCACCGACGCAACATCCCCAAGGATAAGTTTGCCGAATTCGGCGACGAAGGCATCAAGCTGATTCGCCTGTGCGTGCTGCTACGGTTCGCGATCCTGTTCCACCACATCCGCGGCACCCAGCAAATGCCCCAGGTGGCCTTGCACGCCGACGGCGATCAACTTGACGTGATATTTCCCGACGGCTGGCTGGAAGAAAACCAACTGACCCAGGCCGACTTTGCCCAGGAAGCGGAATGGCTGACCCGGGTCGGGATTGTGCTGAACATCCACTGATCGGACAGCAACAGAGATCTTTTGTGGTGAGGGGATTTATCCCCTCGCCACAAAAAGCTGAGCTCGCCGTTCCTTAATTGACCGCCAACACCGGACTGCTCAGGCGATCCAGCAACGTCGCCTGGGCGCTGCGCGGGTTCTGGTTGCCGGTCGGCGTGTTGCGGATGTAACGGCCGTCCGACTGCAAGCTCCAGCTGTGAGTGTTGTCGGTCAGATAGCTTTCCAACTCCTTCTTCACCCGCAGGATCAGCTTCTTGCCCTCCACCGGGAAGCAGGTCTCGACGCGCTTGTCGAGGTTGCGCTCCATCCAGTCCGCGCTGGACAGGAACATCTGCTCTTCGCCACCGTTGAGGAAGTAGAACACCCGCGTGTGCTCCAGGAAGCGTCCGATGATCGAGCGCACGTGGATGTTATGGGAAACCCCTGGGATACCCGGCCGCAGGCAGCACATGCCCCGGACCACCAGGTCGATGCGCACGCCTGATTGGCTGGCCTTGTACAGCGCGCGGATGATCTTCGGATCGGTCAGCGAGTTGAATTTGGCAATGATGTGCGCCGGCTTGCCATCCAGGGCGAACTGGGTCTCCCGGGCGATCATGTCGAGCATGCCTTTTTTCAGGGTGAACGGTGCATGCAGCAGTTTCTTCATACGCAGCGTCTTGCCCATGCCGATCAACTGGCTGAACAGCTTGCCGACGTCTTCGCACAAGGCATCGTCGGAAGTCAGGAGGCTGTAGTCGGTATACAGGCGGGCGTTGGCAGCGTGGTAGTTGCCCGTGCCCAGATGAGCATAACGTACGATCTCGCCGGCCTCACGCCGCAGGATGAGCATCATCTTGGCGTGGGTCTTGAAGCCGACCACACCATAGATCACCACCGCACCGGCCGCTTGCAGACGGCTTGCCAGTTGCAGGTTGGACTCCTCATCGAAACGCGCGCGCAACTCGATCACCGCCGTGACTTCCTTGCCGTTTCGCGCCGCATCCACCAGGGCGTCGACGATTTCCGAGTTGGCGCCGCTGCGGTACAGGGTCTGGCGCACCGCCAGGACGTGAGGGTCCTTGGCGGCCTGGCGCAGCAGGTCGACCACCGGCGTGAACGACTCGAACGGGTGCAGCAACAGGATGTCCTGCTTGCTGATTACGTTGAAAATGTTCTCGCTGTTCTGGAGCAGCTTCGGGATCTGCGGCGTGAACGGCGAATATTGCAGCTCCGGATGACTGTCCAGGCCGGTAATGCTGAAGAGCCGGGTCAGGTTGACCGGACCATTGACCTGATACAGCTCGGTCTCATGCAGGTTGAACTGCTTGAGCAGGTAATCGGACAGGTGTTTCGGGCAAGTGTCGGCCACTTCCAGGCGCACCGCGTCGCCGTAGCGACGGGAGAACAGCTCGCCGCGAAGGGCGCGGGCCAGGTCTTCAACGTCCTCGGTGTCCACCGACAAATCGGCGTTACGCGTCAGGCGGAACTGGTAGCACCCCTTCACCTTCATGCCCTGGAACAGGTCATCGGCGTGAGCGTGGATCATCGACGACAGGAACACATAGTTGTCGCCAGGGCCGCCAACGTCTTCCGGCACACGGATGATGCGCGGCAACAGGCGTGGCGCGGGGATGATCGCCAGACCGGAATCGCGGCCGAAGGCGTCGATGCCTTCCAGCTCGACGATGAAGTTCAGGCTCTTGTTGACCAGCAGCGGGAACGGGTGCGTCGGGTCGAGGCCGATCGGCGTGATGATCGGCGCGATCTCGTCGCGGAAATAGCGGCGCACCCAGGTCTTGAGTTTGGTGGTCCAGTAGCGGCGACGGATGAAGCGGACCTGATGCTTTTCCAGTTCCGGCAACAGGATGTCGTTGAGGATCGCGTATTGGCGGTCGACGTGACCGTGGACCAGCTCGCTGATGCGCGCCAGGGCCTGGTGGGGTTGCAGGCCATCGGCACCGGCTTGTTCACGGGCGAAGGTGATCTGTTTCTTCAGGCCGGCGACGCGAATTTCGAAGAACTCATCCAGGTTGCTGGAGAAGATCAGCAGGAACTTCAACCGCTCCAACAAAGGGTAGGACTCATCCAGCGCCTGCTCCAGCACGCGGATGTTGAACTGCAGTTGCGAAAGCTCGCGATGGATGTACAGGCTGCTGTCATCCAGGTTGGGAATCGCAATCGCCGGGGCCGGGGCGGGCTCGGCGGCAGCCACCGGGGGAGCGGGCTCCAGCTCCGGTGGTGTTTCAGCGATTTGCTCGACCACGGGTTGAGCGTCTTTTACGGCAACTTCAGAGAGTCCTTCGGTATTCATCGCAAGTTCCTGGGAGGCTATTTCTGCTCTCGTAACAATTGGGCGGCGCGCACGGCAAAGTAAGTCAGGATCCCATCAGCGCCCGCGCGCTTGAAAGCGGTGAGGGACTCGAGAATGACCCCTTCGCTCAACCAGCCGTTCTGGATCGCCGCCATGTGCATGGCGTACTCGCCGCTGACCTGATAAACAAAGGTCGGCACTTTGAATTCGTCTTTGACCCGGCAAAGGATGTCGAGATAAGGCATGCCCGGCTTGACCATGACCATATCTGCCCCTTCTGACAAGTCGGCCGCCACTTCGTGCAAGGCTTCCTGACTGTTGGCCGGGTCCATCTGATAAGAGGCCTTGTTGGCCTTGCCCAGGTTCAGGGCCGAGCCGACCGCATCGCGGAACGGGCCGTAATAGGCACTGGCGTATTTTGCCGAGTAGGCCATGATCCGTACGTTGACGTGTCCGGCCACCTCGAGGGCTTCGCGGATCGCCTGGATACGACCGTCCATCATGTCCGACGGCGCCACTACCTGGGCACCGGCCTCGGCATGGGACAGCGCTTGCTTGACCAAGGCGTCGACGGTGATGTCGTTCTGCACATAGCCGTCTTCGTCGAGGATGCCATCCTGCCCGTGGGTGGTGAACGGATCCAGCGCCACGTCGGTGATCACCCCCAAATCCGGGAAGCGTGCCCGCAGGGCGCGGGTCGCGCGCTGGGCAATGCCATCCGGGTTCCAGGCTTCGGCAGCGTCCAGGGACTTGAGCCCCGGCGGCGTCACCGGGAACAGCGCCAGCGCCGGAATGCCCAGTTCCACCCATTGGGCGGCTTCTTCGAGCAGCAGGTCGATGGTCAGGCGTTCCACCCCGGGCATCGATGCCACCGCTTCGCGCCGGTTCTCACCGTCGAGCACGAACACCGGCAGGATCAGGTCGTCGGTGGTCAACACGTTCTCACGCACTAGCCGACGAGAGAACTCATCACGGCGATTGCGACGCAGACGGGTAGCAGGGAACAGACGATTGGCGGGGGTAAAGCTCACGGCAGACTCCTGAGCCCACTAACGGGCGAGCGTGACAGTTATAAGCGGCCATTATGACCAACATATGACAGTTATGTGCACCTGTGACCTGTCGTCGCAGTTATTGTGGTTGTAGGAAATGTTCACGTCGAGACACATTTCGACACTTTCCTGAATGTGCCCGAAGGGTTAGGCTGCGCGTTCATTTCGCCAGCACCCAGACAATGCTCCAGCAATTTCTACATGACTTCGGCTATCTGGCCCTTTTTATCGGCACGTTCTTCGAAGGCGAAACCATCCTCGTGCTCGCAGGTTTCCTGGCGTTCCGTGGCTACATGGACATCAATCTCGTAGTGGTCGTGGCATTCTGCGGCAGCTACGCAGGTGATCAGCTGTGGTATTTCCTGGGACGCAAGCACGGGCGCAAGCTGCTGGCGCGCAAGCCTCGCTGGCAACTGATGGGCGATCGCGCGCTGGAGCACATCCGCAAGCATCCGGACATCTGGGTCCTGAGCTTTCGCTTCGTCTATGGCTTGCGTACGGTGATGCCGGTGGCGATCGGCCTGTCAGGCTATCCGCCGGGGCGTTACCTGCTGCTCAACGGCATTGGCGCGGCGATCTGGGCGACCGCACTGGCCGCCGCCGCCTATCACTTCGGCGCCGTGCTCGAAGGCATGCTGGGCAGTATCAAGAAATATGAATTGTGGGTACTCGGCGCGTTGCTGTTGCTGGGCTTGTGCCTGTGGTTGCGTCGACGCATCAAGAATGCGCGACTGGCGAAAAAAGTCCTCGAAGCCGAACGGCTTGAGCGCGCCACCGCTGGCAAACCTACGACACCAACCGAGCAAACCGGTTGCGACAGTAATAGAGTCCCATGAGGCTGAGCAGGCTGTAGCTGAGCAAGCCGACCCAGGCCACGGGGCCGTCCGGCCACAATCCGGCCAGCGGCGCCAGCCATACCAGCGGCAGGTTCGAGGCCAGCCGCAACAGCTCCAGCCTCAGCGCCCACGGGCGATTCTCCAGGGCCACGCCCAATACGAACAGACCGAACGCCACCGCGCCCCATCCCAGCAACAAGGCGGCGATGGGCAGGCTGTTCTCCAGGTTCATCAAATAACTGCCCAACGCGATGTAGAAGCAGAACTGCAGCGCCACGTAGCCCTGCTGGCGTCCGTCCAGCGGCACTTCGAATTTGCGGAAACGGCTCAGGTCCGGTTTGTTCAGTGGGTATCTCACCGCCACGTCTGCCGGTCGCCACCCCGTGGGCATGAACCAGATCCGCACCTTGTCCCACCAGTGTCCGGCCCGTCGGGCATCCGTCCACAACTGCACATAGAACTGCACGTTGGCCCACAACGGATTCCAACTCGCCAGCGGCGTGGTGACGCCAAAAATCACCGGCTCGCGGTCGTCTTCCTCCTGGAAGGTGCCGAACAGACGGTCCCAAATAATGAACACCCCGCCATAGTTGCGATCCATGTAGAGAGGGTTCTGCGCATGGTGAGCACGATGATTGGACGGCGTGACGAAGCACCACTCCAGCCAGCCCAGCTTGGGAATGTGCTGGGTGTGTACCCAGAACTGGTACAGCAGGTTCAGCGCCGCAACGCTGACGAACACCGTCAGCGGCACGCCCAGCACCGCCAGCGGCAGGTAGAACACCCAACTCAACAGGAACCCGGTACTGGTCTGGCGCAGCGCCGTGGAGAGGTTGTAGTCCTCGCTCTGGTGATGCACCGAATGAGCCGCCCAGAGGATGTTGCGCTCATGGCCCATGCGATGCAGCCAGTAGTAGCAGAAGTCATAGAACACGAAGGCAAACGCCCAGACCCAGGCCTGGTCGGCAGGCAACCGGACAAGAGCAAGGTGTTCCAAGGCAAAGGCGTAACTCACCAGCCCCACACCCTTGGTCAGCAGGCCCGTGGTGGTCGACAGCACACCAGTACTCAGGCTGTTGATCGCATCGGCCAGGCGGTAATGACTCTCACCGCGCCGGCGATCGGCCAGCAGCTCGACAGCGATCAGCACGAAGAAGAACGGCACGGCATACAAAATGAAATTCATGCTGCGATCCGGGCAGGAGATAGTCGGCAGATTAGGTTTAGCCGCCGGATAACCCTATGGCAACGAGTGACAAATTAGTGGACATTTAACGCCATGAATCTGGAGAAAAACCCATGAGCAAAAAAGTTGCAGTGATCCTTTCCGGCTGTGGCGTGTACGACGGCGCCGAGATCCACGAAAGCGTGATCACCCTGCTGCGCCTGGACCAACGCGGCGCGCAGGTCCAGTGCTTCGCCCCCAACATTGCCCAACTGCATGTGATCAATCACCTGACCGGTGAAGAAATGCCCGAAAGCCGCAACGTGCTGGTGGAGTCGGCGCGGATCGCCCGCGGTAACGTGAAGGACTTGCGCGACGCCAGGGTCGAGGATTTCGACGCCCTGATCGTACCTGGCGGTTTCGGTTCGGCGAAGAACCTCTCCAACTTCGCCGTCGAAGGCGCGGATTGCACCGTCCAACCCGAACTCCTGGCGCTGACCGAAGCCTTCGCCGAGGCCGGCAAGCCGGTGGGCCTGATCTGTATTTCCCCGGCCCTGGCGGCGAAAATCTATGGCCCTGGCGTGACCTGCACCATCGGCACGGATGTCGATACCGCTGCCGCCGTGACCAAAATGGGCGGCACTCACGAAGATTGCGCCGTCACCGACATCGTTGAAGACCGCGCGCGCAGGTTGGTCAGCACCCCGGCCTACATGCTGGCGCAGAACATCAGCGAAGCGGCCTCGGGGATCAACAAACTGGTGGATCGGATACTCGAGCTGACCCACGAAAACGATGCCTGAGCAACACCCAGCCAATGTGGGAGCGAGCCTGCTCGCGATAGCGTCGGTTCAGTTGATACTTTGGTTAGCTGACACACCGCCATCGCGAGCAGGCTCGCTCCCACAAATGAACAGTGTCAGGCTCCAGACATCCGGCTCAAGCGCGTGAGGATCCGATCCAACGCATTGGCGAACCCTTGCTTGTCCCGCTCGCTATAGGCCGCAGGACCGCCACCCATCTGGCCCTGCTCACGCAAATCGGTGAACAGGTTGCGCACCGCCAGCCGGTCCCCCATGTTCTGCGCGTTGAACTCCTTGCCGCGCGGGTCCAGGGCGGCGACCCCCTTCTTCACCAACCGGTCGGCCAGGGGGACGTCGCTGCAGATCACCAGCTCACCCGGGCCCGCGTGCTCCACCAGATAGTCGTCCGCCGCGTCAGGGCCGCTGGGGACCACGATCAACTTGACGCAGGCCAGGCTTGGCTTGATCTGCGGTTGCCCGGCTACCAGCACCACCTCGAACTGGCGCTTCAAGGCGAACTTGACCACCAGCTCCTTCGCTGCCTTGGGACAGGCGTCGGCGTCGATCCAGACACGCATCAGGACACCTGCACCCTGCGCTTCTCCGCCACCCAACTGCGACCATACAGCACGACAATCGCCAGGATCGCGATCACTTGAGCAGTCAGCGAATAAGCATCGGCGTGAATACCCAGCCAATCGAAATCGAAGAACGCCACCGGACGGGTGCCAAAGATCCCGGCTTCCTGCAGGGCCTTCACGCCATGTCCGGCGAAGACCACCGACAGCGCGCACAACAACGCGGCGTTGATGCTGAAGAACAGCGCCAATGGCAGTCGTGCCGAACCGCGCAGAATCACCCAGGCCAGTCCTACCAGCAGCACCAGCGCTGTAGCGCCACCGGCCAGCACGGCGTTATGCCCGGCGGGACCGGCTTGCAGCCACAGGGTTTCGTAGAACAGGATCACTTCGAACAGTTCGCGATAGACCGAGAAGAACGCCAGGACGGCGAAGCCGAAACGGCCACCACCACCGACCAGGCTGCTCTTGATGTAATCCTGCCAGGCCGCCGCGTGACGGCGGTCGTGCATCCACACCCCCAACCACAACACCATCACACTGGCGAACAACGCTGTCGCACCTTCAAGCAATTCACGCTGGGAACCGCTCACGTCGATCACATAGGCAGCCAGACCCCAGGTCGCCAGACCGGCCAGCAGCGCCAGGCCCCAACCCGCGTTGACGCTGCGAACCGCCGACTCCTGGCCGGTGTTGCGCAGGAAGGCCAGGATCGCCGCCAGCACCAGGATCGCTTCCAGTCCTTCGCGCAACAGGATCAGTAACCCCGAGATGTAACTCAGCGACCAGCTCAGACCATCCCCGCCCAGCAGCCCCGCCGACGCCTTCAGCTTGGCCTTGGCCGCATTCAGACGCTGTTCGGCCTGCTCCACCGGCAAGCCGTCCTGCAGGGACTGACGGTAAGCCATCAGGGCCTTTTCAGTGTCCTTGCGCACAACGGCATCGACGTTATCCAACGAGCTTTCCACCAGCTCGAAGCCTTCCAGGTAAGCCGCTACCGACAAGTCATAGGCCTGGTCGTGATCACCGGCACGATAGGCCGCGATGCTCTTGTCCAGGGTGGCGGCGGTGTAGTCGAGCAACTGCGCCGGGCCACGCTGTACCTGCGGCGGCTGGGCACGCTGGGCGCGGAACGTTGCGGCCGTAGCGGGGCCCTGGGCCGCCAGCACTTCAGCCGGGGTCTGGCGGGCCAGATCGGCAAGGTTGAAGGTCTGTTCGCTTTTGGCCGCTGCCGGGTCGACACTGAAACCGGCGATGTAGGTGGCCAGGTCCCACCGCTGACGCTCATCGAGCTGATCGGCGAAGGCCGGCATGTCGGTCCCTTCGATGCCCATGCCGAGGGTGTTGTAGATCGCGTAGAGGCTCAGGTGATCGAGACGTTGACCGTCGCGCAGATTGGAAGGCGCCGGCACCAGACCGACACCGGCAGGGCCGTCGCCGGCGCCGCTGTCACCGTGGCACACCGAACAGTTCTGGGCATACAGCGGCGCACCGCGGGTCGGGTCCGGAGTAATGACCGGCGCCTGGCTGACTTCATAGGCCACCGCCAGCTTCGCCCCCAATTGGCGCGCCAGGCGGGCGACATCACCGCCGTCCTGATGCTGGGTGATCGCTTGGCGCAAGGCAGCGATGCCCTGTGTGAGCTCAGCCTTTTCCGGCTTGGCCGGCAGCGCAACGATCAGCCCTTCCAGCACCTGGGTGAATTCCAACTGCTCGCGATACTCGGACTCGTCGATGACCTTGCCCGCTTCGACGGTCTCCGGGTAATCCGCCCCGATGTAATCCAGCAAGTGCAGCGCCTGGGGAGCGCCTTCAACGGTGTTGGCCAGCAATGGATTGCTGCACAGGGCAAGCAGCGGCAGTGCAAGCCAGGCCAGAAAACGAAGCGAGGCAATCATGAATGACTCTCAATTGGAAATAAGAAGTAACACATTGTTCACTTACACGGACTTTGGCTCAAGAGCGAATGTGCTGTGGTCGCGCATTTTCATCGGATTTTCATGCTTTGGAAGTGATGTCACAAAAACAGCGCTTCGAGATTAAAAAGCCATTACATAGCGAACGGCCATGTCTATAATCGCGCCGCCTTCTTATAAGAACTTGGCATAAAAGCTCCTCCGGTTATGAGGAACCGATAGCGTCCCGACGCCGTCCGTGGATCGACCCAGCCCGACCCGCTCACCTGGCTGTTACTCAGGGAAGAAATGTTCATGGCCTCCCGTGCCGTTTTTTCGATCGCCCTCGGTGCGATCACCTTGCTGTCCGGCTGCTCGGTTTTTCGCAACTACGACAGTGAACTGACCCAGACCAATCAACAGCTGGCGTCCGGCAACGTCGACGCTGCATTGACCCTGCTGGACAAGAACAACACCAGTCAAGACCGGGATCTGCTGTATTACTTTGAAAAAGGTGAGCTGCTACGGGCCAAAGGCGATCTGTCCGGCAGCCAGGCGGCCTGGACCAGCGCCGACCGGCAAGTCGGCCAGTGGGAAGATGCGGTCAAGCTCGATACCGCCAAGTACGTGGCGCAGTTCGGCAGTTTCCTGGTCAACGATAAGGTCCGGCGCTACGAGGGCTACGATTACGAAAAGGTCATGCTGACCACGCAGATGGCCCTGAATCTGCTGGCCGTAAATGACTTCGACGGTGCCCGGACCCAGATCAAGAAGACCCACGAGCGCGAAGCGGTGATTGCCGATCTGCGGGACAAGGAATACCTCAAGCGCGAGGAAGAGGCTGAGCAGCAAGGGGTCAAGACCGAGTACAAAGACCTCCAGGGTTACCCGGTGGCCAGCCTCGACGCTCCGGAAGTGGTGGGTCTGAAAAACAGCTACCAGAGCGCGTTCAGCCACTATCTGGCCGGTTTCGTCTACGAAGCCCTGGGGGAAAAAGACCTGGCCGCACCGGGTTATCGCAAGGCTGCCGAGCTGCGTCCCAACACCCCCTTGTTGGAACAGGCACTGCTCAACCTGGACAAGCCTGCCGCCAAGGACGATGACAGCGACATCCTGATCGTGGTGCAAAGCGGCCTGGCGCCATCCCGTGACTCGATCCGCATCCCCCTGCCCTTGCCTATCAGCGGCCACCTCGTGATCACGCCGCTGTCGTTCCCGGTGATCAAGCCCGACACCTCCACCGCCACCTTCGCCCAGATCGGCGTCGATGGCCGCCAGATGGATCTGACTCAGCTCAACAGCATCACTGCCATGTCCCGCCGCGCCCTTCGCGACGACATGCCCGGCATCATCCTGCGCACCACCGTGCGAGCCGTCACCCGTGGCGTGGCGCAAAAGCAAATCAACGATACCAATCCGTTGGCCGGCCTGGCCGTGGGCCTCACCTCGGCCGTGCTCGAAGGCGCCGATACCCGGACCTGGCGCACCCTGCCGGATTACACCCAGGTGGTGCGCCTGCGCCTGAAGAAAGGTGAGCACCAGGTCACCCTGCCCAACGCGGTAGGCGGCTCGGTGGTCAAGGTGGTCGTCGACCAGCGCTACCAGGTGGTGACTCTGCGGGCAGTGGGCAATCAGGTCTTTACCGGTGGCCTGGCCGCCCGAGTGACGCCGAATGCCAATCCGACCGCCGTCGCCAGCCTCAAACAACCTTAAGAACGGAGTCTTGTTCACATGCGTTTAAAACTGATCGCCGTCGGCGCCCTGGCCTTGCTGGCCGGCTGCGCCACCCCGCCTCCCCCTGCGCCGGGCAGCGCCGCGAGCAAGGTCGTGGCGATGGGCAAGACAAAGAATATCGTGGTCGGTGCCATGCGCGTGGCCCGGGAAAACGGCTACATGACCGTCAATGTGCAGTTGAGCAACACCAGCTACAACAACAAGACGATGTACTACCGCTTTGCCTGGCTGGGGCCTGAAGGCTTTCCGATTGCCGAAGAGGAAACCTGGAAAAGCCTGACACTGTATGGCGAACAAACCAGCTTCCTGCCGGCCATCGCGCCGACACCCAAGGCCGTGGACTTCCGGTTGGAAATCAATACGCCTTGAGCCTGATGACCGACATCTCGCGTTAACCCTTTTTCAGCTTTAGAGAGCGCTTCCATGTCCACACGCGTTGCATTCATCACCCTCGCCGTCCTGCTGGTCAGCGGCTGCGCCAACAACTCCCCGGTACTGGGCAACAAGAACATTACCTACGGCGACACCAAGGCCGTGGAAACCGTGACCAACGAGTTCGGCTCAACCGACCTGCAGATGATCGCCGAGTCCATGACCCGCTCCCTGGCCCAGTCCGGCATCCTGCACGGTCGCCCGGTGGTTCAGGTCTACGACGTGAAGAACAAGACCAGCGAGTACATCGACACCCGCGAAATCACCACCAGCATCAAGACCCAACTGATGAAAACCGGCGCGGCACGTTTTGCCAGCGACAACAATGCCATGGACAGCCAGGTCGACCAGCTCAAGCTGCAGAACCAGAGCGGCCTGTACAAGAAGAGCACCGTGGCCAAGACCGGCAACATGATCGCCGCCAAATACCGCCTCGAGGGCTCTATCAGCTCGATCGTCAAGCGCAGCAGCGACTATAAGGACGTCTTCTACAAATTCAGCTTGCAATTGATCGACGTCGAAAGCGGTCTGGCCGAGTGGATGGACGAAAAAGAAATCCGCAAGACCACGGAGCGCTAAGCCATGCGCACATGGATAGGCATCATGGCCCTGGCCTGCGCGTTCGGTGCGCAGGCGGCCCCGAAAGTCGCCGTTACCGACCTGGCTTACCAGCAACGGGTGGAGGAATACATCCACACCGTTTCGGCCCAGAGCAACTTCCAGGCAAACACCTACAGCGCCAGCGCGTCGTCGAGCTACGACGAGATGGAAGCCACCAGCAGCTACATCGAGCAGGGCGAACTGCGCAAGTTCACCGGAGACATCAAGGGTGAAATCCTGCGCAGCGGCATGTTCCAGCTGGTACAGGGCACGCCTCACACCGAGTCCTCCACCGGCGACGTCTACGATGTGATCAAGCGCATCAAGGCCGGACGTTTCAAGGGCGCCGACTACGTGTTGTTCGGTACGGTATCGGACATCGACTTCACCCGCGACATCAATGAGCTGGCCAACACCGACAGCTACTCGGCAGTGCTTGGGCTGACCCTGGTGGCCGACTTCAGCCTGATCAATACCCGCACCTTCGAAATCACTTCGGCGTTCACCGCCATGGGTGAAGGCCAGGACACCAAATTGCTGAACCACCGAGACGCGCGCATCAGCCTCAACCGCCCCCGTGTGGTACGCGACGTGTCCAAGGTCCTGGGTGAAGACGTGGCGCGACAACTGAGCGAACAGCTCGGCGGTCCAAGCCATGAGTTACCCGGCGAGCCCGTACCACGCAATAACCTGCCACGGGACACCGCGCCGGTGATCCTGCGCTAAGCATCAGGGCCCCTGTTCTCCAGATCGGGAACAGGGGCCCTGATGGCGTCATCAAGCGTTTGCCTGAGCCGCCCCAACCAGCCACTCTCAGGCTTTCTCGCCGATTGTTCGTGCAGCGATGCTGACGACGACCAGGCCTGTGCCAGCTTCAAGACATTTGCGACTTGCCGCGTGTAGGCACGAACCTCATCGAGCCCTTCGACCAACGGCAGGGCGATGCCGGTGGCGCTATCAAAGGCCTCGATCGTCGGAGCGACGCCGAGCTTGCCACGGAACAACGGGATACCGAGCCCCGGCATCAACAGGCCCACCAACAGCCGTGGATCGCGGCGGCTGACACTCAGGCCGACACTGGCGAGCGCCACGGCCACGCCGATGACCTGGCCGGCCGTCGCCAACAGCGACAGGCGTTTATTGGACTCGTCATCGAAAAAAATCGCCCGATATCGAAAGTAATCACTGAACACTTCCCGCTCGTCCAGCGCCGCATTCATGAACCAGGCGCGAGAGTCGTGGACATGTTCATCGAACAACCGCACCAGCTCCCTCGCGTCTTCATCGCGAGGCGCCAGATCTTCACCGAACCAGCGCATGACCTCCCGATTGCCGGCCCGGCGCAGGTCACGGTATTCCTCGGCCTCATCCTGCTCGTTGAGCAGGTATACCAAGCCGCCTACCGACGCATTAATGAGACGACCTTGGCTCAGGCCCGAACCGAAGGGACTCAGGCTCCACTCAGGTATGTAGTCGCGGCGAAAATCCAGCATGGCGTCGTGTAGCTGTCGCTGATCCAGGCTCGGCTCGAACGTCTTTGCCGGATTGAGCGCGATCTCGTGCGCACCAGTCCGTTGTTCATAAGCACGCTTCAGGGCCAAGTGTCTTTCATGCTCAACGGAGGCAGCGGGCGGCTCCTTACCGGCACGCAGGGCAGTATCTTCCTCCCGTTGTCGCAGGTGCAGCGCGGTGAAGGCCGAACGTTCCTCTTCGCTCATGTCCTTGCCCTGCACATGGGCCCAGGCCGAAGTCGTGCGAAAGAGAAAATTGGCATAGCGACTGATGCGCCAACCAGTGATCAATCCGGCTTCCCGGGCCATCACCTCTTCGAGCGGCCCATTGTCCTGGGCATCGAGCCAGATGTTGAAGCGACGGGTCAGTGTTGGGGAGATGTCGAAAGCCTCGTACGTCGCGCCATCCATGACCAACCACGGCCAGCGCTCTTTCTGCTCATCGCTGAGGGCATCGGCAGGGGCCTGCAAGGGGGCACCGACCTGATAGGCCTCATGAAACATGTGTTGCAGGGGCAATTGGGACAGCAGCTCGTGATTGCCTCCCAATGCCTTACCCTGGTCTCCCGGCGGATACCCCCCGCCAACATCCGAATGTACACCCGGATAGAGGTATTCAAACGTACCCGCGCGATAGGTGGAGGGACAATCGGGATCGTCGGGGTTGGCTTTTCGACGGATCGAATCCAGGGGAAAACTACCCCGCTGCTCATGGGCTGCGACCAGGTGCACACAACGCTCCAGGAATACCGGCGACTCGGGCAAGCGTAGCGAACCGTCCGCCCAGCCCATGTGACCGCTGACAAAGGGCGCCAGATACGCCATGCCCACCGATGCCACCGTGTCGAACAGACCGAGGAAACCGACGCTGATGGGCACACCGGCGAACAGGTAGCAGGTTTCGCCGTTCGCCTCGACTTCGGTCAGTTGTTGTAACCACTGGGTAAACGTCCGGGCCTGGGCGGCGCCACGGGAGAAACCATAGACATACAGGCGCAGAGCCTTGATCCGGGGGATCGAGCGACTGGCGTGCAAGCGCTCGACGGTCTCGCCCAAGACGGTCAATGGCTCTTGCAGCACGGCCCGCCGGCGCTGTTGTCCGCGGTCGAGTACATCGCCGAAGCCACTGCTCATCTGCCGGACCCAGGCAACGGCTTGCACCGGTTCCAGGTGTGACTCGCCACAGTGTCGACGCAAAGCATCGATCAGCCGCGTCAGGCCCCAGTTGATACGATTTTCTCCACCGCGAGCCGCCACCAGCCCCATGGCGTCAGGTTCAGATTCGCCGATTTCCGGGAACTCGGTGCCGACACCCTGCATGTAATAGGCATAGAAACCTGCCTCATTGGCCCGGCTTTGCCCCGGACCGGCCCCCCTACCCAGGCTGGCGTGATACAGCCGCGCCACGTTGCTGGTGGTCGGCGGGTGGTTCAGTTTGTCTGTGGGTTCGTGGTTATTGGTGCCGTCAAAACACAACGTGATATGCAACACGTCCATGCAGGGTGGGCCGGAATAGGGAACATTCGCCTCCCTGCAAGCCGCCCTGGAAATGTCTGCAGCTTCAATCAGGGTTCTCTGCTGTTCGACCTGATTGCGCGCCACGTCTTCAGGCGTTCGCGGCAACATGCCCTCATTCGTGAAGAATGGCGTGGCGGCCAGGGCCTGCGGCCCGCTTTTCAATGTACCGGGCATGGCGACGGCGCCTCCATTCTGGAGGGGAAACCGAAGGGATAACCGGGCTTGCCCGGCAACATCACCCCCGCGGACACGGCGACTTGATCGCAAGGCAGGAAGTGCACATCGACCACACCGAGCCGCTCGTAGGACGCCACTTCTGCCCAGACCCTGTGCCGGCTGTAGCCGGCCCGATGTGCGTTCATCCGTGCCCGCCATTCATCGGTGTGCCGTTGCTCCGGCCAACGGCCATAAGCGTGGGGCGCCGGATCCTTCTCCCACTCCACCAACACCTTCAGCCCCGGACGCCACTGGGCAGGCATTGCGACGCAACAGTTCTGCTTGCCTCCGCCGCCATAAGGCCCGATGTCCGGCCCACCGTTGCGGTTGACGCTGAAGTGATGGATGGCCGCCGCCGTGTGGTTATAGCCTTCGATGGGTGTACCGATCAGGGTAGTTTGCGCAGGCATGCAACCGCAAAGAACACCGAAGACCGACAGCCCCCATGTCCTCATGCACGTCATGGGTCGATACCTCGCTCACCCTTCGCTTGCGCGGCGCATTTCGCGAGCCAGCCCTGGAGAAACTGCTCCCGCGCCATGCCTATCAGTTGCTGGCGGTCTGCATCGACATGAACGCGAAAGGCCTGGTAGGTGAACATCTCGAACGAATCGAAACCGTATGTACTCGGAAGGATTTCCTGGCGAATACACCATTGTTGCGTATCGCTGAGGGCGCCCACCTCAGTGACTTGCGCATCGCTCAATCGCAACGCCAACGCGCCCCGCCCTGCCGCCCTCTGCCGGACATCGAACCCCGCCATCTGACAGGCCTTGCCATCGCGGTCGATCCATTGCCAATTGATAACACCCTCATGGAGCATCTTGAGCTGGTCGGGATCGAGCAGTTCACACACGAGCCTGAACAAGCGGGTGTCGTAGTAGCGCAGCACACCGCTTTTGTGGCCCTGCTCCCATTCGGCCTGGGTGCACCACCCCAGACGTTCGCCAAGGGCATCGAACGACCAGCGGCTGAACAGCGCCAGCACCCGCGAACGGCGGTAGCACACCTGGAGAAAGCCCGACAGCCAGTCCCGCTGCGCGGTATTGAACAGCAGAACCCGCACCAGCACGGGCCCCTGGTCGGCGAAGGCACGCTCGGGGGAGTCCTGAAACAGAAGCCGGTAGCGCGGCGACGGTATGAGTTCGTTCAACCGTCGCAACAGCGGATAGTCGAACAGCGCGCAGTCGATCAGCAGATCCACATGAGCGAGGCCGCAGGCCTTGGCCTGGGCGCATAGATGTTGCAGCCATTGCAGGGCAGTTGGAGACATGATCATCCTTGAAAGTTGAACCGCTCAGAGGCGGGGGGCCAGGCCTTTGGCCCGAGCTTGGGCCTGTTGAAAGCAGCGCTTGCACAGCACGCCGATCGACAAGGGCGAGCGACCTGCCGGCGGCCCGGTCGCGGCTTCGCTTATCGCGACGACACCCGTCGAAGTGCCTGCGTGTCCAGCCTCAGGCTCATCGGTTTCGCCCGGTCGGCGGGCCGGTTTGTACCGCAGAGCCGCTCCGGGACCCGGACCACCTCCCTGCTCGACGGCAATGCTGCTGAAAATGCCGTCAGCACCAATGCGCAGGAAATGCCCACCGCCCTCCAGGGTCAACTGCGATCCGGACTTGACTGTCAGGGCACCTGCGCATTCGAGCTGCAGGACCTGCCCGGCGCGGATTACCAGGGTCTCGCCAGCCTGTGCATGGAAGCTGCCGTTGATGTTGAGAAAGTCGTCGGCATCCAGTTGCGTCACGCGATGCCCTCCGACGGTGTGGTGCTCCTCGCCCCGCACTTCGCTGTAACGCTGACCGGCCAGGGTAATGCGCTGGTCACGACCGATCTCCAGCGTGTGGTCATTGCGCACGTTGGCGAACAGGTCGCGTTCGGCCCGCAAATAGATCCGTTCAGCCCCCTTTCGGTCTTCGATGTGCAATTCGTTGCTGCCACCCCCTCCCGGTGAACTCCGGCTCTTGAAGACACTGCGGGTGTCGTTGAGGGGTAACCCATGGGGAACCGGGTTGGCCTGGTTCGGCACGCAACCGGTGATCAGCGGTTGATCGGGGTCGCCTGCAAGGAAGGTGACCACGACTTCCATGCCGACCCGGGGGATCAACTGGGTGCCGAAGCCATCCCCTGCCCACCCCGTGGCAACCCGTACCCAACAACTGCTCCGTTCCGGGTTACCTTCGGCGCGATCCCAATGGAATCGGACCTTGACCCGGCCATACTCGTCGCAATGAATCTCGCTGCCTTGCGGGCCGCTGACCGTGGCCGTCTCACTGACCAGCAGCGGTCGCCGATGCCTCACGGACGGGCGATAGAACACGTCCCACGGAATCGCCTTGAACCGGTTGCCATAGCCCTGCTCCGGATTCCCCTCCCCCACATCGCCAATGGCATCTTCAAGGACTTGGGGTTGCGAACCTTCATGCCTGAGCCAGGTGAGCAACCAACGCTGGTTCCAGCAAGCCCGGCCGTGGTTCTCCAGCCTCATGAAATGCCCGCTCACCAGGGCTGGCTGGTTGCTGCCACCTTCGGCAACGCAGGTGTCTCTTTGCCGGCGTTGCAGGGCCCGCAGGGCCGCCTGTCGGCCTTGGGCCAATGTCAGGAAACGCCCTGGCGCGTAGGCATAGTCCTCGCGATCCGGCTGCGCGCCCTCTTCGCCAAACGGCTTGTGTCGAGAGGCACCTTCCAGGGTCAGGCGAGGCTTTTCGAAATCATGGTCACGCCGGGTGACCCGGCTGGTGGCGCCTCGTACCCGAACGGAGAAGGTCCTGATCGTGGGTTCGTCGGCGACCATCGCGCTGTCAGGCACGAACGGTGTAGGTGGAAGACTCCTGAACCGGGACTGGTCATCACCAAATACTAGGACATGCCGCTGCGGCCCATGCTCGAAGTGGTAATGCCAACCTTCTTCTTCGCACAGACGCTGGATAAAGGCCAGGTCGCTTTCTTCGTACTGGGTGCAATAGTCCCGGGGCGGGTATTCCGTGGGGCCCAGTTGAAAACGAAAGGCATCTTCCAGCAGACCCTGCAGCTTGAGCACCTCGGTGATGATCTGGCGAACGGTCTGCCGCTGGAAGATTCGCCGATTGAAAGCCAGGTCGAGACTGCTCAGGCGCGGCACCAGCGTCGCGTGATAATGGGTCAGCCGCTGCCCGGACTCACCCACGGCGAAATCCGCGATTTGCCCATGGATGCCATTGCCCAGGGTATCGAAAGCCAGGAAGGCGGGACGATGCAGAAACCGCTCAAGCGCCAGGCCGGCGAGCTCGCTGACGAGCCTGATCCTGAATTGAAAAGGTCGACTGATGGCCTCCGTGCCCTCGAAGGCGAGCACACCGAACTCATGGGGCACGCTGTCGATCGTGAACCTGAACTGCGCTGTGGAGGGAGCGGGCATTGGCGGTCACCGGATGAACGAGAGAACCCCCATGATCGAAAAATCGACGCGGGCCGTATGCCGCCTCAATCCGAACACCGCATAAGTAAATTCCCCGCTTACCCCCAGTTCGGTCTGTCAGAAAAGGTGGATTTGTAGGCTGATACCTACCCGCAAGACAAAAAAATGTGGGAGCGAGTCTGCTCGCTCCCACAGGTTTCAAGCCGTAGCAAAAAAGCTTTACACGGCGGCTTTGCGAATCGTCGCCAGTAGACCCGCCGCGCCAATGAACAACCCGGCGAAGGTCCGGTTCATCCGCCTTTGCTGCTTGGGAGTGCGCAACAGGCGCAGGACTTTGGAGGCCAGCCCGGTGTAGCCGGCCATGACGATGAGGTCGACGCCAATCATGGTCACGCCCAGGATCAGGTACTGTTTGAGCAGAGGGGCATGGGGATCGATGAACTGCGGCAGTACCGCCAGCATGAACACCAATGCCTTGGGGTTGCTGATGTTCACCAGAAAGCCACGGAACATCAGCGCCAAGGGCTTGCCGATGGGCCGTGGAGTGGCGTCATCGCTGATCTCGCCGGGGATGGCTCGCCACTGCTTGATGCCCAGGAACACCAGGTAGGCAACCCCGAACCATTTGATTGCATAGAACGCCGTGGCTGAGGTGGAGAGGATCGCGCCGACACCCGCAGCGACAATCACGATCTGCAATGCCAGGCCCAATTGCAGGCCCAGGGCATTCCAGTAGCCACGCCAGAAACCGTACTGCAGACCGCTGGACATCGATGCAATGGCACCCGCGCCCGGCGAAAGACTGATCACCCAACAAGCGGCGAAAAACGCCAGCCATGTTTCCAGCACCATTGCACACCTCGGCCAAGATTCGTCTAGACGACTAAACTAATGCGCCGCCGAGCAACTGACCATCGTTATTTTTCAAAAACCCGTGGCGTGCCAAGGGCTGGCTATTCGACGAAACCACCCACCGGAAAAGCCTCGCTGCCGCGCCAACGCCGCACCGAACGCTGGAAGAACAAGCTGTTGGGCACTTGCACCATGGAGCTGCCGGTGCCGAGCTCCTCGGGTTCGATCAAGGTGGTGTAAAGCAGGTTGATCGCCACCACTCGCCCTTTGATGCCGGGCTTGTCGGTCGCTTCCACCAGCTCGACCACATCGCCCAGGCGAAAGGGTCCGACGGTGTAGATCAGGACGGCGCACAGCAGGTTCGACAACACGCTCCAGATGGCGAAAAACGCCACCGCCGCCACCGCGACGAAGCCGGAAATCGCGGTCCACAATACCGTGGCCGATACCCCCAGGCGCTCGAGCACCACCAGAACCGCACTGCCCATGATCAGCCAGCGCAGCACGCCCCGCAGAACGATCAATAGGTGAGGTGGAAACGGGTAGCGCTCACCGAGTCCCGTCAGCGCACGCGCCACGACACGCTGCATCACGTAACCGACCAGCAGGATCAGCAGGACTTGCACGCCGAGCCAGAGCGGCTCGATCCACATGACCGGGATGGGCAAGGTCAACGCTTCCATCAGGACAGCGCCTCCAGCTCCGCTTGCAGGGTTTCCAGCAATTCCAGGGCTTGCATCCACGCCTCCTCCAGCTCCGCTTCCCGCACCTTCAACCGGGCCTGTTCGGCCAGCAGATCGCGCAGTTCATCCTTGCGCGCCGCCTCGTAGAGACCACTGTCCCCGAGGCGGGTTTCGATTTCATGCAGTTTTTCATGCAGCTTGCCCAGCTCGGATTCGAGCTTGTCGGCCTCGCGCTTGTGCGGTGCCAGCTGCTGTCGCAGGGCAGCGGCGGCCTGGCGCTGGGCTTTCTTGTCGGTCTTGTCCGGGTTCGCCGACGTCGTGCTGACCGGCGCATTGCGCTGGCGGTAGTCCACCAGCCAACGGGCATAGTCTTCGAGGTCGCCGTCGAACTCCTCGACCTTGCCGTCGGCAACCAGGAAGAAATTGTCCGTGGTGCTCTTGAGCAGATGCCGATCGTGAGACACCACCAGCACCGCCCCGCTGAACTCCTGCAAGGCCATGGTGAGGGCCAGACGCATTTCCAGGTCCAGGTGGTTGGTCGGTTCGTCGAGCAAGAGCAGGTTCGGCCTCTCCCACGCGATCAGGGCCAGCGCCAGGCGGGCCTTCTCGCCACCGGAGAAATTCAGCACCGGCTCGTCGATGCGCGCGCCGCGGAAGTCAAAGCCGCCGAGGAAGTCACGCAGGGTCTGTTCGCGTTCGGTCGGCGCCAGGCGCTGCAAGTGCAACAACGGGCTGGCCTTGGCATCGAGTGAATCCAGCTGGTGCTGAGCGAAATAGCCGACCACGGTGTTCTCGCCACGGGTCAGGCGCCCGGCCAGGGGCTGGAGTTCACCGGAGAGGTTCTTGATCAGGGTCGATTTACCGGCACCGTTGGGGCCCAGCAGGCCAATCCGGGCACCGGGCGTCAGCTGCAGCTTGACCTTCTCCAGTACAGTCTTGTCGCCATAGCCCAGTCGCGCATCGGACAGGTCGATCAATGGGCTGGAGATCTTGGTCGACTCGCGGAAGACAAAATCGAACGGCGAATCGACGTGGGCCGCCGACAGCTCCTCCATCCGTTCCAGTGCCTTGATCCGGCTCTGGGCCTGACGGGCCTTGGTGGCCTGGGCCTTGAAGCGGGCGATGTAGCTTTCCATGTGCGCACGCTGCGCCTGCTGCTTTTCGTAGGCCTGCTGTTGCTGGGCCAGGCGCTCGGCACGGGCGCGCTCGAAAGCCGTATAGCCACCGCGATACAGGACGAGCTTGCGCTGATCGACGTGGGCGACGTGGTCCACCACTGCGTCGAGAAAATCACGGTCGTGGGAAATCAGCAGCAGAGTGCCCGGGTAACTCTTGAGCCAGTCCTCGAGCCAGATGATGGCGTCGAGGTCCAAGTGGTTGGTCGGCTCGTCGAGCAGCAGCAGATCCGAGGGGCACATCAAGGCCTGGGCCAGGTTCAGGCGCATCCGCCAGCCGCCGGAAAAATCCCCGACCTGGCGGTCCATCTGTTCGTTGGTAAACCCCAGGCCGGCGAGCAATTTGCGGGCGCGGGCATCGGCGGTATAGCCGTCGGCGCTGTCGAGCTCCGAATGCGACCGGGCCAGGGCGGCGCCGTCGTGAGCCGCTTCGGCGACAGCCAGGTCGCGTTGAACCTGACGCAGGCGTATATCGCCGTCGAGCACGTAGTCCACCGCCAGGCGTTCGAGGGTATCCACCTCCTGGCGCATGTGGGCAATACGCCAGTCAGCGGGCAGCGAGCAATCACCGGAGTCCGGGTGAAGCTCGCCTCGCAACAAGGCGAACAGGCTCGATTTGCCGGCGCCGTTGGCACCGATGAGGCCAGCTTTGTGGCCGGCGTGCAGGGTCAGCTCGGCGTCTTCTAGCAGACGTTGCGGGCCACGCTGTAAAGTCAGGTTCTGAAGTCGGATCATAATGGCGGCGGAGTCTACCAGCTTCGCTCGCAACTGGCGCGAGTAGCACGATGTCCTCTGACCTGTGGAGTTTCTCTCTCGACCTCTATGCCCGGCCCGGCGTGGAGCAGAGCTGCCTGGCCTTGCAGGAGGCTGGCGCGAGTGTCTGCCTGCTGCTTTGCGGCCTGTGGCTGGAACAGCGCGGCGTGGCCTGCGATGCACAAAGACTGCAACAGCTTCGGATGTTGGCAGAACCTTGGGACAAAGAAGTGGTACAGCCATTACGGGCGCTTCGCACCCAATGGAAAGCGGAGGCCGTTCAAGACACGGACCTCACTCACCTACGCGAACAGGTCAAGAAACTGGAGCTGCAAGCCGAGCGGTGTCTGTTGGAGCGATTGGAGGCCGTGGCTGCACATTGGCCTGAGGGCCAACAGGAAGATTCAGGTCGATGGCTGCAAGGGCTGGCGGCGAATGCCGGGCCAGCGAACCACGACGCGCTGCATCAGCTGCGCGTCGCGGTCTCCAGCACTTAGGAAGCGCTGGTTGGGGTGCTGGTGCTCGGTGCAACGGAAGCGGATGGGCTGACCGTCGAAGCCGGAGTGCTGGCGGCTGGAGCAGGGGTCGCTGTCGGGGCCGGCGACGCAGGCTTGGCGGCTGGCGCAGTCGCGGGCTTGGTAGCGGCCGGCTTTTTCACAGCGGGTTTTGCAGCTGGCTTGGCAGCAGCAGGTTTCGCTGCTGGTTTTACAGCCGCAGGCTTGGCGGCAGCTGGCTTGGCGGCGGGTTTGGCCGCAGCCGGTTTGGTCGCAGCCTTGGCTGGTGCCTTGGCAGCGGCTGGCTTGGCAGCGGCGACAGGTTTGGCAGCAGCAGGTTTGGCGGCAGCTGTTTTCGTCGCGGCTGGTTTAGCAGCAGCTGTTTTCGTCGCTGCTGGTTTAGCAGCAGCTGTTTTCGTCGCTGCTGGTTTGGCAGCGGCCGCTTTGGTCGCCGCGGGTTTGGCAGCTGGCTTCGCCGCGACAGCTTTTACAGGCGCTTTGGCAACCGGTTTAGCCGCAGCGGTTTTCGTCGCGGCGGGTTTGGCGGCGGTTGTTTTAGCAGCAGGTTTGCCAGCCGCTTTTGCAGCAGGCTTGGCGGCCGCTGTTTTTGCAACAGGCTTGGCGGTGGCTTTGACAGCGGGTTTTTTGGCCGTCGGTTTAGCAGCGCTGGCAGCGACCGGTTTAGCCGCAGGCTTGCTTGCCGCTTTGGCCGATGCTTTCGCGGCAGGCTTGGCAGCTGCCTTGGCCGGTGTTTTTGCCGCGACAGGTTTAGCAACCGGTTTCTTGGCCGATACAGCGGCAGGCTTGGCCGCACGAAGCGTCAGCGCCTTGCCGGCAGCTTCTTGCACGCGACCAACACCCTGGGCCAGCTTCAGGCTTTCCTGGGCATCACGCTTGAGTTGCAGAATGTAGCCGCGGGTTTCGGACTGACGATCCTTCAGGGCATCGAGCAGGTCTTCGAGTTCTTTCACGACGTCCTTGGCCTTGGCTTGTGCCTTGGCCTTGCCGGCGGTGGCTGCGTCTTGCAGTTTGGTGCGCGACTTGTGCAGTTTTTCCTGCGCCTTGCCGCGTTGTTTTTCCAGTTTGGCGAGCAATTTTTCAGCATCAGCCAGGGCTTGGGAGCAGGCATTTTCCAAATGATCGAGCAAGGCGCCCGAGAGTTGTTGGAGCAAGTGCAACGGAGTGTTTACAGGCTTCTTGGGGGCCGACATGGTTTACCTCCTGACTGACGTGAGTGCGGCTCATACTAGACCTCTGCTGCAACCGCCGCTAGGGCATGTTGACAGTACACAGGACGTTGCGTTGCAAGAGACAAAAAATCTTCTGCGCCATTGCCGGAGCAATCTCACTTCGCAGCGATCGGCGCTGGCATAATTCCTCCATTCGAGCTCGGAGAGCACACATGTCGCGTCACCTGTTTTTCCTCCTGTGCATGGTTTGCTCCATGGTCCAGGCGGTTGAAAAAACCAGCGCAAACGATGCCCATGACCTGGCCTACAGCCTGGGTGCGAGCCTGGGTGAGCGCCTGCGCCAGGACGTGCCCGACCTGCAGATACAAGCATTGCTGGAGGGCCTGCAACAGGCCTACCTGGGCAAGCCGCTGGCGCTCAAGGATGAACGCATCGAACAGATCCTGGCCAAGCATCAGGCACAGCTGACAGCGCAATCGACGACCCCACAGATTGAAGTGGCGCTGAAGACAGAGCAGAAATTTCTCAACGAGGAAAGAAACCGGCCAGGTGTAAAACAGTTGGAGGACGGCATCCTGCTGACTGAACTCAAGCCTGGCAACGGGGTGAAAGCCGGCCCCCACGGCAAGGTCCAGGTGCTGTATACCGGTCGATTGCCCGACGGCACCGTGTTCGACTCCAACCACCAGGCGCAGTGGTTCAGTCTCGACAGCGTGATCGATGGCTGGCGCAGCGCGTTGCCGCAGATGCCCGTAGGCGCGAAATGGCGACTGGTGATTCCTTCGACCCAGGCCTATGGCGCCGAAGGTGCCGGGGATGTGATTCCACCGTTCACGCCACTGGTGTTCGAGATCGAGTTGCTGGGTGCGACGAGCTGACATTGCCCAAACGAAAAACGGTGCGCAATGCGCACCGTTTTTTTTGCAGCAGAACCGTCAAGCCTGGACCGCCGCCTCTTCCTTATGGGCGTTATGCAGCACTTCGATCAGACAGTCTTCCAGCTCGAAGCGCTCGTGCAGCAGGCCACCCAGCTCCTTGAATTTTTCCGCTACGCATTTGCCTTCATCGCACAGGTCATTGAACGCCAGCAGCTTTTCGGTGATGACGTCGATGCGCGGGTAGATCTGTTCGGCGAGTTCCAGACCACGCTTGTCGTTGAAGGCCTTGGCCTCGCCGGTGAGCTGCTCGTAGATCTCGAAATGCCCGGCAGAGACATAGTCCACCAACACACCGCAGAACTCCTGCAACGGTTTACGGCTTTCACCCAACGCTTCAGGTTTATCACCGAGAGCATCATAGGCCCGAACCAGTTCGTGACGCTCCTGCAACCAGCGGTCGATCAGCAGATGCACCCCACCCCAGCGTTCCTGAGCATTCTGACAACTTTCGAGCATGGCGATTTCTTCCCTTGTGAGTCATGCCCCTCGCAGCCTGCATACACCTTGATGATTCATGGCAAGCCGGACACAACATGATCGAGCGGCATAATTCCAATGATACGTGCGGGCCAGATTATGCCCGCACGACAGCCGCTTCAAGGTACGCAGGCGACAAAGTTCATACAAGTGTTTAATCCGCGACTCGGATGAATTGCGACGTCTTGTCGCCCAGCGGTCGGATCAGAGCGTTCCAGACCAGGCGAAGCAGCAGGTAGGTCATTGCAATGGAGACGGCGAGGAAAAACAGCAGGCTCCATTCCGGGATGCTCAGATCGAACAGTGTCCAAGTGACGCCCGCACAGTCGACCGCGCCGTCGAGGGCTCGCTCCATGGCACTCCACCATGAACCCACGCCCTTCATTTGGGCCAGGCAATCGGGCATTGGCTCGAGCGAATGGCTTTGCAACAGAACCTGACGCCATGCCAGGGCCATTCCTCCCGACACGAAAACCAGTCCCGTCACCCCATAGAGAATGCTGCCCCTTCGACCCGGGCCATGCATGCAGGCCGCGAGACCGTTCACCAGAAACAGCACCAGGCACAAGCGCTGCAAGACACACAGGCTGCAAGGCGTCAGACCGACTGCATACTCCAGATAACTGGCGATGCCCAAAGCCAGGGCCGCGGCGGTGGAAGCCATGAAAAACAAGAAGCGAGAGCAAGCCAAAGACATGGCGGTTCCGTAACAGAAGAGACAAGCAGTTACGGTAGAGGAAAGCCCTCGGGCCTTTCAAGGCAGGCCCACGCAGACACTTCACCAAGGGTGTAGGGAATTCCCGACAGAGACGAGGGGATTCAGCGCAATCCCCTGTAGGACTTTCCCGAATACGTCATTTGAGCCTTGAGTCAGGCAGCGATCGGCGACCATCCTCCTGGCAAAACCCACTCGAACCGCCAAACGCGATCAGTGTTTCTTAACTGGACAGCGCCTGGGCCGGAACCGGCAAAGGCGCAGCAAGCAAGCGCTCATCCAGCAGTCCCAGGCCCTCCTGGAACAGCTGGTTGCTGCGCTCGGCATCGCCCAGTTGTGCCAGTAATCTCGCCAGTTCGGCACACGCTTCGGGATTGCGCTGGATCTTCAGGCTGCCTTCCAGATAATCCCGCGCCTTGCCCCACAGGCTGTTCTGCAGACACAGGCGACCCAGCGTCAACAGCAGGCTGGAATCGGCCGGATGATCCTTGAGCCAACCTTCGGCCGCTTGCAGCTGTCGCGCTGGATCATTGCCGCGGACCAACCCGTACAGCCGTGCCAGGTGGCTGTCATAGTGACGTTTGAGCGCGGTGCGCAATACTTCCTCGGCGTCGCCCTGTGCCCCCAGTTGCCGCAGTTGTTCGGCATAGGCCAACACCAACGCCGACTCCTGGCGCTGCGCGGAAGTCAGCTGTTGCCAGGCGCGGTTGAGCGACTGCAAGCCGACGCTGCCGTCCTCTTCGCGATGGGCCGCCAGGGAGAGATTTTCACCCCAGGCCCGACGCTCCAGTTCAGCCAGTTCCATCGCCGGCAAGACCTTGTCCTTGCGCAGTTCCGGCAACAGGCGAATCACCGCCGACCAATCACCACGCTGCTGATGCAGTCGTTGCAATTGACGCAGGACCTGAACGTTATGGGGATGACGATCATGCATGGCTTGCAACGTGACCAAGGCGCCGTCGGTGTCGCCCCGGTCCACCTGCAACTGTGCGTGGTTCAATGCAATGGCCAGCTCTGCCTGGGGCTGGCGTTCCAGGGCGCGCTCCAGCAGGTTGTCGCTCTGTTCGTAAAGACCTTGCTCATTAGCCGCACGCGCCGCCCCGAGGTAATACAGCAACGGCTGGCGTTCGGCTTCCGCGGCACGATGCAAATGCCGTTGGGCACTGGCCCAGCGACCTTCGGCCAGGTCCAACTGACCGTGTTCGATCGCTACTTGTATGCGCCGGCTACGATTGCGCCGCGACCACGGGTTGACCACACCGCTGGACGTAGTCACCAGGCCGATCAAGGCGCGCACGCCCCGCCACAACAACCAGAGTACCGCCACCAGCGCCAGGGTGACCCACAGGCCGGCTTCGTAGCGAAAGCTCTTGTACGCCACCAGCACGTAACCCGAATGCTCGGAAATCGCCACGCCCAACAGGGCGGCGGCAGCGATGACCACGAACAGAATCACGTAGAGACGCTTCATGGCGTGGTCTCCTGCCCAGCAGGCTTGGCCAGCGGCTTGACCGACTCCTCGGCATTCAGGTTGCGACGCTCCAGATAGGCCTGGACGCTGCTCAGGGTCGCGGTCAGGTCCGGCGTGACCACCGTCACCGGCTGCTTGGCCAGTTCAGCCACTCGCTCGAGCATGACCTTGCTCTGCGGGTTGTCCTGGTTGAAGTTGTTCTGCAGTACATCGCGGGCCTCGAGCAACGCCTGGGTATACACCGGCGCTTGCCCGTTGAGGGCCGCCCATTGCGCCTGCTCCAATGCCAGGCTCAGGGCCAGGCGCACCTGCATCAGGCTCTGCCCGGCCAGCAGCGGACGGACGTTCTCGTCGGCATTGAAGTCGATGCGGATATAGCGCGAGATCTGATCCCACCACTGCGCCCAGCGGCTGGCCCCGTCGCCATCGGCCGTCAGGCCCAGCAGGGATTCGCCTCGATCCTTGTACTCGGGCGCCAGCTCCGAGAGTTGCAGCACTTGCTCACGCAGGGCCCCCAGTTGCAGGAACAGCCCGGTGCGATCCGGCTGCTCGGTGCTGCGCAGCGCCGCAAGCGTCTTGGCCAACTGCTCGCGGGCAGCGAACGAGCCCGGGTCGTTCTGTTCCCGCAGGATTTCGTCGGCGCCCTGGACCAGGGCCTGGGCACTGGTGATGTCTTGCAGGGCGGAAAGACGCAGGCTGGCAAGGCGCAACAGATGCTCGGCCTCGGCCAGGCGCCAATCCTTGCGGCTGGCACCCAGTACGGTTTCCAGCCGTTGGCTCAGGTGTTGCTGGTCGCCTTGTAGCTGGGCGACCTGACGCCGTCGCTCCTCCAGCTCTTCGGCCGCCGGCATCTGCGCCAGGCGCTCGCTGAGGCGTTGCTCATTGAGCTTGAGAGTCTGGGCCTGGTCATTCAGTGCCTGGACCTGGGTGGACTGTTGCTGGTTGTTGGCCTGCAGGTGACGCACCTGCCAGACGCCCCAGCCGCCAACGGCCACGCCAGCGGCCCCCAGCAGCAATGCGACAATGGCCAACCCGTTACCGCGACGCGGCGCCACCGGTGCCGGCGTTTCCACCGGAGCATCGATCACGGGTCGGTCTTGATCTTTTGGCAAGGCTGTTTCGCTCACGTATCCATCCTTTGCATTAGAAAACGGCACGGATTGTTCCCGTAAAGCCGCCAGCAAAGCCGCGGCACTGGCGCCACGACAATCCACAACTGATCGGGCCCCGGCGGCCCGCGCTATCTCGGCAACCCTGGGGCTTGGGACAAACAACGGCAACCGCGCCAGATCGGGCCAGGCGGCACCCGCCAGGCGGTGAAGATGCTCGAAGCTCTGCCCACTGCTGACCATCAGTGCGTTCAAGCGTTCCGCTTCGACCTTCGCCAGCAGTTCGCCTTCGCGATACTCAGGCAGGCCTCGCCGGTACAATTCCAGATAATCGACGCTAGCACCTTGCTCGCGCAAGCGCTCTGCCAGCAAACCGCGGCCGCCCTCACCACGCACGATCAGAACCTGGGGATTGCTCCGGGTGAGAGCCTGACGCAACGCCGGGAGTTCCAGCAAGGCTTCGCTGTCGTCGCCATCGTCCGGATAAAACACCGTGAGGCCCGCATCGGCCAGGATCTGCCCGGTGGCTGCGCCCACGCTGAACCAGGGTTGTTCCGGCGGCTCCGGCCAATATTCACGCAGTTGCTCCAGACACAACCGGGCGGCCGGCTTGCTGACGACGATCACGGCGCAGTACTGGTCGAGCCGCTGCAACATCGCTCGGCCGGAATCGGAGAGGGGAATCGGTTCGATAGCCAGCAACGGCAGGCTGCTGCTGAATACGCCAGCCTCGGCCAAGACAGCAGCCAGGGCCGACGACTCGTCCTCCGGCCGGGTCAGCAGCAACCGCCAGCCCATCACGCGTGGCCTGCCTCGCCGTAGACCTTCTTGAGGATCTCGCCAGCGCCCTGGCTCAGCAGGTCTTCAGCGACCCGCACCCCCAGCGCTTCGGCATCGCCCCGGGGCGCCCTGGCTTCGGAGCTGAGCAGCGTGCCGCCGTCCGGATCGCCCACCAGGCCACGTAACCAGACCTGTTCGCCTTCCAGCACGGCGTAGCAGGCAATCGGTACCTGGCAGCCGCCGTTGAGGTGTTTGTTGAGGGCGCGCTCGGCGAAAACCCGGGTCGCCGTGTCTTCGTGATGCAGAGGAGCCAGCAGCGCGTGGATCCCGCTGTCGGCGCTGCGGCATTCGATGCCTACCGCTCCTTGCCCGCCGGCCGGCAGGCTGTCGTCAACGCTGATGGCCGAGGTGATGCGGTCCTCGAAGCCCAGCCGGATCAGGCCAGCGGCGGCAAGGATGATGGCGTCGTACTCGCCAGCGTCGAGCTTGGCCAGGCGAGTGTTGACGTTGCCTCGCAGAAAACGGATTTGCAGGTCGGGACGACGGGTCAGCAGTTGCGCCTGGCGACGTAGGCTGGACGTGCCGACGACGCTCCCGGCAGGCAACGCGTCAAGGCTGGCAAAGGCGTTGGAAACGAACGCATCGCGCGGGTCTTCGCGCTCGCAGATGCAAAACAGACCCAGGCCTTCGGGGAAGTCCATGGGCACGTCTTTCATCGAATGCACGGCAATGTCGGCTTCGTTGTCCAGCAGCGCGGTTTCAAGTTCCTTGACGAACAAACCCTTGCCACCGATTTTCGACAGTGGCGAATCCAGCAGTTTGTCACCGCGACTGACCATGGGCACCAGCGTCACGACCAGGCCGGGATGGGCGGCCTCCAGACGGGCTTTGACGTACTCGGCCTGCCAGAGGGCCAGGGCGCTTTTACGGGTGGCGATGCGGATCTCGCGAGGGGACATGGATCAATCCGTACTTAAAAGATACGACGGATAATAACAGCTCAGCCAAATCCGCTTTGACTTGAATCACGACCCCAAGGCCTCCCTGGCCGTCAATATTCCGGATAATAAAACGTGCAATGCCGTTGAGACATTGCGCTAGTGGCCTGTACGGTTAATTCGAGTACTCAAGTTCTGGTGCCGAATTTGAGTGCACGAATTGGCCACGCAGGCCACTAGAGCTGCTGCATCATCTTGCGCACGCCCGCCACATGACGCCGACTGACAATCAACGCGTCGCCATTGAGGCCTTTGAGAAACAGCTGGAAATGCCCAAGGGGCGTGCGTTGCAGACGCTCGATGCGCTCGCGGGCCACCAGGGCGTTGCGGTGGATACGCACGAACCGCTCGCCGAACTCGTCCTCGAGTGCCTTGAGGGGCTCGTCCAGGAGCACCTCGCCACTCTCATGGCGCAAGGTCACGTATTTATGGTCGGCAATGAAGTAGACCACCTGGTTCAACGGGATCAGTTCGATGCCCTTGCGGGTTCGCGCACTGATGTGGCTGCGCGGGCCGCTGCCACTTTCCGCTGCCGGACGGGTCAGCGCCGCCAGTTGCACGCGGTTGGGCCGTTCCGCCTTGCGCAAGGCGTCAAGCAACGCCTCGGATGCCACCGGCTTGACCAGATAGCCCACGGCGCCGGCCTGCAATATCTCGGGCGGGAAGTCGTCCCGGGTGGTACAGAACACCACGGCGGGGGGCGACTCTCGTTCGCACAGCTTCGCCGCGACCTGCAGACCATCCAGGCCAGGCATGCGAATGTCGAGCAGCACGATATCCGGCTTGTGGCTGTCGATAAGGGCCAACGCCTCGTCGCCATTGGTGGCGCTCGGCTCCAGGACACTGTAACCCTCGAGCTCGCCAACCATTCGGCTCAGGCGCTCGCGGGCCAGTGGTTCGTCATCAACGATCAGGACATTCATATTGCGCTGGATTCCTGCGTGAGTCTCGCACAAGGATAGCGTAGACAGGGGAAGTGACATCCGTCACCGCGATCCACGCTAAGACTCGCTCGAGGGCCAAAAAGTGCCGCGAGGCGGTTGCCTATCTTTACCAGCGCTTGCCGACCGATGCTCGAGGCCCGTTGTCGCACGGCGTCGCCGCGGGGATTGTTGATTTTCGATCTGATCAATATTGAGCCCCCCTGGTTGGTTCGCCCCATGCGCCATGATGGAAAAAGCAAAACTCCTATCGTCCACTGTAGACGGTTGCCACGACGATATTGCTCAATCGGAAAATATCGTTGTGCAGAAAACCTGCTTGCACGCCTGGCTCGTGCGTAAAAAACCTGCCGACCAGTGCCAGCGCCAGCCCCGGCAACCCTGCTATCATCCGCCGCAGCCTTTAACCGCTACTTTTTCCACAGCCGATCACGAGCGAATTCATGAGCACTGACAAGACCAATCAGTCCTGGGGCGGCCGCTTCAGTGAACCCGTCGACGCCTTCGTCGCCCGCTTCACCGCCTCCGTCAATTTTGACCAGCGCCTGTATCGCCACGACATCATGGGTTCGATCGCCCACGCCACCATGCTGGCCAAGGTCGGCGTGCTGACCGATGCCGAGCGCGACAGCATCATCGATGGCCTGAAGACCATCCAGGGTGAAATCGAGGCCGGTCAATTCGACTGGCGTGTCGACCTTGAAGACGTGCACATGAACATCGAAGCGCGCCTGACCGATCGCATCGGCGTGACCGGCAAGAAACTGCACACCGGCCGCAGTCGCAACGACCAGGTCGCCACCGACATCCGCCTGTGGCTGCGTGATGAAATCGACCTGATCCTGGCCGAGATCACCCGCCTGCAGAAAGGCCTGCTGGAACAGGCTGAACGTGAAGCCGAGAGCATCATGCCCGGCTTCACCCATCTGCAGACCGCTCAACCCGTGACCTTCGGGCATCACATGCTGGCCTGGTTCGAAATGCTCAGCCGCGACTACGAGCGCCTTGTCGATTGCCGCAAGCGCACCAACCGCATGCCCCTGGGCAGCGCCGCGCTGGCCGGCACCACCTACCCGATCGATCGCGAATACACCGCCCAACTGCTGGGCTTCGACGCTGTGGGCGGCAACTCGCTGGATAACGTCTCGGACCGCGATTTCGCCATCGAATTCTGCGCCGCCGCGAGCATCGCGATGATGCACCTGTCGCGCTTCTCCGAAGAACTGGTGCTGTGGACCAGCGCGCAATTCCAGTTCATTGACCTGCCGGATCGCTTCTGCACCGGCAGCTCGATCATGCCGCAAAAGAAAAACCCCGACGTACCGGAGCTGGTACGGGGCAAGAGCGGCCGGGTGTTCGGCGCACTGATGGGCCTGTTGACCCTGATGAAAGGCCAACCGCTGGCCTACAACAAGGACAACCAGGAAGACAAGGAACCGCTGTTCGACGCCGCCGATACCCTGCGCGACTCGCTGCGCGCCTTTGCCGACATGATCCCGGCCATCAAGCCCAAGCACGCGGTGATGCGTGAAGCGGCCCTGCGCGGCTTCTCCACCGCGACGGACCTGGCCGACTATCTGGTGCGCCGTGGCCTGCCATTCCGCGACTGCCATGAAATCGTCGGTCATGCCGTGAAATATGGCGTGGAAAACGGCAAGGATCTGGCGGAGATGAGCCTGGACGAACTGCGCCAGTTCAGCGACCAGATCGAGCAGGACGTGTTTGCGGTGCTGACACTGGAAGGCTCGGTCAACGCCCGTGACCACATCGGCGGCACGGCACCGGCGCAGGTCAAGGCTGCCGTGGTGCGCGGCCAGGCGTTGCTTGCCGGTCGCTAGAACCTAACAGCATCGCGAGCAGGCTCGCTCCCGCATGGATCTTCAGTGAACACAAAGTTGTGAACATACAGAGATCCCCTGTGGGAGCGAGCCTGCTCGCGAAAGCAATCGCTAGAGCAGTATAAAATTCACTTCTTGGCAGCGATCATCGCCAAAAACTCTGGCATCCCCGCTTCCCTGTCCGCCGCGATCCGTTGTACGTGCGGATTCGTCCCCAACCGTTCCATCAGCGCCTTGGCCGCCGGCATGTCTGCGAACAGGTCGATATCAAACAATTTTTTGCCCACCTGTAAGGCTGGCGAAACACCATAGAGAAAGTACAAGTCGGCAATGCTCAAGCTGTCGCCCGCGACATAAGGTGAGAACTTTCCGTGCCTGCCCAGCGAGGCGAACCCCAGCAGCAGTTCAGCCTTGCTCTTTTCCTTGATGGCATCGGGTACTGTCATGCCGAAGAATGCCTCGGCGTAGCAGGCGCGCCCTGGCAGCTCGATGTACAGCTCGATCTCCCGGCACAGGGCCAGGACCTGGGCACGCTCGAACGGATCGGCGGGCAACAGGGCTTTGCCGGACTGGGTTTGCTCGATGTACTCGAGGATCACGCTGGTTTCGCTGATGAAGCCCTGCTCGGTTTTCAGCACAGGCACTTTGCCCCGTGGGCTGATGGCGAGTATTTCCGGGGTCTGCTTGCCATAGAACGACACTTCTTCGAAGGGCACGCCCTTCTCCAGCAATGCCAGTTTGACCATGTTGTAATAATTACTGGCGCAGAAACCATAAAGCTTGAGCATTGCAGATACCTCCAGTCCGTGTGGGGTGGGCAGCCTTGCGTTATAGACTGTCGGGAGGTTTCGCGCTAGGCGCATCACGCCGCTGAATGCAGGTAAACTGGCGCCTTTCTCACAGGAGCCTGCCATGAGCGAGCCAACCGACATCGACAATGACGAAGAAGAATTCGTCGAGTCGACCCTGATCGAAGCCATTGAAAACCAGATCGAAAGCGGCAACCCGCCAGCGGCCAAGGCCACCTTCAACAAACTGACTCTGGTCAATTACGAGCGCGAAGACATCCTGAACCTCATGGCCCATGTGCTGGCCTTCGAGATCGACGCCATGCTCGATGAAGACCGCCCGTTCAATACCCAATGGTATGAAGACGCGTTGCGCAAACTGCCCGAGCTGCCACCGGAAAAGAACTGAACCCGCTGCGGTGGGAGGGACTGCCTCAAACACTGTGGGAGCAAGGCTTGCCCGCGATGAAACCGATGCGATCGCTCATGAATCGAGGCGCCTGCATCGCGAGCAAGCTTTGCTCCCACACACGCTCCATCGCCCAAAACAAAAAAAGCCTGCCTCTACACTGGACAGCTCGGCTGAGTGCGCTCACCTTAGTGACGCTATCGACCATATTCCTAGAAAGTCTGGAGTCCTTATGTCGCTTACCCCTGAGCTGGTTGCCGAACTGGAAATCCTTGCACTCTTCAACCTGGACAGTTCCCAGGAAGGCCTGAAAATCCATCAGACCGCTGCCCCTAAAGCCATTGCCGCTGCCCAACGCCTGTACGACAAAGAACTGATCACCCAACCCGACGGCGGTTATCTGACCAGCCTGGGTCGTGACGCCGCGCAAAACGTACAAACCGTCCTGACGATACTCAGCGTCCAAGAAGCTGCCTGACTCTCCCTGTCGCCCACGGAAATCTGCTTCGCCGGATTTCCGCAGGCGCGGGCGCCTTGCGTGAAAAATCTGACGTCCACACCCTACTTTCAGCTTAAGAATTCACCGTCCCGGACGCTAAACTGCCATCACCTCTGATTTCCCACGTTCGACGCCGCGAGCCGGTTTGAGCCGACATGACCCGCAATCACGAAATACGCCCCGATCTGGACGAGGGAATCGACCGCAAGGTCCTCAGCCAGCTGCGCGCACGTTTTCTCAAGCTCAACACCGTCCGGATGGATCGCGCCATGGACGGCCTGTCGCCTCGCCAGCAGGGCGTGCTGACGCTGCTTCCTTTGTTTTTCCACGTCAACCATCCGCTGCTGCCAGGCTACGTCTCCGGCAGCACACCGGCCGGGCTGTCGAACTACGAGCCCGACGCCAGCGTCCTCGCCGACGCCCAGCGACTGACCCGATCGTTTTCCTACAAGCCACGCCATGGCAGCAATCCGCCGCGCCCCATCCTGGGTTTGTATCTGATGGGCAGCCTGGGCACCCTCGCCCAGGCGGACCAGAGTGACATGGATGTGTGGGTCTGCCATGGGCCGGACCTGAGCGACGACGAACTGGCCGAGCTGCGCAAGAAATGCCAACTGCTCGAAGCCTGGGCCGCGACCCAGGGCGCCGAAGCCCATTTTTTCCTGATCGACCCGGCCCGGTTCGTCCAGGGTGAACGGGACAATCAACTCAGCTCCGAAGATTGCGGCACGACTCAGCACTACCTGCTGCTGGACGAGTTCTACCGCACGGCGATCTGGCTGGCCGGGCGCACACCGATCTGGTGGCTGGTGCCGGTCTACGAGGAAGACAACTATGAGGCGTACACCCATACGTTGCTTTCCAAGCGCTTCATCCGCGCCGATGAAACCCTGGACCTCGGGCACCTGGCCTACATCCCGCCAGGGGAGTTCATCGGCGCGGGGCTCTGGCAATTGTTCAAGGGCATCGAGTCGCCCTACAAGTCCGTGCTCAAGCTGCTGCTGACGGAGGTCTACGCCAGCGAACACCCCAATGTCCGGTGCCTGAGCCTGCGCTTCAAGCAAGCCGTGTTCGCCAATCGCCTGGACCTGGAGGAGCTGGACCCGTACATGCTGGTCTACCGCCGTATCGAGGAATACCTCAACGCTCGTGGCGAACCCGAGCGCCTGGAATTGATCCGACGCGCGCTGTACCTGAAGGTCAATCGCAAGCTCACCGGCCAAGGGCGCAGCAGCGGCTGGCAGCGGAGGCTGCTCGAACGCCTGGCCGGGGAATGGGGCTGGGACCCGCGCCAACTGGCGCTGCTGGACAGCCGCAGCCAGTGGAAGGTGCGCCAGGTCAGCAACGAACGCCGCGCGCTGGTCAACGAACTGACCTACAGCTACCGCTTCCTTACCCAGTTCGCCCGCACCGAAAAAACCGTCAGCCTGATCAACAAGCGCGACCTCAACGTCCTTGGCCGCCGGCTGTATGCAGCCTTCGAACGCAAAGCCGACAAGGTCGAGTTCATCAATCCCGGCATCGCCCCGGACCTGGCCGAGGACACCCTGACGCTGGTCCAGTCACCCAACAAGAAAGAACCCGGACAGAACCAGTGGGGGCTCTACAACGGCAGCCTCAACGCCCTGGAGTGGGAGAACTTCGCGCCGATCAAGCGCAGCCGCGAACTGCTGGAACTGCTGACCTGGTGCCATCGCAACGGCGTGATCGACAGCAGCACACACCTGGCGCTGCACCCGGGCGACAGCGACTTGAGTGAGTTCGAGCTATTCAACCTGCTGGGCAGCCTGCAACAGGCCATCGCCCTGCCCCTGGTCACGGTCGAGGAAGAACAGCTGCTGCACGCCAGCGTCCCCAGTGAAGTGCTGATCCTGGTGAACGTCGGCATCGACCCACTCAAGCATCACCGCGACCTGAACATCCTGATGACCACCGAGCGCACCGACTCCCTGAGCTACTCCGGGGTCCGGGAAAACCTGGTACTGACCCTCGATCAGGTCACGCTCAATAGCTGGAATGAAGTACTGGTCAACCGTTTTGATGGCGAGCATGCGCTGCTCGATTGCCTGCGCGACTACCTCAACGACCTGCCCGCCACACAGCACCAGCCGCGCTTGCAGGTGCGCTGTTTCTGCCACAACCGGGCGCAGTTCATTGCGCGGCGGGTCGAAGAAGTCATCGAGACGGCCCAGACGCTGCTGCTGAGCAGACTCAATCACCGCTACTTGCTGCAGGTGCAGCAGTATTATCACGTACTGGAGCTGGTCCCCGGCCAGGTCAGGCACGTGGCGCTGGGCAGCCTGTCGGCGCTGCAGGACTACCTGGGCGAAGAGCTGGGCGCCTACAGCCCGCTGCACCTGGATCCAATGGCCTTGGAGGATCACGACCTGGCGCTGGTCCTGCCCATGGGCCAGCCGGAATGCATCCAGGTGTTCTACCGGGTCAATGAGGACGAGGCTGAGCTGTATGTGCTCGATGAGCTCAATGCCCTTTGGCAACAGCGCCTGCCTTATCACGACGAACACAGCCTGCTGGTGCCGTTGCAGCGCTTCCTGCAATCGGTGCTGTACCGTCGGGACGCCTTGCTGTCGATGGACACCGACCCGCCGTTGGGCCTGGAAACCCTGTACTACCAGCTTTTGCCCTCAGGCAGCGGACGCGCACGCCGGATCGAAATCCGTCCGGCGCCGCAGACACCCGAGAACAAGCCGTTCTATGACGTGCAGGCCATCATCGGCAAGGCGACCCATGGGCAGGTACACGTCACCCTGTATTGCAATCAACAGGAGTTTTCGGAACTGGAGCATGGCGACCAACTGTTCCGTGTGGTCGCCAGCGAGATCGTCGAACAGCGCCGCGAGGCCGAGCGCTATCGCTGCTACATCACCGATCTGGACCTCTCGGGCCTGGTGGGTGATAGCGCCTGCTCAAGCAATCTGTATCTGCGCTACAAGGCCGATCTGGAGCGCGCCCTGAACGAAGCGCTGACCCTGGTCTGAAGCCTCAGAGGTGGAAATCGCCGCCCGCTTCGGGCTGGTATTCCACCGCCAGCAACGTCAGCTTCAACGTCTTGCCGCCCGGTGCCGGCCAATCGATGTGCTGGCCGACCTTCAGCCCCAGCAAGGCGCTGCCCACCGGCGCCAGGATCGAGACCTTGCCTTCGTCGGCATTCGCGTCCTGTGGGTAAACCAGGGTCAGGTGATAGTCCTTGCCGCTGCCTTCCTCGCGGCAATGCACGCGCGCGTTCATGGTCACGACATCGGCGGGCACGTCTTCATGGCTCACCAGAGTCTCGGCGCGGTCCAGTTCGGTTTGCAACGCAATCACGCCCGGCAGCGTTTCGTCGAGACTGTCGATCAGGCGCTCCAGACGTTGGACGTCCAGGCGGGTAAGAGTGATGGAAGGTGCGGTCATGATCCAGGCAGACTCCTTTCTTCTGCACGAAAAAAGCAAAACCCCGCCACAGGAAGACGGGGTTTTTCACAGGCCTCGGTGAGTCGAGGCGTAGCCGGACACTATCACAGCTCAAAAAATATACAACCCGGGCCAGACAGATACACGATTGCCAGGTCCAGACAGTTCCTGTGGGAGCGAGCCTGCTCGCGATGGCGTCCGATCAATCAGCATTGATGTGACTGACACGCCGCCATCGCGAGCAGGCTCGCTCCCACGTGTATGTATTCACTTTCGATTCTGGCGCTTGAGCGCCTCGGCACAGATCACCCGCCGGCGCGCATCATCAGCCGAGCGCCACTCACGGATATCCTCCACATGGCGGAAACAGCCGAGGCAAACCTTCTGCTCATCCAGCTTGCACACGCTGGTGCACGGCGACGGCACGGCAGGGCTGACGTTGCTGTAGAGCGGCTTGGATGGCCGCGCCGGGACGGTCTGGCTCACGTTGTCACAGGCCTTCAAACTCGAATTCCACACCGGCCTGCTGCTTGACGATGCGCTCGAGCATCTCGCCCAACTGCTCCTCGCTCTTGTCGCACATCCAGCGCTCGCTTTCCTCGTCGTAGTCGAAATGGTAACCACCGGACACCGCCGCCAGCCACAACTGCCGCAGCGGTTCCTGACGACTGAAGATCAACTGGCTGCCGTTTTCGAACTTGACAGTGAGCACGCCGGCGGAGCTTTCCAGATCAATGTCCAGTTCGCTCTCATCGAAGATATCCTCCAGCATTTGCTGGGTGGTATCGACCAGATCGTGAAAACGGGCTTCAGTCAAACTCATTGCGACAACCTCGAAAATGTCTGCTCATGCTCAAGCGCCGCAAGATACGGGCGCTTCCCGACGATTGCAAAGGATATACCGACAACCACGGTCGGGGGCCGTGAAATGTCCGCGGAACCAGGCATATAGGCCACCAGCCCCGCCGGACGGGAGCCCCGTTGCATAGGCAAGCCGCCGGGTGGCCGGTATACTCCGGCGCAATTAACGCATTTTCAAGGATTTCGCCATGAAGCGCCTGATCTCTTCCCTTGCTGCGCTCGTCGCGGTTGCCTGCCTAGTGACAGCCTGTGGTCAAAAAGGTCCGCTGTACCTGCCTGATGACAGCAAGTCCCCTGAAGAGCAGGCCAAGTCGTCGCAATCCAAGTCCCACTCGCACGACACCCACTCCACCTACTAAGGGAACGCCATGGACGCTTTTAACTACCGTGGCGGGGAGCTGTTCGCGGAAGGGGTTGCCCTGTCCGCCATTGCCGAACGTTTCGGCACGCCGACCTACGTCTACTCCCGTGCCCACATCGAAGCCCAGTACCGGACCTTCGCCGACGCCCTCGCCGGCATGCCGCACCTGGTGTGTTTCGCCGTGAAGGCCAACTCCAACCTGGGTGTGCTCAATATCCTGGCGCGCCTGGGTGCAGGTTTCGACATTGTCTCCGGTGGCGAACTCGAACGAGTGCTGGCGGCTGGCGGCAGCCCTGACAAGATCGTCTTCTCCGGTGTCGGTAAAACCCGCGAGGACATGCGCCGTGCCCTGGAAGTCGGCGTGCATTGCTTCAACATCGAATCCACCGACGAACTGGAACGCCTGCAGGTCGTCGCCGCCGAGCTGGGCGTACGCGCACCGGTTTCCCTGCGCGTGAACCCGGACGTCGATGCCGGCACCCACCCGTACATTTCCACCGGTCTCAAGGAAAACAAGTTCGGCATCGCCATCGCCGATGCCGAAGACGTCTATGTGCGTGCCGCCCAACTGCCTAACCTGGAAGTCCTGGGCGTCGATTGCCACATCGGCTCGCAACTGACCACCCTCGACCCCTTCATCGATGCTCTCGACCGCCTGCTGGCGCTGGTCGACCGTCTCGGCGATTGCGGCATCTACCTGCGTCATATCGACCTGGGTGGCGGTGTCGGCGTGCGTTACCGCGATGAGGAGCCGCCGCTGGTGGCCGACTACATCAAGACCGTTCGTGAGCGTCTCGAAGGTCGCGACCTGGCGTTGATGTTCGAGCCAGGCCGCTACATCGTGGCCAATGCCGGCGTGCTGCTGACCCAGGTCGAGTACCTCAAGCACACCGAGCACAAGGACTTCGCCATCGTCGACGCGGCCATGAACGACCTGATCCGCCCGGCGCTGTACCAGGCGTGGATGGATGTGACCGCCGTGCGCCCCCGCGATACCGCAGCCCGTAGCTACGACATCGTCGGCCCGATCTGCGAAACCGGTGACTTCCTGGCCAAGGGCCGGGAGCTGGCACTGGAGGAAGGCGACCTGCTGGCGGTGCATTCGGCCGGTGCCTATGGGTTTGTCATGAGTTCCAACTACAACACCCGCGGCCGCTGCGCCGAGGTGCTGGTGGACGGTGATCAAGCATTCGAAGTGCGTCGCCGCGAGACGGTAGCCGAGTTGTTTGCCGGCGAAAGCCTGCTACCGGAGTAAAACCATGCTGCTGCGTTTTACCAAGATGCACGGCCTGGGCAATGACTTCATGGTTCTCGACCTGGTCAGCCAGCACGCGCACATTCTGCCCAAGCATGCCAAGCAATGGGGCGATCGGCACACAGGTATCGGTTTCGACCAGTTGCTGATCGTCGAGGCGCCCAACAACCCGGACGTGGACTTTCGTTATCGGATCTTCAACGCCGACGGTTCGGAAGTGGAACAATGCGGCAACGGCGCACGCTGCTTCGCCCGCTTCGTGCTGGACAAGCGCCTGACGGCCAAACGCAGGATTCGCGTCGAGACCAAAAGCGGCATCATCGAGTTGGATGTGCGCAACGACGGTCAGATCGGCGTCAACATGGGCGCTCCCCGCCTGGTGCCGGCAGATATCCCGTTCGAAGCATCGGCCCAGGCCCTGAGCTATCAGCTGGACGTCGATGACACCACGGTAGAACTGGCGGCGGTGTCCATGGGCAATCCCCATGCCGTGCTGCGAGTCAGCGACATCAATAGCGCGCCGGTGCATGAACTGGGGCCGAAGATCGAGAACCATCCGCGCTTTCCAGCACGGGTGAACGTGGGTTTCCTGCAGGTCATCGACCGTCACCGCGCGCAACTGCGTGTCTGGGAACGCGGTGCCGGGGAAACCCAGGCCTGCGGCACCGGCGCCTGCGCCGCCGCCGTCGCTGCGATCAGCCAGGGGTGGATGGATTCGCCCCTGTTGATCGACCTGCCCGGCGGGCGCCTGTCCATCGAATGGGCAGGCCCCGGCCAACCGGTGATGATGACCGGCCCGGCAGTGCGCGTATACGAAGGACAAGTTCGTCTTTGAGTGAGCCAAACCCATGACCGACAAGCCACAGGTTCCAGCGCCACAGCCCGATGAATCCTCGAGCCCGCTTCCGGAGGCCGCGGCGGTGGCCGCTTACCTGGAGGCCCATCCGGATTTCTTCGTCGAACGTGAAGACTTGCTTTCAGTGATGCGCATTCCCCACCGGCGCGGCGACACCGTGTCGCTGGTGGAGCACCAGATGAAGATCCTGCGTGAGCGCAACATCGAGATGCGTCACCGCCTTTCTCACCTGATGGACGTCGCCCGGGACAACGACCGGCTCTTCGACAAGACCCGCCGCCTGATCCTGGCTCTGATGGACGCCAGCACCCTCGAAGACCTGGTCATGAGCGTCGAAGACAGCCTGCGCCAGGAGTTCCAGGTGCCCTTTGTCAGCCTGATCCTGTTCGGCGACAACGCCATGCCGGTGGGCCGCTGGGTGACCCATGCCGAAGCGCAGACCGCCATTGGCGGCCTGCTCACCGAGAACAAAAGCGTCAGCGGCAGCTTGCGCGAACACGAGCTGGACTTCCTCTTCGGCGAGGAACAGCGCAAGCAGATCGGCTCCACCGCCGTCGTCGCCATCGCCCACCAAGGCGTCCATGGCGTGCTGGCCATCGCCAGCCGTGACCCGCAGCACTACAAAAGCTCGGTGGGCACGCTGTTCCTGAGCTACATCGCCGAAGTCACCGGCCGGGTACTGCCACGGGTTGCCGGTTCGCTGCGCTCGGTACGCTGATGATGGAACGACAGCTGGACGCCTACTGCGAACACCTGCGCAGTGAGCGCCAGGTGTCACCCCACACGCTGACGGCCTATCGCCGCGACCTGGAAAAAGTGCTGGGCTGGTGCCAGAAACAGAACGTCGGCAGTTGGCAGGCCCTGGACATCCAGCGCCTGCGCAGCCTGGTGGCGCGCCTGCATCAACAGGGACAGTCGTCCCGCAGCCTGGCGCGCCTGCTCTCCGCGGTACGCGGGTTGTATCACTACCTCAACCGCGAAGGCCTGTGCGATCACGACCCGGCCACCGGCCTGGCTCCGCCCAAGGGCGAGCGTCGCCTGCCGAAAACCCTCGACACCGACCGCGCCCTGCAATTACTTGAAGGCGCAGTCGAGGATGATTTCCTGGCGCGACGGGACCAGGCGATTCTCGAACTGTTCTACTCCTCCGGCCTGCGGCTTTCCGAACTGACAGGGCTGAACCTGGATCAACTGGACCTGGCCGACGGCATGGTCCAGGTGCTCGGCAAGGGCAGCAAGACCCGCCTGCTGCCCATTGGCCGCAAGGCCCGGGAAGCACTGGAGCTGTGGCTGCCGTTACGCGCCCTGAGCAATCCTGCCGATGACGCGGTATTCGTCAGCCAACAGGGGCGGCGCCTCGGTCCACGGGCGATCCAGGTGCGGGTCAAGGCTGCCGGCGAACGCGAGCTGGGGCAGAACCTGCATCCGCACATGCTCAGGCACTCCTTCGCCAGCCATGTGCTGGAGTCCTCCCAGGACCTGCGCGCCGTGCAAGAGCTGCTGGGCCACTCGGACATCAAGACCACTCAGATCTATACCCATCTGGACTTCCAGCACCTGGCGACGGTCTATGACAGTGCCCATCCCCGGGCCAAACGCATCAAGGGCGACGAATCATGACCATCGAGCTCATCACTTTCGACCTCGACGACACCTTGTGGGACACCGCCCCGGTGATCGCCACGGCCGAAGCCGTTCTCCGCCAGTGGCTGACCGACAACGCACCGAACCTGGGCGGCGTGCCGGTGGAGCATCTGTTTTCGATTCGCGAGCAGGTATTGCGCGAAGAGCCCGGCCTGAAGCATCGCATCAGCGCATTGCGGCGGAGGGTGCTGTTCCGTGCGCTGCAAGAAGCCGGCTATGACCAGTGGCAAGCGTCCGAGCTGGCGGACCAAGGGTTCGAGACGTTCCTGCATGCCCGCCATCAATTGGAGGTGTTTCCCGAGGTGCAGCCCACCCTGGAAATCCTCGCCAACCACTTCGCCCTTGGCGTGGTCACCAATGGCAACGCCGATGTGCGTCGCCTCGGGCTGGCGGATTACTTCAAGTTCGCGTTGTGTGCCGAGGACATCGGCATCGCCAAGCCTGATGCGCGGCTGTTCCACGAGGCCCTGCAACGCGGCGGTGCCACGGCGCAGACCGCCGTGCACGTTGGCGATCATCCCGGTGACGATATTGCCGGCGCCCAACAGGCCGGCCTGCGGGCGGTGTGGTTCAACCCGGCAGGCAAGGCCTGGGATGCCGACCATGTACCGGATGCGGAGATTCGCAGCCTGACCGAGTTGCCGGGGTTGTTGGCGGGATGGCACAGCCAGGGCTGAATCCGAGAACACCACCAAACCCTGTGGCCTGTGGGAGCGAGCCTGCTCGCGATGAGGGCGTCCCAGTGACGCTCATGTAACAGACACACCGCCATCGCGAGCAGGCTCGCTCCCACAAGGGCCGGCGCAACAGTTTTATGCCCACGAAAAAGCCCGCGACGACGGCGGGCTTTTTCGGCAAGCAGGAAGCAGAACTCAGATAGGGCGGCTGCCGTACTTGTTGTCAGGCTTCTTGGGCGGATCGGCGACCACATTGGCCTCCACTTCCTGCACCTTTCCGCCCCTGGCCAGGAATTCTTCCATGGCCTTGGCGAGCGCATCACGCTCCTTGTTCTTGGCCTCAACGCTCGGCAACTCGTCGACCGACACCGCAGCCTTGGCCTTACCCTTGGCGGTCGGGGCCGGTATATCGGCGCCATCGTCGTCGGCAACGTCTTCGGCTGCCGCTTCCAGGCCGTCTTCGGCCTCGTCTTCTTCACCTACTTCGAGGTCGTCGTTTTCCAGATCATCGTCGCTCATGTTCTACCTCATGACTTGCGAAAAGCAGATTAGTTATAGCCCAGCTACGCCATCTGTCGAAGGCTGCCAGAAAAAATTCAACATCCACCGGCAATCGGCGGTCATGCCCCTTCACCGTACAAGGTGGCGAGGACTTTACGAGCACCGCCATGATCACGGTGCTCGCCCAGATAAACACCTTGCCAGGTACCCAGAGCCAGTCGCCCGTCCGTTACCGGAAGGCTGAGCTGACATCCCAGCACGCTGGCCTTGAAGTGCGCCGGGAGGTCGTCCAGGCCTTCGTCGTTGTGCTCATAATCGGCAGTTCCTTGTGGGATCAGCCGATTGAAAAATCGTTCGAAGTCTCGACGTACCGCCGGATCGGCGTTCTCGTTGATGGTCAACGAGGCCGAGGTATGCTGCAGCCACAGATGCAACAGACCGACGCGACACGCCCGTAGTTCAGGCAGGCCGGCGAGCAACTCGTCCGTCACCAGATGAAAGCCCCGGGGCCTTGCCCGCAGGGTAATCAGCGTCTGTTGCCACATACAGTTCTCCGCACGCTCGGCGCGCATTCTAGCGCGCTCAGGAAAAAAACAAAGAGCCTAATATTCCACCTTCGATGTAAGCCTTTGGCGCTGGAAAACCCCTGCCACCCGCCAGACAAAAAGGCCTCGGAAAAACTGGCTCTTCCTGTGAGCGTTGACAAATCGCAGGCAAAAAAATGCCCGGCGAACCGGGCATATTTTTTTGCGTGGATTTACAGATTGTAGCCACGCTCGTTGTGCTGGGCCAGATCCAGGCCAACAGCCTCTTCTTCCTCGGAGACACGCAGACCCATGACGGCGTCCAGGACCTTGAGGATGATGAAGGTGACGATCGCGGTGTAGATCACCGTGAAGCCCACGCCTTTGACTTGAATCCACACTTGCGCACCGATATCGGTCACGGTGCCGAAGCCACCCAGGGCCGGCGCAGCGAACACACCGGTGAGGATCGCGCCGAGGATACCGCCGATGCCGTGCACGCCGAAGGCATCCAGGGAGTCGTCATAGCCGAGTTTGCGTTTGAGGGTGGTTGCGCAGAAGAAGCACACCACGCCCGCCGCCAGGCCAATCACCAGAGCGCCCATCGGGCCCACGGTGCCAGCCGCCGGAGTGATCGCAACCAGACCCGCCACCACGCCCGAGGCGATGCCCAGTGCGCTTGGCTTGCCGTGGGTGATCCATTCGGCAAACATCCAGCCCAATGCTGCGGCAGCGGTAGCAATCTGAGTGACCAGCATGGCCATGCCGGCCGTGCCGTTGGCGGCGACGGCGGAACCGGCGTTGAAACCGAACCAGCCGACCCACAGCATGGCGGCGCCCATCAGGGTGTAACCCAGGTTATGCGGTGCCATTGGCGTGGTCGGGAAGCCTTTGCGCTTGCCCAGTACCAGGCACGCCACCAGGCCTGCGATACCGGCGTTGATGTGCACCACGGTGCCGCCGGCGAAGTCCAGCACGCCCCAGTCCCACAGCAGGCCACCGTTACCGGACCAGACCATGTGCGCAATCGGCGCATACACCAGGGTGAACCACACGCCCATGAAGATGAGCATGGCGGAGAACTTCATCCGCTCGGCAAAGGCGCCGACGATCAGGGCCGGGGTGATGATGGCGAAGGTCATCTGGAAAGTGACGAACACCGCTTCAGGGAACAGCGCTGTCGGACCGGTGATGCTCGCCGGAGTCACGCCCGCCAGGAACGCCTTGCCCAGGCCACCGACGAAGGAGTTGAAGTTGACGACGCCCTGCTCCATGCCGGTGGTGTCGAACGCAATGCTGTAGCCATAAATGACCCACAGGATGCTGATCAGACCGGTAATGGCGAAACACTGCATCATCACGGAAAGAAGGTTTTTCGAGCGAACCATGCCGCCGTAGAACAGCGCCAGGCCGGGAATGGTCATGAACAGTACAAGAATCGTGGCTGTCAGCATCCAGGCGGTGTCGCCAGAGTTGAGGACAGGGGCTGCCGCTTCTTCTGCCATGGCCAGGCCAGGCATTACGAAGGACAACAGGGCTCCTAGCCCTGCGAATTTACGCAGAGTCATATTGTTTTCTCCTGGGGCGTTGGGTTTGGCGGCTTAGATGGCGTCGGTATCGGTTTCGCCGGTACGGATGCGAATAGCCTGTTCCAGATTGACCACAAAGATCTTTCCGTCACCGATCTTGCCGGTGTTGGCGGCCTTGGTGATTGCCTCGATCACCCGGTCAAGATCCTTGTCGTCAATGGCGACGTCGATCTTCACCTTGGGCAGGAAATCGACCACGTATTCCGCGCCGCGATACAGCTCGGTGTGACCTTTCTGCCGGCCGAAGCCTTTGACCTCAGTGACGGTAATGCCCTGCACGCCGATCTCGGACAACGACTCGCGCACGTCGTCCAACTTGAACGGCTTGATGATGGCAGTGACTAGCTTCATGAAACTTTCTCCCGAATTGGTGGACTTGCCCCAGGAAAACAAACCCGACTCAAGTCTAAGCGCAGTGCCTGGCTTTGTAACGCATCGTCGGCCCAAGTTGCCCGACCAGCGCCAGTCAACCGTGCCAGCCGCAGCTCCCCGCTTCGCCTGGCTGCACTGCATCGTCACAACGACTGCATCAGTGCATGGGTCATGAGCCTCTAAGCAGAAACCTTGCCATCTGCACCAAAAACCCGTGATTTCAACTCTTTAACCGTCGAGCCCACCTCTCTCACGCCACCAACCGCCGCGATACGCACAACAACAGTGCGACAACCTCCAGCCCCGTGCGCGAAAAGCGTGCATCCGATGCATGCGAATTGACTATAGACACTGCGTGATACACTGCCGCCATCGTTTTCAGGATTGCTGCCATGCTCGCCCCCAAAGACCTGCTCGACGCCCTCAGTGGCCACGCCTCCCGCCTCTTGAGCGGCGACACTCCGCTGCCCAAAAGCGAAATCGAAAGCCAGTTCAAGGCACTGCTGCAAAGCGGCTTCAGCAAACTGGACTTGGTGAGCCGGGAAGAATTCGACAGTCAGATGGTCGTGCTGGCCCGCACCCGGGCGCGCCTCGAAAGCCTGGAGGCGAAGGTCGCGGAGTTGGAAGCGCGATTGGCTCCAACCCAGGAATAAGCAGGCTCGGGATACGCCTGGTACTGGCCCAGGCGTAATCACTCCCAGGCGTCAGAGGCGAAAGCGGCCGACCAGGGTATTGAAGGACAGCGCCAGGTTGGACAGTTCCTGGCTCGATGCGTTGGTCTGGTTCGCCCCCGCCGCGGTCTGGGTCGAGAGATCCTGGATATTCACCAGGTTGCGATCCACCTCACGGGCCACGTGGGCCTGCTCCTCGGACGCCGTGGCGATCACCAGGTTGCGGTCGTTGATCTGCGAAATGCCGTCAGCAATCTGCTCCAACGCCTCGCCGGTCGCCCGAGCCAGGCCCTGGGTCTCGGTAACCAGTGCCTGGCTCTTGCTCATCGCATCGACCGCGCTATCGGCACGATCCTGGACCGCGTGGATCATGCTTTCGATTTCGCCGGTAGACGACTGGGTACGCGCCGCCAGTGCGCGAACCTCATCGGCCACCACGGCAAAGCCGCGACCCTGCTCCCCTGCCCGCGCGGCCTCGATCGCTGCGTTGAGCGCCAGCAGGTTGGTTTGCTCGGCGATCCCGCGGATCACATCCACCACCTTACCGATATCCCGGACCTGCCCGGCAAGAACACTGACCAGTTCGGTGGATGAGGTGAGTTCCCGGGTCGCATTGTTGATCGCCTGCACTGCATTGCGAGCCTGATCGCGCCCATTGCTGGCTTGCGAGCTGGTCGCTTGGGACGCCTGCGAGGTGGAAACGGCATTGCGAGCCACCTCCTCCACGGCAGAGGTCATCTCGGTCACAGCCGTGGCCGCCTGTTGGATTTCGTCGTTCTGCCGGATCAGGGCACGACTGCCATCGTCAGTGACCGCGGTGAGCTCCTCGGCAGCGGAAGCCAACTGTTCCGAGGCGCAGGCAATCTGTTGGATGGTGGTTTTCAAGCTGGCTTGCATATCGCCCAGGGCCTTGAGCAGTTGACCGGCCTCGTCGCGACTGTTGCTGTTGATGTGCTGGGTCAGGTCACCCTGGGCAATGCGTTGCGCGCAGTCGACCGCCACGGCAATCGGTCGGCTGATCAGGCGGCTGATGAACATGCCCAGCAGCAGCGCCGCAATAAAGGCGATGGCAATGCCGCTGTACAACACCGTCTTGGCCGTCACTTCCTGAAGCGTGGCAGCCTTGGCGTCTTCGCTGATCTGGCGGTCGTTGGAGTCGATCATGATCGTCAACTGATCCATCACCTTGCGGTAGGCCTTCTGCAAATCTCCCAACAGCAGCGTGCGACCGTTCTCCAAGTCTCCCGCCGCCATCAGTGCCAAGTACTGCTGCACCATCGCCTGGTAGACGGGCCAGTCGCGCGCCATCTGGTCACCGGCCAGGCGCTCGTCCTCAGCCAGGTTTCCCTTGCGGTAATCGGCAAACGCCTTTTCGCTGGCCAACTGGTTGGCTTTCATCGAGGCGAGAAACTCATCCTTCACGCTCTGTGGGGCGTTGCCTGCGGTCGCCACGTACAGCCGGTACATATCGCGGGTCTGTCCGACGGCCTTGGTCTTGGTCTGCGAGGTATTGGCGACCGAGACCAGGTTGTTGTTGAACACTGCCTGCAGGCGGGCCGACAGCGCGGAAACGCCGCTGACGCCCAGCATGCCCACGGCGAGCGTAATCAGGGCGCAGAGGAAAAACGAAATGATCAGTTTGGTCGAAAGTTTTGCGTCATTGAGCCAGTTCATTAGCGGATCCCTACGGAGCAATGGCCCTTCGCCATATCAGCCGGGGAATGCTAGTCATGTGAAATATTGATCACAATGCAGGGAATCGCATGACCGTTTGGATTATTCAACGATGATGCGTCGCTATCGTCGCTGCTCAACCACCCGCGGCTTGCAGGGACTGCTCCTGATCGAGCGCAATCGGCAGCTCCAACGCAAACAATGCTCCCTGTCCCGGCCCGGCACTCTGTACGGTCAGCTCGCCGCCCATTTCATGAGCCGCCAGGATGCAGCTGTGCAGGCCGAAACCATGGCCGTCGGCCCGTGTCGTGAAACCGTGTTCGAACAACCGGGGGAGGTTGTCCATGGCGATACCCTCGCCGTTGTCCTCGACCTCGATCCGTACGCGCTTGTCGTCAATGGCCTTCAGGCGCAGGGTGATCCGGGACGGACGATCCGAGACCGGATCGAGCGCCTGCTTGGCGTTGTTGATCAGGTTGATCAATATCTGTAGCACTTTGTGCTTATCCAGCGCCATGATCGGGATATCGTTGAGCTCCTTGACCACCGTCACCTGATGGCGGGCCAGGGACACATGGCAGATGCGCACCACATCCTCGATCAACTCTCGCAACGAGCCCGGCTCCAGCACGCTGGAATTGCCGGCATAGGACTGCTGGGTAGCGACGATTTCCTTGATATGGTCAATGCTCTTGGTCAACTGCGCCAACTCGTTGATCATGCTCTGCTGCTCGATTGCCAGCGACTCGGCCAGCTTGCCGAGGTAGTCCGGCAATGCGCGACCTTTCGGATTGGAGCTGAAGAAGTCACCGAGATCATCGGAATGCTCCTTCATTAATTGAACAACCTTGGCGACCCCCTGCCCTTTGGACGTATGCACTTTGTCATACAGAACCTGGGCCGACACATTGACGCTATTGAGCACGTTGCCCACATTGTGCAGCACGTTAGTGGCAATTTCCGCCATGCCCGCCCGGCGCGCGGTGGTGACCAGTTCGGCCTGGGCCTCGCGCAATTCGTCGTTGACCCGGGCCAATTGCTGCGGGCTGGGAATCTTCAGGGCCGCGGGCACCAGCCGAACCAGCAGGATGGCGGTAATCATCGAAGCAATCGCGGTGATTACCTTAACCAGCGCCGATAGCCAGTAGTAGGGTTGCCAGATGGTCAGGATTTCCATCACATGGCTGGTCCCGCAGGCCAGGATGAAGACGCCGAAGGCCGCCAGCATCCAGTCGAAAGGCACGTCCTTGCGCTTGTGGATAAAGTAGATGAGCGTGAAGGGAATGGTGACGTAAGAGAACGTGATCAGCCCATCCGCAATCACGTTGGTCCAGAGCAGATCCGGGCGCCACAGATAGCAATGCCCGTGGGGCATGAAGCGGTTATCGGTCAACAGCGCCAGCAGATCGTTCACGACCGCGTCCTCCCTGTGCTATTGGATTGCCACAGATCGCAGTCTAGCAGAGGCCTAATCCCCCACCTCCCAGGCCGCCATTCCACCTGCAACATCCTGCCAAGATTTCGCTCATCATTTGCCACGCCGGTCCCCCTCCCCACGACTAACCTTCAGGCACCGCAGGATGCGGTCTTTATATCCCTTTCAAGGAACGATTCATGTCGCTCGCCATTGTCCATAGCCGCGCCCAGGTGGGGGTGGAGGCTCCCGCCGTTACCGTTGAGGTCCATCTTGCCAATGGCTTGCCGTCATTGACGATGGTCGGTTTGCCGGAGGCGGCGGTGAAGGAAAGCAAGGACCGGGTGCGCAGTGCGATTATCAATTCGGGGCTGAACTTCCCGGCGCGGCGTATTACCTTGAACCTGGCACCGGCGGACCTGCCGAAGGACGGCGGGCGGTTCGACCTGGCCATTGCCCTGGGCATCCTGGCGGCCAGCGTGCAGGTGCCGACCCTGACGCTGGACGACGTGGAATGCCTTGGTGAGCTGGCGTTATCCGGCGCCGTGCGACCGGTGCGCGGGGTATTGCCCGCTGCGCTGGCGGCGCGCAAGGCCGGACGCACGCTGGTGGTGCCGCGGGCGAACGCCGAGGAGGCCTGCCTGGCCTCGGGCCTGAGAGTGATCGCCGTGGATCATCTGCTTGAAGTGGTAGCGCATTTCAACGGCCACGCTCCGGTCGAGCCTTTCGTTTCGAACGGACTGCTTTCAGCCAGCAAGCCCTACCCCGACCTGAACGAAGTGCAAGGCCAGGTCGGGGCCAAGCGTGCCTTGCTGATCGCTGCCGCCGGAGCGCACAACCTGCTATTCAGCGGACCGCCGGGTACCGGCAAGACATTGCTGGCGAGTCGTTTGCCGGGACTGCTACCGCCACTGGCCGAGAGCGAGGCCCTGGAGGTCGCTGCGATCCAGTCGGTCGCCAGTTGCGTGCCCTTGAGTCATTGGCCACAACGGCCTTTTCGCCAGCCCCATCACTCGGCTTCGGGTCCGGCGCTGGTAGGTGGAGGATCCAAACCGCAGCCAGGCGAGATCACTCTGGCCCACCATGGCGTGTTATTCCTCGATGAATTACCGGAGTTCGACCGCAAGGTACTGGAAGTCCTGCGGGAGCCGCTGGAATCGGGCCACATCGTCGTATCTCGTGCCCGCGACCGCGTGCGCTTTCCGGCGCGCTTCCAGCTGGTGGCGGCGATGAACCCCTGCCCCTGCGGATACCTGGGCGAGCCCAGCGGCCGTTGCTCCTGCACACCCGACATGGTGCAGCGCTACCGCAACAAGCTCTCAGGTCCCTTGTTGGACCGTATCGACCTGCACCTGACGGTCGCACGGGAAGCCACGGCGCTGAATCCCCGGCGCGAACCGGGTGAGGACACCGCCACCGTGGCCGAACAAGTGGCCGAAGCCCGTGAACGCCAGCAGACGCGACAAGGCTGTGCCAACGCTTTCCTGGATCTGCCCGGTCTGCGTCGGCACTGCACGTTATCCACAGCCGATGAAACGTGGCTGGAAACGGCCTGCGAGCGACTAACCCTGTCGCTGCGGGCCGCCCATCGCTTGCTCAAGGTTGCCCGGACGCTGGCAGACCTAGAGCAAGCTGGCCGTATCAGCCGGGAGCACCTGGCTGAAGCCTTGCAGTATCGCCCTGCGACGGCCTGAACCGGGTCACGGTTTGCTCAGGTCCACCAGCGGCGTATTCCGCACCTCGGTTTTTCGATCGCCCTGGATCTCATCGACCCGTTTGAGCGCTTTATCCACGGCGCCCTTGTCCGCCAGCAGGCTGTAACGGATCTGGAAGTGCTTCTGCTCTTTCGGCGCGATAGTGGGTACCAGGCCCAGTGGCCGCTGGTAATGGCGGTTATAGGAAAAACTGGTGCCAGGCTCCAGCCCGGTCACGTACCCCTGCCCTTGGGTATCGGTGTTTTTCCACAGGGAGAACACGGGAAGCGTTGCCGTGTTGAAGCCCACCGATACACCAAGGCTACCGGCCTTGTTGTGCAGCACGGTGAGCGTGTCACCCTTGGCGTCGGCGTAGGGCACGACGTTATAGACGGTTTCGTCGTAATCCTTGGTGGGAGCCCGGTAGGTTTGCCAATCGGCCAGGTCGCCCTTGGCCTTGTCATTGAATGGCGAGACCTGCTTGACCGGCGCGGCGAAACGGGCGCCCTGCTCCAGGAACGGCGTGCTGAAGTTGCTGTGGTAGAGCGCCTGGTATTCCTTCGGATAGTCGCCGTTGTTGGTCAACGTGTCGTTGAGGGCGAAAGTTACGCTACCAGGTTCGGTGACCAGCTCGGTCTGCACCGAAAAATCGACCTTCTTGAAAGCCTGCTCTTTCAACTCACCCCTCAGGGTAATGGCATAAGGGGCTTTTTCATCGATGTGCAGGGTGACCTTGTTGGCCGGGATATTGGCGGCGCGACCGTGCAGCGTCAGCAGTTCGCCATTGTCCATGCCAGGGTGCCCCACCCACTCGTAACCACAACGGGTGACCAGCTCGTTGAAACCTTCGAGCCATCCCAGCCCGCCGCGACCGTTGAGTTCGATGAAGGCCGGATTGACCACTTCCTTGACCGGCGAATCCCAACCCATCCGCGCATTTCCGACCGACGCCTGCAACACGTTCATGCCCCGGGTCGGAACGACCGACAGTTTCATGGTGCCGTTGTCGATGTCGACGATGCTGACGCCTTCCTGGCGACCGCCGTGCAGGGTGCGCATCGTCACGGAAAAGGGTTTGTCGGTCTTCACGCCGAGCTGCTGGCTGGTGATCTGCCAAGGCTGGGCGGCTTTATCGGTGTCGAGCAGGACATAGTCCCAGGCCATGGCATGGGAGGCAGCGCCCAGGGCGCCGAGGGTAACAAGGAGTTTGAGCGGAGTCATGGACTTGGCCTTTTATTGGAGTTGTGCGGTTTTTATAGACTTGAAGAAACGTTTCAGCAAGCTTAAAAACGGCAATAACTCTAAAAAAAGCAGACCGGAGAAATTAGCGACACAACGTGTGTGGGAGCTGAGCTTGCTCGCGATGGCATTGGATCGGGCGATATCTCTGTCGCCTGACATAAAGCTATCGCGAGCAAGCTCGGCTCCCACAGTGGCCGGGGCAATTAGATATTGGCGGTTGAAAGCCATCGCGAGCAGGCTCGCTCCCACAATGATCCGGGACGAGCCTGCTGCGGTGGTTGTAAGGGACTCAGCGGAACCGATCGACTTCCTGGCGCAGGTCCTGCGCCAGCTTTTCCAGTTCCTTGGCAGTGACCGCCAGGTTCGAGACCACTTCGCGCTGCTCGCTGTTGGCCATGGCGATACTCTGCAGGTTGCTGCTGAGCAGGGTTGCCGTGCTGCTTTGTTCCTGGGTAGCGGTGGTGATCGCCGCGAACTGCTGGCCAGCCGAACGGCTCTGCTCATCGATGCGAGCCAGCGCCGAGGCCACGTTGGCGTTGCGCGACAGGCCTTCTTGCATCAACAGGTTGCCCTGCTCCATCGTACTGATGGCGTTGCCGGTTTCCTGCTGGATGCTGGTGATCATGCTGGAAATCTCGTCAGTGGCCTGACGAGTACGGGAGGCCAGGCTACGGACCTCATCCGCCACCACGGCGAAACCACGCCCCTGCTCACCCGCGCGAGCGGCTTCGATGGCAGCGTTCAGGGCCAGCAGGTTGGTCTGCTCGGCGATCGAGGTGATCACGCCGACGATCCCGCCGATTTCCTGGGAACGCTGACCCAAGGTGTTGATAACCGTGGCAGTGCTGTTCAGTGCGCCGGCGATCTGTTCCAGGGACGAAGAGGCTTCATCCATCGATGTCCGACCGATACGCGTCTGCTGGGCGTTTTCCTGGGCCAGGCGCTCGGTATTGCCCATGTTGTCGGCAATGTTCAACGAGGTAGCGCTGAACTCTTCCACCGCGCCGGCCATGCTGGTGATTTCGCCGGACTGCTGCTCCATCCCCTCATAAGCACCGCTGGACAACCCGGACAGGGCCTGGGCACGACTGCTGACCTCCTGGGAGGCCTTGCGGATATGCTCGACCATGGTCGACAACGCCTGGCTCATCTGATTGAAGGCACGGGACAGTTGGCCGATTTCGTCATGGCTCGACACGCTCAGGCGCACACTCAGGTCACCGGCGCCCAATGCTTCGGCCTGGCGCACCAGATCGCCCAGGGGCGCCAGCTTGCTGCGCAACAGCCACATCGCTGCGCCAACCGCCAGCAGCATTGCCAGCAAGCTGCCAATGGCCAGTTGCGTACCGACGCTCCAGGTCACCTCGCGAATCTCGGCCTTCGGCATGCTCGCCACCACCGCCCACGGTCCGCCCTCGAACGGTACGGCGACGCTATAGAAATCTTCGGCGGTGTCGCTCCAGAACGCGCCCTTGCCCGGTTCTTTCACCAGGCCAACGACGGTCGTGACAGCGGCATCCAGCGCCTGGACGCCGGCCGGCGGTACCAGCCATTTGCTTTGTTCATCCAGCAGGGCCAGCGAGCCGGTCTTGCCAATGCGGAAGCGCTTGAGGTTCTCGAACTGGGCATTCTGCGCATCGGTGTAGTCGAAACCGACGTACAGCGCGGCGATGATCTTGCCACCGCTGTCACGAACCGGGCTGTACTGGGTCATGTAGTAACGGCCAAAGAGCAAGACCCGGCCAATATAGCTCTGCCCACTCATCAAGCGGGCGTAAGCCGGGCTGGCGTGGTCCAGCACGGTGCCAATGGCTCGCGAACCGTCCTGCTTGGCCACCGACGTACTGACGCGGATGAAATCGTCGCCGCTGCGCACGAACACCGTGGCGGTCCCGGCGGTCATCTGCTTGAACTCGTCAACTTCCTTGAAGTTGTTGTTCAGCACTTCGCTACCCAGGCTCAGGCTCGGTGTCTGTATGCCCGCCACCGCAACCGGCTGGTCCGGGTGCACGTTCAGGCCCGCGCTGAAGCGCTTTTCGAACAGGCCAGCCAGGCGCTGGGTGCTCTCGCGCAAGGTGCCGTGGAAGGTATTGAGCTGATCGGCCATCAGACGCGCTTCACTGGCCAGATGCTCTTCACGAGTGGCAAGGTTGGCGGCGTCCAGCGAACGCAAGGCGAAGACGGTACTGCCGGAGATCACGATCGCCAATATCACGGCGAGGGCAAGGCCTAGCTGTGAGGCGATCCGGGCACGGGGTTGAGACATGACGGCTCCTGGCCGAGACACCGGATCATCCTGATCACGTCGCACGCTCGGCATTTTATTCAAGGTAGGTATATGTTTTGCCCTTTCTGAACGAGGGTTCCATGTCACGGGTTCGGCCGCAAAGCGAGATACTTGAGCGGCCAGCAAGGATTAATACAGGCTGCTATCACCCTTACTGCAACGTTTCAGCCAAGACGCTCCACCGCGGGCAGTTGCATGGCCTTGACTTCGCCTTGCAGAAAATCGCTGAGCCGACGCAAACGTTCACCTCCCGGACGGGTTTTGGGCCAGACCAGGTAATAATGCTCGCCACTGGCGACGGCGGTCGGCCACGGCAGGCTCAAGCGCCCCTGAGCCACATCTTCGGCCACCATCAACAGGTCGCCCATGGAAACACCGTAACCGCGCGCCGCTGCAATCATGCCCAGCTCCAGCGTATCGAACACCTGCCCGCCCTTGAGCGAGACCTTGTCGGACAAGCCCATGCGCTCCAGCCAACTGCGCCAGTCGCGACGGTCTGGCGTGGGATGGAGCAGTTCGGCGTTGGCCAGCCGCTGCACATCCCACGGTTGATCGTTCAACAGGTTCGGCGCGCCCACGGGAATCAGCTCCTCGGGAAACAGGAAACTGGCCTCCCAATCCGCTGGAAAATGTCCATTGCCCAACAACACCGCACAATCGAAAGGCTCGGTGTTGAAGTCCACCGAATCGACGTCCATCCAGGCGCTGGTCAACTGCACCTCATTGCCCGGCTGCAAATGTCGAAAGCGACTCAGGCGCGCCAGCAGCCAACGCATGGTCAGGGTCGAGGGGGCCTTCATGCGCAGGATGCCGTCCTCACCCGACAGCGTATGGCAGGCCCGCTCAAGTGCCATGAACCCATCGCGGATACCTGGCAGCAGCAACCGCGCCGCTTCGGTCAATTGCAGATTGCGACCGCTGCGCTGGAACAGCCGGCAGGCAAAATGCTCCTCGAGCGTGCGGATGTGACGGCTCACCGCACTCTGGGTAATCGATAACTCTTCTGCGGCCCGGGTGAACGAGCTGTAGCGCGCCGCTGCTTCGAATGCCCGCAGCGCATAAAGAGGTGGAAGACGACGCGACATCGGGAAACGCTCCAGTGACGAGGGCCTGGCAGAAAGAACCCATACATGAGTTTTAATCATATCTGCCATCGTTTTTATCCTTTTGTGCAAAGCGTCGCAAGCGCCGAGAATCGACGGTTTACAGCCTCGTCTGAACATGGAGCGTGATGATCATGCAGCATCCTGTGCGTACCGAACTCCGGGCTATCCTGCGGCTGGCGGGGCCGTTGATTGCCTCGCAGTTGGCGCACATGTTGATGGTCCTCACCGACACCTTGATGATGGCGCGCCTGAGCCCCGAAGCCCTGGCCGGCGGTGGACTGGGGGCGGCGAGTTATTCGTTCGTGTCGATTTTCTGCATCGGCGTGATCGCGGCAGTGGGTACCCTGGTGGCGATCCGTCACGGTGCCGGCGACATCGAGGGGGCCACCCGTTTGACCCAGGCCGGGTTGTGGCTGGCCTGGCTGATGGCGCTGGCAGCCGGGTTACTGTTATGGAACCTCAAGCCGGTGCTGCTGATGTTCGGCCAGACCGAAACCAACGTGCTGTCCGCCGGACAGTTCCTGCTGGTGTTGCCGTTTGCCCTGCCGGGCTATCTGAGCTTCATGGCCCTGCGCGGCTTTACCAGCGCCATCGGCCGGGCCACGCCGGTCATGGTGATCAGTCTGGGCGGCACGGTGGCCAACTTCCTGCTCAATTACGCGCTTATCACCGGTATGTTCGGGCTGCCGAAACTGGGCTTGATGGGCATCGGCCTGGTTACTGCCATTGTTGCCAGTTGCATGGCCCTGGCGCTGGCCTGGCATATCCACCGGCATCCGGCATACCGCGCGTACCCACTGCTTGAGGGGCTGTTCCGGCCGAATCGCCAGTACCTCAAGGAGCTGTGGCGCCTGGGCCTGCCGATTGGCGGCACCTATGCCGTGGAAGTCGGGCTGTTCGCGTTCGCCGCGCTGTGCATGGGCACCATGGGCAGCACGCCGTTGGCGGCCCATCAGATCGCCCTGCAGATTGTGTCTGTGGCATTCATGGTTCCGGCAGGGATGTCGTACGCCATCACCATGCGCATCGGCCAGCACTACGGCGCCGGACAACTGCTGATGGCCCGACTGTCCGGACGGGTCGGCATTGGCTTCGGCGCTGCGGTGATGCTGGCTTTTGCCATGGTGTTCTGGCTGTTGCCGAATCAGTTGATCGGTTTGTTCCTGGACCACAACGACCCGGCGTTCCGTCCGGTGATCGACCTGGCGGTGAGCCTGCTGGCCGTGGCGGCGTGGTTCGAACTGTTCGACGGCACGCAGACCATCGCCATGGGCTGCATTCGTGGGCTCAAGGACGCCAAGACCACGTTCCTGGTGGGCCTGGGTTGTTATTGGTTGATTGGCGCGCCGGCGGCCTGGTGGATGGCGTTTCACCTGAGCTGGGGACCGACCGGCGTCTGGTGGGGGCTGGCCCTGGGGCTGGCCTGCGCGGCGGTGAGCCTGACGTTGGCGTTCGAAGGGAAGATGAAGCGGATGATCAGGGGCGAGCCGGGACAACAGGGTTTCGAGAACGTCCAGACTGAATGAACCCCCTGTGGGAGCGAGCCTGCTCGCGATAGCGGTGTGTCTAATACATCGATCTGACTGATCGACCGCCATCGCGAGCAGGCTCGCTCCCACCGGGGATTGTGTCAGCCCGCGGGGTGGGGTCAGCCCACCACGTCCCGCGTTGCCTGATGACCATCGAACGTCAGGTATTCCACCAGTTCAGGCAGCGGCAACGGTTTGCTGATCAGGAAGCCCTGCACCTGATCGCAACCGAAACCGCGCAACAGGTCCAACTGCTCGCGGGTTTCCACACCTTCGGCCACCACCTCCAGGTTGAGGTTGTGGGCCAGGTTGATCATCGCGTGCACCAGCTTGCGGTTCTCTTCGCGTTGCTCCATGCCGCCGACGAAGCTCTTGTCGATCTTCAGCAGGGCGATGGGAAGGCTGTTGAGGTGCACGAACGAGGAAAATCCAGTGCCGAAATCGTCCAGGGAGAAACGCACCCCCAACCGGCCGAGGGCATCCATCGTCTGCTTGACCAACTCGCTGCGACGCATGACCGCGGTTTCGGTGAGTTCGAACTCCAGCCATTGGGCTTCGACGCCTCGCTCGCTGATCAACCGACTCAGGGTCGACAGCAACTGGCTGTCCTGGAACTGCCGGAACGACAAGTTGACCGCCATGTGCAGCGGCGCCAACCCGCGCTCGCGCAGGGCCTGCATATCCCGCAGCGCACGGGAAATCACCCAGTAGCCCAGCGGTACGATCAGGCCACTCTGCTCGGCCAGCGGCACGAATTCACTCGGCGGCAGCAGCCCGCGCTCACCGTGACGCCAACGCACCAGGGCTTCGAGGCCGACGATGCGACCGCTTTCGAGGTCCAGGCGGGGCTGGTAGTGCAGCTCCAGTTCGTCGCGACGCAGCGCCCGGCGCAGTTCGCTTTCCAGATCGGCGAGGCTGCGGGCGTTGCGGTTGATGCGCTCGTTGAAGACATGAAAGGTGCAACCCTGGGTGCTCTTGGCCTGCTGCATGGCGATGTGGGCATGCCACATCAACGGATCGGCACCCGCCTGGGCCCGAGCATGGGCGATGCCCAGGCTGCAGCCGATCAGCAGGCTTTCCCCGTCCACCCAATAGGGCTCGGCCATGGCTTGGGTGATGCGCTCGGCCATCCATTCGGCCCGCTGAGGTGCCCGGCGGGTATCGATCAGCAAGGCGAACTCGTCGCTGCCCAGCCGTGCCAACTGATCGCCGGCTTCGAGCGCCCCCTTGAGACGCGATACCACCTGCAGGATCAAGCGGTCGCCGGCTTGATGCCCGAGGGCGTCGTTGGCGTGACGGAAGTTGTCCAGGTCCAGGTGACCGAGCGCCAGGCCACGGCCTTCGCTTTCAGCCAGGCGCGCCGCCAGCAGGGTCTGGAACCCCTGGCGGTTCGCAATGCCGGTCAGCGGGTCCTGTTCGGCGAGACGTTGCAAGGTGTTTTCCAGTACCCCGCGCTCACGTACATGACGCAGGCAACGACGCAGGGTCGCACTGTCGAGCAGCTCACGCACCAGCCAGTCGCTGGCGCCGTCGGGCAGCGACGCGGGCTCGTGATCAAGCAGCAGGATGGTCGGCAGAGGGCAGCGGCCGGGCGCTGGTTGCAAGGCCGCGACCGTCAACAGGACCGCGTTGCGGTTGTCTTCGAACAGACTGTTGACCGACTCCCAGCTCGGGGCAATGATCAACACGACCGAGCCCGCCATAGGCGCCAGGCACTCGCGTAATATCGCTGACCACTCAGGCTCTTCGGCCAATAACAGCAAACGCAAGGGTTCGACAGGCGTGGACAAGCTGACTCCGTAGACTCTGCAAGGGGGGGTGCGCTGGGCATTATGACCTGCCGACCGACAATGACCAGTGCCAATAGTTCTCAAAAACGGGCTTCTGGCGATTTTTTTCCATTCCCAGGCCGAACATCAGCGCCAATCCACTCCAAATCCCTGCCTCAAGGCAGCGAAGCCTCGTCATACCGCGTCACAAGTCGGACAGAGCAGCACAATTCTCCAAGCCTGTTAAAATGCCGGCCCATTTTCGCAAACGACTCCCTGACCCTGTCATGTCCCGACTCAATCCCCGGCAGCAAGAAGCCGTGAACTATGTCGGCGGCCCTCTTTTGGTGCTCGCCGGTGCAGGCTCCGGCAAGACCAGCGTGATCACCCGCAAGATCGCGCACCTGATCCAGAACTGCGGCATCCGCGCCCAGTACATCGTCGCCATGACCTTTACCAACAAAGCCGCCCGGGAAATGAAAGAACGGGTCGGCGGCCTGCTGCGCGCCGGCGAAGGCCGTGGCCTGACGGTCTGCACCTTCCACAACCTGGGCCTGAACATCATCCGCAAGGAACACGTGCGACTGGGCTACAAGCCGGGCTTCTCGATTTTCGACGAGACCGACGTCAAGGCCCTGATGACCGACATCATGCAGAAGGAGTACTCGGGCGACGACGGCGTCGACGAGATCAAGAACATGATCGGCGCCTGGAAGAACGACCTGGTGCTGCCCGCCGAAGCCCTGGAAAACGCCCGCAACCCCAAGGAACAGACAGCCGCCATCGTCTACACCCATTACCAGCGCACGCTCAAGGCGTTCAATGCGGTGGACTTCGACGACCTGATCCTGCTGCCGGTCAAGCTGTTCCAGGAACACGCCGACATCCTCGAAAAATGGCAGAACAAGGTTCGCTACCTGCTGGTGGACGAATACCAGGACACCAACGCCAGCCAATACCTGCTGGTGAAGCTGCTCATCGGCAAGCGCAACCAGTTCACCGTGGTGGGCGACGACGACCAGTCGATCTACGCCTGGCGTGGCGCGCGTCCGGAAAACCTGATGCTGCTCAAGGAAGATTATCCGTCGCTCAAAGTGGTGATGCTGGAACAGAACTACCGCTCCACCAGCCGTATCCTGCGCTGCGCCAACGTGCTGATTTCCAACAACCCCCACGAGTTCGAAAAGCAGCTGTGGAGCGAGATGGGTCACGGCGACGAGATCCGCGTGATCCGCTGCCGCAACGAAGACGCCGAAGCCGAGCGCGTGGCCATGGAAATCCTCAGCCTGCACCTGCGCACCGACCGGCCGTACAGCGATTTTGCGATCCTGTACCGCGGCAACTACCAGGCCAAGCTGATCGAGCTGAAGTTGCAGCATCACCAGGTTCCCTATCGCCTGTCGGGGGGCAACAGCTTCTTCGGCCGTCAGGAAGTGAAGGACCTGATGGCCTATTTCCGCCTGATCGTGAACCCGGACGATGACAACGCCTTCCTGCGGGTGATCAACGTCCCGCGTCGGGAAATCGGCTCGACCACGCTGGAAAAGCTCGGCAATTACGCCACCGAGCGCAAGATCTCGATGTACGCCGCCACCGACGAAATCGGCCTGGGCGAACACCTGGACAGCCGCTTCACCGACCGCCTGGCGCGCTTCAAGCGCTTCATGGACCGGGTCCGCGAGCAGTGCGCCGGGGAAGATCCGATCGCGGCACTGCGCAGCATGGTCATGGACATCGACTACGAGAACTGGCTGCGCACCAACAGCTCCAGCGACAAGGCCGCCGACTACCGCATGGGCAACGTCTGGTTCCTGATCGAGGCCCTGAAGAACACCCTGGAAAAAGACGAAGACGGCGAAATGACCGTCGAGGACGCCATCGGCAAGCTCGTGCTGCGGGACATGCTCGAGCGTCAGCAGGAAGAGGAAGACGGTGCCGAAGGCGTGCAAATGATGACGCTGCACGCCTCCAAGGGCCTGGAATTCCCTTACGTGTTCATCATGGGCATGGAAGAAGAAATCCTGCCGCACCGTTCCAGCATCGAGGCCGACACCATCGAAGAAGAACGGCGCCTGGCCTACGTGGGTATTACCCGGGCCCGTCAGACGCTGGCCTTCACCTTCGCCGCCAAGCGCAAGCAATATGGTGAAGTGATCGACTGCGCGCCGAGCCGCTTTCTCGATGAGCTGCCGCCGGACGACCTGGCCTGGGAAGGCAACGACGACACCCCGACTGAAGTAAAAGCCGTTCGCGGCAACAGCGCCTTGGCCGATATACGAGCGATGCTAAAGCGCTAGAATCGACTACTTTTTTCCGCCTTCAGAGCCCTTGAGGCGTTATCAGAGGAGGCTTCATGGAAGCCCTGCACCAGAAAATCCGTGAGCAAGGCATCGTGCTATCCGATCAGGTCCTGAAAGTCGACGCTTTCCTGAACCACCAGATCGACCCGCAGTTGATGAAACAGATCGGCGATGAATTCGCCGCGCTGTTCAAGGATTCGGGCATCACCAAGATCGTCACCATTGAAGCCTCGGGTATCGCCCCGGCCATCATGACCGGCCTGAACCTTGGCGTGCCGGTGATTTTCGCCCGTAAGCAACAGTCCCTGACCCTGACGGAAAACCTGCTGTCGGCGACCGTGTATTCGTTCACCAAGAAGACCGAGAGCACCGTCGCCATCAGCCCTCGTCACCTGACCAGCAGCGACCGGGTGCTGATCATCGATGACTTCCTGGCCAACGGCAAAGCCTCCCAGGCGCTGATTTCCATCATCAAACAGGCCGGCGCCACCGTGGCCGGGCTGGGGATCGTGATCGAGAAGTCGTTCCAGGGTGGCCGCGCGGAACTGGACGCCCAAGGCTATCGTGTCGAGTCCCTGGCGCGGGTGAAATCCCTGGCCGGCGGGGTCGTGACCTTCATCGACTGACACACATCCCCCTTGTGGGAGCGAGCCTGCTCGCGATGAGGCCTGCACATCCAACACAAGTGTTGGCAGGTAGTTCGTCATCGTGAGCAGGCTCGCTCCCACAGGGTGGGTCAGGTTGATTGTTGTTGCGCAGAGGCCTTGAGACCCGCCAGCAACAAGCGCTGGAACAGATCTTCCTTCAGCCCCTCCGTGCTCGCCAGTTGCATCCGCTCCAGATGCTCGGGGTACAACGAGGGCTCGGGGGCATCCAGCGCCGCCTTGCCCAACTCGAGTATTTCGGTGAGCTTGAACTTGCTCTTGAGCCAGTTCAGCGCCCGCAACAGGTCCCGCTCCACTCCGTCGAAATCAGCACCCAACGGATACTCTGGAAACAGATTCGGATGCCGCGCCTGGATCGCCTGCAAGCGCTCCGATGTGTTGTCGGCGAACCGCGGATCGAGGCGAAAATCCTTCGGTAGCTTTCCAGCATTCTGCGCCTGCTCGATCAACCCCGGTTGGAAGCGTGAATCACTGATGTTCAGCAACGCTTCGATCACCGCGGCATCGGTCTTGCCCCGCAGATCGGCGATGCCGTATTCGGTCACCACGATGTCCCGCAGGTGCCGAGGAATCGTGCAATGGCCATACTCCCAGACAATGTTCGAGCTGATCTCGCCCCCGGACTCCCGCCAACTGCGCAGGAGCAAAATGGAACGCGCACCTTCCAGCGCATGCCCCTGAGCGACGAAGTTGTACTGCCCGCCCACACCGCTGAGCACCCGGCCGTCCTCCAACTGATCGGACACCCCAGCGCCGAGCAGAGTCATGGTGAACACGGTATTGATGAAGCGGGCATCGAGACGCTGCAAGCGCTTGAGGCGCTCCTGGCCATACAACTCGTTGATGTAGCTGATGCGGGTCATGTTGAATTCGAGCCGACGGCTCTGCGGCAACTCGTGCAAGCGCTGGTAAAAACTGCGTGGCCCGAGAAAGAAGCCGCCATGGATACAGACGCCGTCGGGCTGGGCCGCCTCGTCGAGCGTGCCCGCGTTGGCCTGCTCCTGGGTCGGCTCATCGGGGTAGACCTTGCGCCGGATGATCCCGGCCTCCGCCAGCACCAGCAGACCGTTGACGAACATTTCACTGCAACCGTACAACCCCTTTGCAAATGGCTCGACCCCACCCTCACGCTCGATCAGTTGCGCCCACTGGCTGAGGTTCAGGTCCGCCAGTAACGCCCGATATCCGGCGTTATCCGCCTGACGCGCCAGCAGCGCCGCCGTCAGCGCATCGCCCATGGAACCAATACCGATTTGCAGCGTGCCGCCGTCACGCACCAGGCTGCTTGCGTGCAGGCCGATGAAATGGTCCTGGAACCCCACCGGCATGTTCGGAGTGGAAAACAGCGTGTGGTTGTCCTTCTCGTCGATCAACAGATCGAAAGCGTCGATGCCGATTTCAGCATCCCCCGGCATGTAGGGCAGATCGCTATGAACCTGGCCGACCATGAGGATGGTCTCCCCCGCCGCCCGCCGCTTCTCGATCATTGGCAACAGGTCGAGGGTGATGTCGGGGTTGCAACTCAGGCTCAGGCGATCCGGGTGCTGTGGATCGCTCGCCACCAGTTGCGCGATCAGGTTCAAGCCTGCGGCGTTGATGTCCCGGGCGGCGTGACTGTAGTTGCTGCTGACGTAGTTCTGCTGGGCCGATGCGCTGTGCAGCAGGCTGCCCGGCTGCATGAAGAACTGCTCGACCCGAATGTTGGACGGCAGGCTGTCCCGCTGCAGGTCGGCCAGGTAATCGAGTTCAGGATAGTCGCCGAAAACCCGCTCAATGAAGGGCTCGAGAAAGCGCTTTTGCAAACCGTCGCCCAGGTTCGGCCGACCCAGGCTCAGGGCTGTGTAGACGGTCAGTTGTCGTTCGGGCAGTTGGGCAACGCGCCGGTACAGCGCGTTGGCGAACAGATTGGGTTTGCCCAACCCCAGGGGCATGCCGAGGTGGATATGCGCCGGCAGGCGTTCCAGGACGTCATCCACCGCCTGCTCGATTGAACACAATTGCACCATCCTACCCTCCGGGTCATTCCGTGAATGTGGATTGGACCGAGCTTGCCGGGTCTTGGTTGCGATGAACAGCCCCGAGTGGTCGTTTCCGAGGCGCAAAAAAGCCGCTCGTAAGCGGCTTTTTTGAAGGATGCTGGCTTTATTTCAGGCCGGACATCTTCTGGATGGCGCCTTTGAGCTCTTCATCCGAGCAATCGGCGCAGGTGCCTTTAGGTGGCATGGAATTGATACCGGAGATGGCTTTAGCCAGCAGACCATCAACGCCGCCTTCTTTCTTGGCTCGTTCGCCCCAAGCTCCGCTGTCACCAATTTTGGGAGCGCCCAGCACGCCTGCAGTGTGGCAAGCCCCGCAATGTTTACCGATTACGTCATCCGGTGTCTTCTTGCCCCCACCGCCGGCCGCAACGGCAACTTCCATGCCCTTGCATTCCTTCCCCGCAACGCAAACCTGGCCGACCGGCTCGAGGCGCTTGGCGATTTCGTCGTTGGTCGCCGCTTGGGCACTGACTGCCCAAAGGGCCAATACGGTTGCTGGTGCAGCCAGCATTTTCATAATTAGGTTCACGCGTACACCCTCATGGTGGCTAGTCACGCCTGCGGCCACGGTTGCAGGCGGGCGCAAGTATAGCGGTAAGCCTGTCACACTGAAACAACCCTAAAGTCACAAGGGTCTTGTTCGTTGTGACAGCTTCCCCCCTGGCCGCCGCTGCCCGTGCGGGCTTGGCGCCTCTTCCTTAGAAATTGGCCGGTGTGGCTGCGCTGATCAGTCGCGCCGGCACATCGAACGGATTACGGAAACGGTGTGGCTTGGTGCTTTCGAAATAGTAGCTGTCCCCGGCTTCGAGCACGAACGTTTCGGCGCCGACGACCAGCTCCAGACGCCCTTCCACCAGAATCCCGGTTTCCTCGCCTTCATGGGTGAGCATCTCGTCACCGGTATCGGCGCCAGGCGGATAGATTTCGTTCAAAAAGGCAATCGCCCGACTCGGGTGTGCCCTACCCACCAGCTTCATGGTCACGGCGCCGTCGGAGATATCGATCAGTTCGTTGGCTTTGTAGACGATCTGGGTCGGCTTCTCCTGGAGGATTTCTTCGGAGAAAAACTCGACCATGGACATGGGGATGCCGCCAAGGACCTTGCGCAGCGAGCTGATCGAGGGGCTCACGCTGTTTTTCTCGATCATCGAAATGGTGCTGTTGGTGACGCCCGCACGTTTGGCGAGTTCACGCTGGGAAAGGCCTTTGAGTTTACGAATGGCTTGCAGTCGTTCACCGACGTCCAATGCTGGAACCTCCAGGGGATCAGGTTGTGTGGAAAGTGAGCGTTATCATGGCGACAGCGTTCAGTATTTACAACACTTTGACCCGAATCCTGCGCGGTGAAGCGACCTTCGGTCGATCCCGCGTTGCGTCAGCCCCCGGAATAGAGCCGCGGCACCCGCCGCAGGTTGCAGAAAATCTGATAGGGAATGGTGCCGGCAGCCTTCGCCACATCGCTGGCGAGCACATGCTTGCCCCACAACTCGACGGTCGAACCGAGCCCGGCATGGGGGACATTCGTCAGGTCGACACACAGCATGTCCATCGACACGCGTCCGAGCAATTGGCTGCGCTGGCCGTCCACCAGCACCGGAGTACCGCTCGGAGCCTGGCGCGGGTAGCCGTCGGCATAGCCCATGGCGACCACCCCGACCCGGGTCGTCTGGGTGGTCACGTAACGGGCGCCATACCCCACCGGCTCGCCGGCCGGCAGCTCGCGCACGCAGATGATCTTCGACTCCAGGGTCATCACCGGCTGCAGGCGCGAAGCGGTGGCGTTGGCTTCATCGAAAGGCGTCGCGCCATACAGCATGATGCCCGGACGAACCCAGTCACTCGGCATCTGTGGCCAGCCCAAGACCGCCGGGGAGTTGCGCAGGCTGGTCTCGGCCGTCAATCCCTGGCAGGTCGCTTCAAACACTTCCAGTTGCCGGGTGCTGCTAGGATCATGCAGCTCGTCGGCACGGGCAAAGTGGCTCATCAGCACGATTTTCGCCACTTTGCCGCTGGCCAGCAGCCGACGATAGGCGGCCTGGTAGTCTTGCGGATGCAGGCCGACCCGGTGCATCCCAGAGTCCAGCTTGAGCCAGACCGTGATCGGCTTGCCCAGCGCCGCTTTTTCAATCGCTTCGAGCTGCCACAACGAATGCACGACGCACCAGAAATCGTGCTCGACGATCAACGACAGCTCATCGGCTTCGAAAAACCCTTCCAGCAGCAACACCGGCGCACGAATACCGCCGGCCCGCAGCTCCAGGGCTTCCTCGATGCATGCCACGGCAAATCCATCCGCAGTGTCCTGCAAGGCTTGGGCGCAACGTACCGCGCCATGCCCGTAGGCATCGGCCTTGATCACTGCAAGGGCCTTGGCCCCCGTGACGTCACGAGCCAATTGGTAGTTGTGGCGCAGGGCTTGAAGATCGATAAGGGCACGGGCAGGACGCATGACGGCACGCTTCTAGGCAAACATGAAAAAAACCGGCGCGGGCTGATGGCGTGAACCACCCACAGCGCCGGGAGAGGGATCGTTTCGACAGCTTTAAGGCAGCGCGGCCACGACTGACAGCTCCACCAGGATTTCCGGCTCGCACAGCTTGGCCTCTACCGTGGCGCGGGCCGGAGCCACCCCCTTGGGCAGCCATTTGTCCCAGACCGAGTTCATGCCTGCAAAGTCGGCCTCGATGTCTTTCAGGTAGATCGTGACCGACAGCAACCGGCTCTTGTCAGTCCCGGCCAGGTCCAGCAAACGCTCGATATTGGCCAGGGTTTCGCGGGTCTGCTGCTCGATACCGGCGCCCATGTCGTCGCCGACTTGCCCGGCCAGGTAAACGGTGCCGTTGTGCACGACCACCTGGCTCATGCGGTCATTGGTGAGCTGGCGCTGGATTGACATGTTTTGCAGACTCCTGATGTTTGCTGCCATAACGGGAAATATCGAGACCTTCGGCGCTGATCTGCGGCTTTTTCTTCGCCATCAGGTCCGCTAGCAGGCGACCGGAACCACAGGCCATGGTCCAGCCGAGGGTGCCATGGCCAGTGTTCAGGAACAGATTCTTGAACGGGGTGGCGCCGACGATCGGCGTGCCATCCGGCGTGGTCGGGCGCAAGCCGGTCCAGAAACTGGCCTGGGCCAGGTCGCCGCCCAGAGGATAAAGGTCGTTGACGATCATCTCCAGGGTTTCACGGCGACGGGGATTGAGCGACAAGTCAAAACCGGCGATTTCCGCCATGCCACCCACGCGAATACGGTTATCGAAACGGGTGATCGCGACCTTGTAGGTTTCATCGAGAATGGTCGAGGTCGGCGCCATCGCCGGGTTGGTGATCGGCACAGTCAGGGAATAGCCCTTGAGCGGATACACCGGGGCACGGATACCCAGGGGCTTGAGCAATTGCGGAGAATAACTGCCCAGGGCCAGGACGTAGCGGTCGGCGGTTTCCAGCTTGCCGTCGATCCAGACGCCGTTGATACGGTCACCGGCCTGGTCCAGCCGCTGGATATCCTGGCCGAAACGGAACTCCACACCCAGCTTCACAGCCATTTCCGCCAAGCGCGTGGTAAACATCTGACAGTCGCCGGTCTGATCGTTGGGCAGACGCAAGGCACCGGCCAGAATGTCGGTGACATTCGCCAACGCTGGCTCGACCCGTGCGATGCCTTCGCGGTCGAGGACTTCGAACGGCACACCCGATTCTTTCAATACGGCGATGTCCTTGGCCGCGCCGTCGAGCTGTGCCTGGGTGCGGAACAACTGTGTGGTTCCCAGGCTACGGCCTTCGTAGGCAATACCGGTTTCGGCGCGCAGTTCGTCGAGGCAGTCGCGGCTGTACTCGGACAGGCGCACCATGCGTTCCTTGTTGATGGCGTAGCGGCTGGCGGTGCAGTTGCGCAGCATCTGCGCCATCCACAGGTACTGGTCGATGTCGGCGGTGGCCTTGATGGCCAGCGGCGCGTGGCGCTGCAAGAGCCATTTGATGGCCTTGAGCGGCACGCCCGGTGCGGCCCACGGCGAGGCATAGCCTGGCGACACCTGGCCGGCGTTGGCGAAACTGGTTTCCATGGCGGGCGCCGGCTGACGGTCGACCACCACCACTTCGAACCCGGCACGGGCCAGATAGTAAGCACTGACGGTACCGATGACGCCGCTACCCAAGACCAGAACGCGCATGTTGTTGCCCTCATCGCGGGTGAACCGCTGACGTTTGTTGTACAGAACCGTAATGAGCGCAGTGTAAAAAAGAATAGGCAGTGCTTTTCACTATATAACTGCCTATATTTGGCGAGAATTCTCGGCAAAAACCCTTTTCACGGAGGCGCATCCCCTGTGCGTACCAATACCCAGACCAAGCGCGAGCTGGACAAGATCGACCGCAACATCCTGCGTATCCTTCAGGCGGACGGGCGGATCTCCTTCACCGAACTGGGGGAAAAGGTCGGTCTCTCGACAACGCCCTGCACCGAGCGGGTACGGCGCCTGGAGCGCGAAGGGATCATCATGGGCTACAACGCCCGGCTCAACCCGCAGCATCTGAAGGGTAGCCTGCTGGTGTTTGTCGAGATCAGTCTCGATTACAAATCCGGCGACACCTTCGAAGAATTCCGACGTGCCGTGCTGAAATTGCCTCACGTGCTGGAATGCCACCTGGTGTCGGGGGACTTCGACTACCTGGTCAAAGCACGGATTTCCGAGATGGCCTCATACCGCAAGCTGTTGGGCGACATTCTGCTCAAACTGCCCCATGTGCGGGAGTCCAAGAGCTATATCGTGATGGAAGAGGTGAAAGAGAGCCTGAACCTGCCGATTCCGGATTGATCGCTCCCGCGCGGAGCGTAGATCGTTCCCACGCTCCGCGTGGGAATGCAGCCAGGGACGCTCCGCGTCCCGGAAAAGCCAAACGCGGAGCGTCCGATGAGGCATTCCCACGCAGAGCGTGGGAACGATCTCGCTAGACCAACACCTGCCGATTGGCAGCCATGTACTCATGAATCTGCTGCTCGACCCGGGGATGGATCAACTCCACCGGTCGCCGCCCATTGGGGCACGGCAGCGTCGCCGTGGTGCCGAACAACCGACAGATCAGCGGCCGCTCGTCATACACGGTGCAGCCGTTCGGCCCCAGGTGCACGCAGTCGAGAGCCGCCAGGGCAGCGTCCTGCTCGGCGCGGGTTTTGCGCGGCAGGCGGGCCATCTCCTCGGGTGACGTGGTCACCGGCCCGCAGCAGTCGTGGCAACCCGGTACGCACTCGAACGAGGGAATCTGCTGGCGCAGCGTGCGGATTTTCTGACTGTTGCAGCTCATCGAGGCGTCACCTGGTGGGGATTGCTCCGGATTCTGCCCTAAAAGCCCTGTACCAGACAGCGCCAGCCGACCACTGTTGCCCACGGAGGAATCCGCGGCTTATGCTCCGTAAAATTTCTCAAACACAATAATCAGGATTACGCACATGAACGCCCGTGTTCAGCAACCTGTCCCGAGCCACGCGCACGCCGCCTCCTACTACGCCGCCAGCAGCCTGCCGCAACCGGACCATCCGTTGCTGCAGGGCGAGCTGGTGGCGGATGTCTGCGTGGTCGGTGGCGGGTTCTCAGGGTTGAACACGGCCATCGAACTGGCCGAACGCGGCATGAGCGTAGTGTTGCTGGAAGCACACCAGATCGGCTGGGGAGCCAGTGGGCGTAACGGCGGCCAGTTGATCCGCGGCGTCGGCCATGGCCTGGATCAATTCGCCCCAGTCATCGGCGCCGAAGGCGTCCGCCAGATGAAGCTCATGGGACTTGAGGCAGTGGAAATCGTCCGGCAGCGCGTCGAGCGTTTCCAGATCGCCTGCGACCTCACCTGGGGTTATTGCGACCTCGCCAACAAACCCGCCGACCTGGAAGGCTTCGCCGAGGACGCCGAGGAACTGCGCAGCCTGGGCTATCGTCACCCGACCCGGCTGCTGCAAGCCCATGAGATGCACAGCGTGGTGGGCTCGGACCGCTATGTCGGCGGCTTGATCGACATGGGTTCTGGCCATCTGCATCCACTGAACCTGGCCCTGGGCGAAGCCGACGCCGCGCAGCGGCTGGGGGTCAGGCTGTTCGAGCAATCGGCGGTCACCCGGATCGATTACGGCCCTGAAGTGAAGGTGCATACCCGACAAGGCTCGGTTCGCGCCAAGACCCTGGTGCTCGGTTGCAATGCCTATCTCAACGGCCTCAACCAGGAATTGAGCGGCAAGGTACTACCCGCTGGCAGCTACATTATCGCCACTGAGCCTTTGAGCCAGGCTCAGGCCCAGGCGTTGTTGCCACAGAACATGGCGGTCTGTGACCAGCGGGTGGCTCTGGATTATTACCGGCTTTCGGCGGATCGCCGCTTGCTGTTCGGCGGGGCTTGCCATTATTCGGGCCGCGATCCACAGGACATCGCCGCTTATATGCGTCCGAAAATGCTCAAGGTCTTCCCGCAGTTGGCACACGTGAAGATCGACTATCAATGGGGCGGGATGATCGGCATCGGCGCCAACCGCCTGCCGCAGATCGGCCGCCTCAAGGACCGGCCCAACGTGTATTTCGCTCAGGCCTATTCCGGCCACGGCGTGAACGCCACGCACCTGGCCGGCAAGCTGTTGGCCGAAGCCATCAGTGGGCAGCAAGGCGGTGGGTTCGATCTGTTCGCCCGGGTCCCGCACATCACCTTTCCCGGCGGCAAGCACTTGCGCTCGCCGCTGTTGGCATTGGGGATGTTGTGGCACAGGTTGAAAGAGCTGGTCTGATCCGAATGACACTGTAGGTAAGCCTGATGCTGTTTTTGTGGCGAGGGGATTTATACCCTCGCCACAGCAAGCTCCCTCGCCACCTTTTGGTTGGATCAACCCCGCCAGAACGGCTTGAGGGCCTCCTCCCGCGCCTGCTGCGGATCCATCCCGATATCACGCAACTGTTCGGGTGTCAGCTCCAGCAAGACTCGACGTGTATGCAGACGATGCCAGAACAGGCCCCAGCGGCCCAGGCAGGTCGGAGCATTTCGAAACCTTGCGCCTCGAAGTTCCTTTTCCTGCCCAGCCTCCAGTTCCTGACTGTGTAACGTCAGCCGCACATCGCTCAAGCCGTTCATTTTCATTGCTCCTGTTTACTTGGGTAGCCAGAGGTTTCATGATGCGCGGACGGCCAAAATCGATACAGATTCAACGTCTGTATTTTATTTGCATACAGATAGAGCCTTTTTGCCACTGAATGCTGTTTTTACCGGCCAACTGTATTGGTTACCTGCTTCCCAACTTATCGAGAGCGCGCCATGACCCTCTACGTGAACCTCGCCGAATTGCTCGGCACCCGCATCGAACAGGGTTTCTACCGCCCCGGCGACCGGCTGCCGTCGGTGCGGGCACTGAGCACGGAACATGGGGTCAGCCTGAGCACGGTGCAGCAGGCCTATCGCGTGCTGGAAGACAGTGGGTTGGCGATGCCGAAGCCCAAATCCGGCTATTTCGTCCCGGTCAGTCGCGAATTGCCAGACCTGCCGGCGATAGGCCGTCCGGCCCAACGGCCGGTGGATATCTCACAGTGGGACCAGGTGCTGGAGCTGATACGCGCCGTGCCGCGCAAGGATGTGGTGCAACTGGGACGCGGCATGCCGGACATCCACTCTCCAACCATGAAACCGCTGCTGCGCAGCCTGGCGCAGATCAGCCGTCGGCAGGACATGCCTGGCCTGTACTACGACAATATCCACGGCAACCTTGCGTTGCGCGAACAGATTGCCCGCCTGCTGCTGGATTCGGGCTGTCAGTTGGGGGCCAATGACCTGATTGTCACCACCGGCTGCCACGAAGCGCTGTCGGTCAGCATTCGCGCCACCTGTGAACAAGGCGACATCGTCGCGGTGGACTCGCCCAGCTTCCATGGCGCCATGCAAACCCTCAAGGGTCTGGGCATGAAGGCCATGGAAATCCCTACCGACCCACTCACCGGCATCAGCCTGGAGGCATTGGAACTGGCGTTGGAACAATGGCCGATCAAGGCCATACAGTTGACGCCCAGCTGCAACAACCCCCTGGGCTACATCATGCCGGAAGCGAACAAACGTGCGCTGTTGACCCTGGCACAGCGCTTCGATGTGGCAATTATCGAAGACGATGTGTATGGGGATCTGGCCTACAACTACCCACGACCCCGCACAATCAAATCCTTCGATGAAGATGGCCGCGTCCTGCTGTGCAGTTCGTTTTCCAAGACCCTGGCGCCGGGCCTGCGAGTGGGCTGGGTTGCGCCGGGCCGGTACTTGGAGCGGGCGCTGCACATGAAGTACATCAGCACCGGCTCCACCGCGCCGCAGCCGCAGATCGCCATCGCCGAGTTCCTCAAGAACGGGCATTTCGAACCCCATTTGCGGCGGATGCGCACACAGTACCAGCGTAATCGCGACATGATGATTGACTGGGTCAGCCGCTACTTTCCAGCAGGCACCCGCGCCAGTCGCCCCCGGGGCAGCTTCATGCTGTGGGTCGAATTACCCGAAGGTTTCGATACCCTGAAGCTCAATCGGGTCTTGCACGACCAAGGTGTTCAGGTTGCGGTCGGGAGCATTTTTTCGGCATCGGGCAAGTACCGCAACTGCCTGCGGATGAACTACGCTGCCAAGCCAACGGCACAGATCGAGGACGCCGTGCGCAAGGTCGGGGCAGCCGCTATCGCGCTGTTGAACGAAACCCAGGACGGCGGCGTCTGAATGCTAAGCAGGGAAGCAGCACCCGACAGCCAATCAACGCCAACAAGCGGAACGATCCTACGTGAGATCCAAACCGATCCTGCCTACGCTACTGCTTGTCGCCTCACTGTTGGGAGGCTGTGCCAGCGTTGATATCACCCGCGAGCCTTCCCAGACATTGCCGGCTTCCGAATCGTCATTCGGACGCTCGGTCCAGGCCCAGGCCCTGCCACATGAAGGACGCTCGGGGTTTCGCCTGCTCTCCGACAGCACCGATGCCTTTACCGCCCGGGCCGAGCTGATTCGCAACGCCCAGCGCAGCCTGGACTTGCAGTACTACATCGTTCACGACGGCATCAGCACCCGGATGCTGGTGGATGAATTGCTCAAAGCTGCCGACCGGGGCGTGCGCGTGCGGATCCTGCTGGACGACACCACCAGCGATGGCCAGGACCAGATCATTTCGACCCTCGGCGCTCACCCGCAGATCCAGATCCGCCTGTTCAACCCATTGCACCTGGGGCGCGCCACCGGCGTGACCCGCAGTCTCGGCCGGCTGTTCAACCTGTCGCTGCAACACCGGCGGATGCACAACAAGCTATGGCTGGCGGACAACAGCATGGCCATCGTCGGTGGGCGCAACCTGGGAGACGAATACTTCGATGCCGAACCTCACCTGAACTTCACCGATATCGACCTGCTCGGCGTCGGCCCGGTGGCCGAGCAACTGGGACACAGTTTCGACCAGTACTGGAACAGCGCCCTGAGCAAGCCCATTGAACAATTCCTGTCCCATCGGCCCACCGCCAAGGACTTGGCCAACAGCCGCCTGCGCCTGCAAGAGTCCCTGGAACAAACGCAAAAGGAAAACCACGCGCTGTACCAGCAGTTGACCACCTACCGGACCCAACCGCGCCTGGATATCTGGCGCAACGAATTGATCTGGGCCTGGAACCAGGCGCTGTGGGATGCGCCCAGCAAGGTGCTGGCCAAGGACGAGCCGGATCCGCACCTGTTGCTGACCACGCAACTGGGCCCTGAGCTGACGGGGGTCAGCAAGGAGCTGATCATGATTTCGGCTTACTTCGTGCCGGGACAGCCCGGATTGGTGTACCTCACCAGCCGCGCCGATGCCGGCGTGTCGGTCAGCTTGTTGACCAACTCCCTGGAGGCCACCGATGTGCCAGCGGTGCACGGCGGTTACGCGCCCTACCGCAGGGCCCTGCTGGAGCATGGTGTACGGCTGTTCGAGTTGCGGCGCCAGCCCGGGGACACGGGAGGCAGCAGCCCGCACCTGTTCTACAGCAAGTCCTACGGCGAATCGGACTCGAGCCTGCACAGCAAGGCGATCATTTTTGACCGGCAGAAGTCGTTCATCGGCTCATTCAATTTCGACCCGCGCTCAGTGCTGTGGAACACCGAGGTCGGCGTATTGGTGGACAGTCCCGAACTCGCTGGCCAGGTCCGCGACCTCGCCTTGCAAGGCATGGCCCCTGCCCTGAGCTATCACGCGCGACTGGAGGATGGAGCGCTTATCTGGACCACCGAAGACAACGGCAAACTCCACGACCTGGACCGCGAGCCCGGCAGCTGGTGGCGCCGGTTCAATGCCTGGTTTGCGACGACCATCGGGTTGGAAAAAATGTTGTAGGGCTGCCCCGCTCTTGTGGCGAGGGGATTTATCCCCGCTGGGCTGCGAAGCAGCCCCAAGCAGATTGAATGTAATCAACTTGATGTACCGTGGCGCCTGGCTTCAGGGCTGCTACGCAGCCCAGCGGGGCGGTGCGACGTCTCGCTAAATCCCCTCGCCACAAGAAGCTCCCTCGCCACAGGTTTTTCAGGCAGGCTGCGTAGCCCCGAACGCACCCTGGCGCAGCAACAGAATCACCAGCCCAAACGCACCCGCCGCCATGAACAACGGCAGCGCGTGCCCGCTGATCCATTGGCTGCCCGCACCCGCCACCAAGGGACCGATCAGGCAACCGATTCCCCATAACTGGGCAATATGGGCGTTGGCCCGCACCAGCGCATCGTCGCGGTAACGCTCGCCGATCAGGATCAACGACAGGGTGAACAAGCCACCCGCGCTGGCTCCGAACAGCACCCACAACGGCCAGATCAGTACGGTATCGATCAGCAACGGAACCGCCAGGCTGGATAAGGTCAGCGCCACCGCGCAGCCCGTGAGCAAGGTTCGCCGAGACAAATGGTCGGCCAAGGCGCCAATGGGTAATTGCAGCAACGCATCACCGACCACCACGGTGCTGACCATCGCCAGCGCGACGTCGGCACTGAACCCCTGGCGCAGGCAATACACCGGCAGCAACGTCAGGATCATCGCCTCGAAGGCCGCGAACAACGACACCGCCCAGGCGATCGCTGGCAGCCCTCGGCAAAATGCCCACAAATCGCCCAAGGTAACGCTGCCGGCTTCACTGGTCGGCGCGCCGCTGCGACCGAGCAGCAGCAAGGGCGCCACCAGCAGCAGGCCGACGCCCACCCAGAATCCGTAGTCGTGAACAGTACCCAGCGCACCAAGCAACAGCGGGCCGGACAACTGGCTGAGGGCATAACTGGCGCCATACAGCGCCACCAGCCGCCCGCGCCACTGTTCGACGACCAGTTGATTGATCCAACTCTCACCAAGGATGAACACCAGGGTCAGGACCACCCCGATCACCAGCCGCAGCACCAGCCAGACCGGGTAACTGGGCAACAATGCCAGCAATCCAATGGACACTGCCCCGCCCCACAGGCACAAGCGCATCAAGGTCGCCGTCCCAAACCGTGCCGCCAGACGGCTCGACACCTTGGCTCCAAGCAACACCCCCACGGCGGGCATGGCCGCCATCACACCAATGGCGAACGAACCATACCCCCAGCCCTCCAGGCGCAGCGACACCAGCGGCATGCTGACCCCCAGGGCAAGGCCGACGCTCAGGACAGAGGCCAACACGGCGAAATAAGTCGCCCAACGCATTTCCACGCTCCTGTGGGTCGTCATCGATTATGGGTATCCCTCAAAACAATGTGGGAGCGAGCCTGCTCGCGAAGCGGCGCAACATTCAACAAAGCTGTCGACTGTCATACCGTTATCGCGAGCAGGCTCGCTCCCACAGGGATCAGCGCTGTGCTATTACAGCTTGATCCAGGTCGACTTCAGCTCGGTGTATTTGTCGAAGGCATGCAGCGACTTGTCGCGGCCGTTACCTGACTGCTTGAAGCCACCGAACGGCGCGGTCATGTCGCCGCCGTCGTACTGGTTCACCCACACGCTGCCGGCGCGCAAGGCCTTGGCGGTCAGGTGGGCCTTGGAGATGTCCCGGGTCCATACCGCCGCCGCCAGGCCATATGGCGTGTCGTTGGCAATCTGGATGGCTTCTTCGGCGGTATCGAAGGCAATCACCGACAAGACCGGACCGAAAATCTCTTCCTGGGCAATTTTCATGGCATTGCTCACACCGTCGAAAATCGTCGGCTCGACATACGTACCACCGGTTTCCTCGAGGATCCGCTTGCCACCGGCCACCAGCTTGGCGCCGTCGCTGTGACCGGCTTCGATGTAGGACAGCACGGTATTCATCTGCTGGGTGTCCACCAGGGCACCGACATTCGTCGCCGGATCCAGCGGGTTGCCGGGCTTCCAGCCCTTGAGGGCTTCGATCACCAGCGGCAGGAAGGTGTCCTTGATGGAGCGCTCCACCAGCAGTCGCGAGCCGGCGGTGCAGACTTCGCCCTGGTTGAACGCAATGGCGCTGGCCGCGGCTTCGGCGGCAGCTTGCAGGTCCGGGGCGTCGGCGAACACGATGTTCGGGCTCTTGCCGCCGGCTTCCAGCCAGATGCGCTTCATATTGGATTCGCCGGAGTAGATCATCAGTTGCTTGGCGATCTTGGTGGAACCGGTGAATACCAGCGTGTCGACATCCATGTGCAGGGCCAGGGCCTTGCCGACGGTATGGCCGTAGCCTGGCAACACGTTGAGCACGCCTTTCGGAATCCCGGCTTCGACGGCCAGTGCGGCGATGCGGATGGCGGTCAGCGGGGATTTTTCCGACGGCTTGAGTACCACCGAGTTACCGGTGGACAGTGCCGGACCGAGCTTCCAGCAGGCCATCAACAGCGGAAAGTTCCACGGCACGATGGCGCCCACCACACCGACCGGCTCGCGGGTGACCAAGCCCAGTTGGTCGTGCGGGGTCGAAGCCACTTCGTCGTAGAGCTTGTCGATCGCTTCGCCGCTCCAGCTCAACGCTTGGGCCGCACCGGGCACATCGATGTTCAGGGAATCGCTGATCGGCTTGCCCATGTCCAGGGTTTCGAGCAGGGCCAGCTCCTCGACGTGCTGCTTGAGCAGGCCGGCGAAACGAATCATGGTGGCTTTGCGCTTGCTCGGCGCCAGGCGCGACCAGGCGCCGGAATTGAAGACCGCGCGAGCGTTTTCGACGGCACGCTGGGCGTCGGCAGCATCGCAGCTGGCGACCTTGCCCAACAGGCGGCCATCGACCGGGCTGAGGCAATCGAAGGTTTCGCCGGACACCGCATCGGTGTATTCGCCGTTGATGAAGGCGCGGCCCTCGATGGTCAGATCGCGAGCGCGTTGTTCCCAGTCGGCACGAGTCAGGGTGGTCATGCGAGTGTCCTCCTCTTATTGGGGTATGAGCGTCGCAGAGGTGCGCCCGCTCAGGAATTCTGCCCGGCCAGCCGGTTTTCGCGCATATTTTCGGCACAGGGCACCCACCACCCTAAACCAGCCGCCCCTCCAGTTTCAATATATTTGACACAAGGCCGGCAAACAGCCTTGCGATGTTCGTTTTAATAAACATAGACTCGAGCCTTCCAAGCAATCACCGGGGGATTACGGAAATGAGCATCCAGGACATCGTCGACTTCAGTCAGGCCAGCACCGTCGCCGATCGCTATCGCCCGGACCCGGCCAAGGTTCTCAAGGGTGATCCCGAACAAGCCGTGTACAACCACTACAACAGCCCCTGCGGACAAATGAATGCCGGCGTCTGGGAAGGCGCGGTCGGCCAGTGGACAGTCAATTACACCGAACATGAATACTGCGAGATCGTCCAGGGTGTCTCCGTGCTGCGGGACAGCGACGGCAATGCCAAGACACTGCGCGCAGGCGACCGCTTCGTGATTCCGGCCGGGTTCAAGGGTACTTGGGAAGTGCTGGAGCCGTGCCGCAAGATCTATGTGGTGTTTGAGCAGAAGGCTTGAGTTTTCATTGGCCGGGCTGGCCCCATCGCGAGCAGGCTCGCTCCCACAGGGATTGAATCAGGGCTGGAAGCCAGCCACAAAAAAGGCCCGTATCTCGCGATACGGGCCTTTTTTGTAAGAAGGAAAATCAATTACTTGATTTTGCCTTCCTTGTAGATCACGTGCTTGCGAACAACCGGATCATATTTCTTGATCTCGATTTTGTCCGGGGTAGTACGCTTGTTCTTGTCGGTAGTGTAGAAGTGACCAGTACCGGCGCTCGAGATCAAACGAATCAATTCACGCATGATTAGCTCCCTTAAACCTTGCCATCGCGACGAAGTTCGGCCAGCACGACACTGATGCCACGCTTGTCGATGATACGCATGCCCTTGGCAGATACGCGCAGACGCACAAAACGTTTCTCTTCTTCAACCCAGAAGCGGTGATGCTGCAGGTTCGGCAGGAAACGACGACGGGTTTTGTTGTTTGCGTGGGAAATGTTATTCCCAGTCACCGGACCCTTACCGGTAACTTGACAGACTCTAGACATGCCTCAGCCCTCTAAAACCACATGCCCAACCCGGCATGGGTTGGCCGCTTAATCTCTCAGTCATTTGGCGCCAGGCGCCGCGTTTCTTTAAGGGTCTTACCGGCTACACCTACAGTGAAGGAACCGGGCCCCTAGAAAAGAGCGCTGCTTTATACCAGAAAGACCTCGGTGCAACAACAGCCTGTGTGATTTGTCTTTGCTGGGAATCCTCGGGCAGCCGTGCCGAACGGCTGCGGCAAAGGCTGGCGATGGCTGCGACCGCTCGTCGCTGCATCCAGTTTTTTTCAACGCCGACCGCTTCCAGTGCATCGATGCGCGAGCGCAGGGTGCCGGAAAAAGCAAAAAGGGGATAGTCATTTGGCAGCGAGCCCACTAGGGTAGGCCTTTTCCAGACTGCACTCGCAGATGGGCCTTCGACCTGACAAGGAAACCGATCATGCGCCTCGCTGCCCTCTCACTGTTGCTCGCCCCCTTGCTGATCAGCCCATTGGCCCAGGCCGCCGCCCTGAGCGTCTGCACCGAGGCCAGCCCGGAGGGGTTCGATGTCGTCCAATACAATTCGCTGACGACCACCAACGCCTCCGCCGACGTCCTGATGAACCGACTGGTGGAGTTCGACACCGCCAGCGGCAAGGTGGTCCCCAGCCTGGCCGAGCGCTGGGACGTCTCGACCGATGGGCTGACCTACGTGTTCAATCTGCGTCCAAAGGTCAGGTTCCATCAGACCGAATATTTCACGCCCCATCGCGACCTGAGCGCCGAAGACGTGAAGTTCAGCTTCGAACGTATGCTGGACCCTGCCAATCCCTGGCATAAAGTCGCCCAGAGCGGCTTCCCGCATGCCCAGTCCATGCAACTGCCGGCGCTGATCAAGAAAATCGATGCACTGGACCCGCTGACCGTGCGCTTCACCCTCGATCACGCGGACTCCACCTTCCTGGCCACTTTGAGCATGGGATTCGCCTCGATCTATTCGGCTGAATACGCCGATCAATTGATGAAGGCCGGCACCCCGGAAAAACTCAACAACCAGCCCATCGGCACCGGCCCGTTCATCTTCAACCGGTTCCAGAAGGACGCCTCGATTCGCTACAAGGCCAACAATGATTACTTCGGCGGCAAGCCCCAGGTAGACCCGCTGATCTTCGCCATCACACCGGATGCAAACGTGCGCCTGCAAAAACTGCGGCGCAACGAATGCCAGATCGCCCTGTCGCCCAAGCCTTTGGACGTGCAGGCCGCCCGGCAGGAAGCGACCCTGAAGGTGGAACAGACCGACGCCTTCATGACCGCCTTCGTGGCAATCAACAGCCAGCATCCGCCCCTGGACAAACCCGAGGTGCGCCAGGCCATCAACCTCGCCTTCGACAAGGCCAGCTACCTCAAGACCGTCTTCGAAGGCACCGCCGAAGCAGCCAACGGCCCCTACCCGCCAAACACCTGGAGCTACGCCAAGAACCTGCCCGGCTATGCCCATGACCCGGCCAAGGCCCGCGAGCTGCTGGCCAAGGCCGGCTTGAAAGAGGGTTTCCAGACCACGATCTGGACCCGCCCTTCCGGCAGCCTGCTGAACCCCAACCCCAGCCTCGGCGCACAACTGCTGCAATCCGACCTGGCGGAAATCGGCATCCAGGCCGAAATCCGGGTGATCGAATGGGGGGAGCTGATCCGTCGAGCCAAGGCCGGCGAGCATGACCTGCTGTTCATGGGCTGGGCCGGCGACAACGGCGATCCGGACAACTTCCTGACGCCGCAGTTTTCCTGCGCGGCGGTCAAGTCCGGCACCAACTTCGCCCGTTATTGCAACCAGGACCTGGACAAGCTGATCAGCGCCGGCAAGACCACCGGCGAACAGGGCGTGCGTACCAAGCTCTATGAGCAGGCCCAGGCACAGATCCAGCAACAGGCCCTGTGGCTACCGCTGGCGCACCCGACCGCGTTCGCTCTGGTTCGCAAGGACCTGCAGGGTTATGCGGTCAGCCCGTTTGGGCGCCAGGATTACTCGAAGGTCAGCCTCAAGTAATGCGGTGAACCTTGTGGGAGCGAGCCTGCTCGCGATTGCGGCGTGTCAGAACAGACAATGTCACTGACGAACCGCTATCGCGAGCAGGCTCGCTCCCACAAAGGATTTCTCTGGGCACCAGATTTCGCTCACATCCACCCATACTCCGCCATCGACAGCGGCTCCCCATCACCAACGATGAAGTGATCGAGCACTCGCACGTCAATCAGCTCCAACGCCTCTTGAAGTCGCTCGGTGAGTAACCGATCGGCCTGACTGGGCTCGGTGTTGCCGGAAGGATGGTTGTGGCACAGGATCAGCGCGGCGGCGTTGTGGGCCAGGGCGCGCTTGACCACTTGCCGGGGATGAACGCTGGCATTGTCGATGGAGCCGCGAAACAGCGTCTCGAAGCCCAACACCTGATGCCTGGAATTGAGAAACAGGCAGCCAAACACTTCATGGGGCTCGTGGCGCAGCATCGACTTCAGGTACTCACGGACGATGCCCGGGCTTTCCAATGTCGTTCTTTGCCGCGCCCGTTCGGCCAGGTGCCGTCGGCTCATCTCCTGGGCCGCCTGCAATTGCGCGAATTTCGCCGGCCCCAACCCCATATGGCTGCTGAAGGTGATCTGGTCGGCCTCCAGCAGCGCGCGCAGGCTGCCAAATTGAGTCAACAGTTGTCGCGCCAGATCCACCGCGCTTTTCCCCGACACGCCGGTTCGCAAGAAAATCGCCAATAGCTCGGCGTCAGAAAGACTCCCTGCCCCCGAAGCCAACAACCTCTCCCGCGGCCGCTCGGCCACGGGCCAATCCCGAATACTCATAGGCTCTCCCTGATGGTGGGCACCGCTGTTCCATAGCGGTCGCTGTGATATCGTAGCCCATCTTTTTTGCAGGCGATTTGCACCCCGGCAGGCTGCTGTCGAGAGGTTCGCCCTGCATTGACCACTGAAATCCAAAGGCAGGCTTATGCAGCGGCTGTATCGGAAACGCATCGTTCTGGGCGTCGGCGGCGGCATTGCCGCCTACAAGAGCGCCGAGCTGGTTCGCCGACTCATCGACCAGGGCGCGGAAGTGCGGGTCGTCATGACCCGTGGCGGCAGTGAATTCATAACCCCGCTGACCATGCAGGCCCTGTCCGGGCACCCGGTCCACCTGGATCTGCTCGACCCGGCGGCCGAAGCCGCCATGGGCCATATCGAACTGGCCAAGTGGGCCGACCTGGTACTGATCGCCCCAGCCACCGCCGATCTCATTGCCCGCCTGGCCCAAGGCATCGCCAATGACCTGCTGACCACCCTGGTGCTCGCCACCGACGCGGTGGTCGCTGTCGCACCGGCGATGAACCAGGCCATGTGGCGCGATCCGGCCACCCAGGCCAACCTGCAACTGCTCGAAAGCCGCGACCTGAAAGTCTTTGGCCCGGCCTCCGGCAGCCAGGCCTGCGGCGATGTGGGCATGGGCCGCATGCTCGAAGCCACCGACCTGGCCCAATGTGCCGCCGACTGCTTCCAGCGCCACGCCCTGACCGGCAAGCACGTGCTGATCACCGCCGGACCGACCCAGGAAAACATCGACCCGGTGCGCTACATCACCAACCACAGCTCCGGAAAAATGGGCTTCGCCCTGGCCGAGGCCGCAGTGGAAGCCGGTGCCCGGGTGACATTGATCACCGGCCCCGTGCACCTGCCGACGCCGGATCGGGTGACCCGCATCGACGTGGTCAGCGCCCGGGACATGCTCGCGGCCTGCGAAGCGGCCATCCCCTGCGACTTGTTCATCGCCTCGGCAGCGGTAGCGGACTACCGTCCTGAAGTCATCGCCCCGCAAAAATTGAAGAAAGACCCTACGAGCGGCGACGGCCTGCTATTACAAATGGTCCGCAACCCGGACATCCTGGCCACCATCGCCACCCGTCCCGACCGCCCCTTCAGTGTCGGCTTCGCCGCCGAAACCGAAAACCTGCTCGATTACGCCGCGCGCAAACTCAAGGACAAGAATCTGGACTTGATCGTCGCCAACGACGTCGCCAACCCGAGCATCGGCTTCAACAGCGAAGAAAACGCCTGCAGCGTGATCGACCGCCAGTTGCACGCCACCCTTTTCGCTCAGACCAGCAAGGGCAAGATCGCCCGCCAACTGATCACTTTCATCGCCGAACGGCTGAACCAGGTTTAATTTTCCATGCACGCTCTACAAGCCAAGATCCTCGATCCTCGCATCGGCAACGAATTCCCACTGCCGCAGTACGCCACGCCGGGCTCCGCCGGCCTCGACCTGCGGGCCATGCTCAAGCAGGACACCGTCCTGGAGCCGGGCCAGACCCTGCTGATTCCCACCGGCCTGTCGGTGTACATCGGCGATCCGGGCCTGGCCGCGCTGATCCTGCCGCGTTCGGGCCTGGGTCATAAGCACGGTATCGTGCTGGGCAACCTGGTGGGCTTGATCGACTCCGACTACCAGGGCGAACTGATGGTGTCGTGTTGGAACCGTGGTCAAACGGCATTCAACATCGCGGTGGGCGAACGCATCGCCCAACTGGTGCTGGTACCGGTGGTCCAGGCCCACTTCGAACTGGTCGAGGAGTTCGACGAGAGCCAGCGCGGCGCAGGCGGTTTCGGGCACTCCGGCAGTCACTGACAGGCGGGATCGGGCCGGGCATGCCGCCCGGCCGGTTTATTAAGCTTCTGTTTCAGGGCAAAAAATGCGCAATGGCTTTCTGCTAGGTTTCCCATCCGGAATCAAGGTATTAGGCGAGCGAGGCCAGGGTAACGCTGTCTCATGGCATTTTCCCACCACGAACTCTCTGTCAAAAACGCCGTCATACCCTTCAGCTTGAGCCTGCCGACGCTGATCGTCGGCCTGTCCAGTCACTTCTGAATAGAGCGTCCCGCCCATGAACACCCCAGCCGCAATCGCACCGATCTTTCCTGACAGCATCTTCCGCGCCTACGACATCCGTGGCGTGGTGCCGGAAACCCTGACCGGCGAAACCGCCTACTGGATCGGCCGCGCCATTGGCTCCCAGAGCCTGGCCCAGGGCGAACCGAACGTGTGCGTCGGCCGCGATGGCCGCTTGTCCGGCCCCGAGCTGGTCGAGCAGCTGATCAAGGGCGTTGCCGACAGTGGCTGCCACGTCAGCGACGTCGGCCTGGTCCCGACCCCAGCGCTGTATTACGCCGCCAACGTATTGGCCGGCAAATCCGGCGTGATGCTTACCGGTAGCCACAACCCGTCGAACTACAACGGCTTCAAGATCGTCATCGCCGGCGACACCCTCGCCAACGAGCAGATCCAGGCCCTGCACACCCGTCTCAAGACCAACGACCTGAGCAGCGGCAAGGGCACCGTCACCAAGGTCGATATCCTCGAGCGCTACAGCGACGAAATCGTCAAGGACGTGAAGCTGGCCCGTCGCCTGAAAGTGGTGGTCGACTGCGGCAACGGCGCGGCCGGCGTGATCGCCCCGCAACTGATCGAAGCCCTGAACTGCGAGGTCATCCCGCTGTTCTGCGAGGTGGACGGCAACTTCCCCAACCATCACCCGGACCCGGGCAAGCTGGAAAACCTTGAAGACCTGATCGCCAAGGTCAAGGAAACCAACGCCGACCTGGGCCTGGCCTTCGACGGTGACGGCGACCGCGTGGGCGTGGTGACCAATACCGGCAGCGTTGTGTTCCCTGACCGCCTGCTGATGCTGTTCGCCAAGGACGTCGTGGCCCGCAACCCCGATGCGGAGATCATTTTCGACGTTAAATGCACCCGTCGCCTGGTGCCGCTGATCAAGGAATACGGCGGTCGTCCGCTGATGTGGAAGACCGGCCATTCATTGATCAAGAAAAAAATGAAGCAAAGCGGCGCCCTGCTGGCCGGCGAGATGAGCGGCCACATCTTCTTCAAGGAGCGCTGGTTCGGTTTCGACGACGGCATCTACAGCGCCGCACGCCTGCTGGAGATCCTCAGCAAGGAAAAATCCAGCGCCGAAGACCTGTTCGCGACCTTCCCGAACGATATTTCTACGCCGGAAATCAATATCCATGTGACCGAAGAGAGCAAATTCAGCATCATTGATGCACTGCACGACGCTCAATGGGGCGAAGGGGCCGAACTGACCACCATCGACGGTGTGCGGGTCGACTATCCCCACGGCTGGGGCCTGGTTCGCGCGTCCAACACCACACCGGTGCTGGTCCTGCGTTTCGAGGCCGATAACGAAGCCGAGCTGCAGCGCATCAAGGATGTGTTCCACACCCAACTCAAACGTGTTGCACCCGATCTTCAACTACCGTTTTGATTTTTTGAAGCGCCACTGGAGCCCTGAATGACCCTCGAACGCGAAGCCGCCACCAACACCGCCAAGGTCCTGTCCGAAGCGTTGCCTTATATCCGACGCTACGTCGGCAAGACCCTGGTGATCAAATATGGCGGCAACGCGATGGAAAGCGAGGAGCTGAAGACCGGCTTCGCCCGCGACATCGTGCTGATGAAGGCCGTGGGCATCAACCCGGTGGTGGTGCATGGCGGTGGCCCGCAGATCGGCGACCTGCTCAAGCGCCTGTCGATCGAAAGCCACTTCATCGATGGCATGCGCGTCACCGACGCGCAGACCATGGATGTGGTGGAAATGGTCCTCGGCGGCCAGGTCAACAAGGACATCGTCAACCTGATCAACCGTCATGGCGGCAGCGCCATCGGCCTGACCGGTAAGGATGCCGAGCTGATCCGGGCGAAGAAACTCACCGTCACCCGCCAGACGCCGGAAATGACCCAGCCGGAAATCATCGACATCGGCCATGTGGGCGAAGTGGTCGGCATCAACACCGACCTGCTGAACCTGCTGGTCAAGGGCGATTTCATCCCGGTGATCGCGCCTATCGGCGTGGGCGCCAACGGCGAGTCGTACAACATCAACGCCGACCTGGTGGCCGGCAAGGTCGCCGAAGCACTGAAAGCTGAAAAGCTGATGCTGCTGACCAACATCGCCGGCCTGATGGACAAGTCGGGCAAGGTCCTGACCGGGCTGTCGACCCAACAAGTCGACGATCTGATCGCGGACGGCACCATCTACGGCGGCATGCTGCCGAAGATCCGTTGCGCACTGGAAGCGGTGCAAGGCGGCGTCGGCAGCTCGCTGATCATCGACGGCCGGGTGCCGAATGCGATCCTGCTGGAGATCTTCACCGACACTGGCGTGGGTACGTTGATCAGCAATCGCAAGCGTCCATAAGCCACACCCCAAAAAAAGACCCCGCTCAGCCTGGCTGAGCGGGGTCTTTTTTTGCACCGGGCCACCTGCGAGATACCCCATGTGGGAGCGAGCCTGCTCGCGATGGCGGAATGGGCTTCAACACTGATGTTGACTGATCCGCCGCTATCGCGAGCAGGCTCGCTCCCACAGGGGATTGTGCAAGCCGATCAGACGCCGAACTGCGCCCGATAAGCCTCGACCGCCGGCAAATGCTGCTTGAGCTGCGGATCGTCGGCCAAAAACTCCAGGACCTGGGTCAGCGAAACGATGCTGATGACCGGAATGCCAAAGTCGCGCTCCACTTCCTGGATCGCCGACAGCTCGCCGTTGCCACGTTCCTGACGGTTCAGGGCGATCAGCACACCGGCGGCCTTGGCGCCGTCCTGGGAAGCGATGATCTGCATCACTTCGCGGATGGCGGTGCCGGCGGTGATCACGTCGTCGATGATCAACACGTCACCGGTCAGCGGCGCGCCCACCAGGCTACCGCCTTCACCGTGGGCCTTGGCTTCCTTGCGGTTGAAGCACCAGGGCAGGTCGCGGTCGTGGTGTTCGGCCAGGGCGACGGCAGTGGTGGCGGCCAGCGGGATGCCTTTGTAGGCCGGGCCGAACAGCACGTCGAACGGAATCCCGCTCTCGACAATGGCCGCCGCATAGAAACGACCCAACTGGGCCAGGGCGGAACCGCTGTTGAACAGGCCGGCGTTGAAGAAGTACGGGCTCGTGCGCCCGGACTTGAGGGTGAACTCACCGAAGCGCAAAACCCCGCGATCGATGGCAAAGCGAATGAAATCGCGCTGATACGCCTGCATGAAAAAAAGCCTCAAATACCGCGGATTTAGCTAAATAGGTACACGGCGTGTATCATACACGCACGTGATTTTTGGGGCCATTTATGCGGATCATCAGTGTGAACGTCAATGGTATTCAGGCTGCAGTGGAGCGAGGTTTGCTCAGTTGGCTGCAAGCACAGAATGCCGACGTCATCTGCCTGCAGGACACCCGCGCCTCCGCCTTTGAACTGGACGATGCAGCCTTCCAACTGGATGGTTACTTCCTTTATGCCTGCGATGCCGAAGTCCCCGCCCAGGGTGGCGTGGCTCTGTACTCGCGGCTGCAACCGAAGGCTGTCATCAACGGTCTCGGTTTCGAGACGGCGGACCGCTACGGGCGCTACCTGCAGGCCGATTTCGACAAGGTCAGCATCGCGACCTTATTGCTCCCATCGGGGCAGAACGGCGATGAAGATTTGAATCAGAAATTCAAGTTGATGGACGATTTCGCCCGTTACCTGGATAAGCAGCGGCGCAAACGTCGCGAGTACATCTATTGTGGCTCGCTGTACGTGGCGCAACAGAAGCTGGACATCAAGAACTGGCGCGACAGCCAGCAGTCCCCGGGTTTCCTGGCGCCTGAACGGGCCTGGATGGACGAGATCATCGGCAACATGGGCTATGTCGACGCCCTGCGCGAAGTCAGCCGCGAAGGCGATCAGTACAGCTGGTGGCCGGACAACGAGCAGGCCGAGATGCTCAATCTCGGCTGGCGCTTCGACTACCAGTTGCTGACGCCCGGCCTGCGCCGTTTCGTGCGCAGCGCCCGCTTGCCGCGCCAGCCACGCTTCTCGCAGCATGCGCCGCTGATCGTGGATTACGACTGGACGCTGACGATCTAAGCATCGTTTCGCACCCACAAAAAAACCGACAGCACTGTCGGTTTTTTTGTGGGCAATCCCTTTCCCCTGTGGGAGCGAGCCTGCTCGCGATGGCGGAATGGGCTTCAACACTGATGTGACTGATCCACCGCTATCGCGAGCAGGCTCGCTCCCACACGGGCCATGCGTTGATCGTTATTTGATCAACCGCCAGGTAAACGGGTATCGGTACGGCTGCCCTTCATTGGCCTTGATCCCGCCGATGATGGTCAACACCAGCGCGCCGATGGCGATCAGCCCGAACAGGAAGAAGCCGATCACCACGATCATCAACAGGAAGCTGATAAGCGAGGCAATCGCCACGGTAATCTGGAAGTTCAGCGCTTCCTTGCCCTGGGCATCGATGAACGGATCGGACTCGCGCTTGATCTGCCAGAGCACCAGCGGCCCGATCAGCGTACCGAACGGAATCACCAGGCCCGACAAGGCGGACAAGTGACAAAACATCGCCCATTGACGCGCCTCCCTGTCCGGCTGGGGCAGTAGCACTTGTTCATCACTCATGACGCTCTCCTTGTCTGAAGCGCTGTGGATCAATCGGCCAGGGCGGCCTTTTGCAGTTCGAAAATTTCGCTCATGCCTTTCTTCGCCAGCTCCAGCATAGCGTTCAGCTCTTCAGGCTGGAACGGCGCGCCTTCGGCTGTGCCCTGGACTTCGATGAAGCCGCCAGCACTGGTCATGACCACGTTCAGGTCGGTCTCGGCGGCGGAGTCTTCCAGGTAATCCAGGTCCAGCACCGGCTCGCCCTGATACATGCCTACGGACACCGCGCCGATCATCTGCTTGAGCGGGTCGCCGCCCTTGAGGCCGCCGCGCTTCTTGATCACCTTCAAGGCGTCGACCAAGGCCACCATGGCACCGGTGATGGACGCGGTGCGGGTGCCGCCGTCGGCCTGGATCACATCACAATCGACGTACAGCGTCACGTCACCCAGCTTGGACATGTCCAGGGCAGCACGCAGCGAACGGCCGATCAGGCGCTGGATTTCCAGGGTGCGCCCGCCTTGCTTGCCACGGCTGGCCTCGCGCTGGTTCCGCTCACCGGTGGCGCGCGGCAGCATGCCGTATTCAGCCGTCAACCAGCCCTGGCCCTGGCCCTTGAGGAACCGTGGCACGCCATTTTCGACGCTGACGGTGCAGATGACCTTGGTATCACCGAATTCGACCAGTACGGATCCCTCGGCGTGTTTGGTGTAGTTGCGGGTAATGCGGATCGAGCGGAGCTGATCGGCAGCGCGACCACTTGGACGTTTCATAGGGAACACCTGTACAGAGGACGGAAAACTGCCGGCATTATAAAGCCGCGAATCGTCCTAGGGCAGTTTAAAACGTCGCGACGCTTTGAAACCGCCGCGCCGCATGCCGCTCAAAGGCCCGCCCGACGGGTTGCAGCGCTTTGTCACAGGCACGGTTTGGGGGCACGCGCCTCACTGCGCTACAATCCTGCGCCTTTGCTGCCCGTCGGCTTTTTATCCACAGACCCCAGGCGCCACGACCCCGGTCGTGCCCGGCCTGCATTGCGAGGAACCTCCATGGTGCACAGCATGACCGCCTTCGCCCGCGTCGAAAAGGCCGGCGCCCAAGGCACCCTGAGCTGGGAACTGCGCTCGGTCAACAGCCGCTACCTGGAGCCGCACCTGCGCCTGCCCGAGTCCTTCCGCGACCTGGAAGGCGGCGTGCGCGAAGCACTGCGCCAGGGCCTGTCCCGGGGCAAGCTGGAATGCACCCTGCGCTTTACCGAAGAAAGCACCGGCAAGCCATTGCAAGTGAACCGCGAGCGCGCCGCGCAATTGGTGGCAGCGGCCGAAACCGTTGCCAGCCTGATCAAGAACCCCGCCGCCCTGAACCCGCTGGAAGTCCTGGCCTGGCCTGGCGTGCTGGTGGGCGATGCCAGCGATCCCCAGGCCCTGAACGCCGAGGCGCTGGCGCTGTTCAACCAGGGACTCAAGGAACTCAAAGCCGGCCGTGAGCGCGAAGGCGCGGAACTGGCCCGGCTGATCAACGAGCGCCTGACCTCCATCGAAGAAGACGTGGCGACCCTGCGCGAACTGGTTCCGCAGATGCTCGCCACCCAACGCCAGAAAGTCCTGGATCGCTTCGCCGACATGAAGGCCGAGCTGGATCCGCAGCGCCTGGAACAGGAAATGGTCATGCTCGCGCAGAAAAGCGACGTGGCCGAAGAACTGGATCGCCTGAGCACCCACATCATCGAAGTCCGCCGGGTGCTCAAGTCCGGCGGTGCGGCCGGTCGCCGCCTGGACTTTCTGATGCAGGAACTCAACCGCGAAGCCAATACACTGGGCTCCAAAGCCTTCGACCCGCGCAGCACCCAGGCTGCGGTCAACCTCAAGGTGTTGATCGAGCAGATGCGCGAACAAGTGCAGAACATTGAGTAAGGCTAACCCGACATGACCCACAGCACCGGCACTCTCTACATCATTTCAGCGCCCTCGGGCGCCGGCAAGACCAGCCTGGTCAAGGCCCTGATCGACGCCGAGCCGCAGATCCGCGTCTCGGTCTCCCACACCACCCGCGCCATGCGCCCGGGTGAAGTGAACGGCGTGAACTACCACTTCGTCGACCGCGAAGAGTTCGTGAAGATGGCCGAGCACGGCGACTTCCTGGAGCGCGCCGAAGTCTTCGGCAACCTCTACGGCACCTCGCAGAGCTACTTGCAGCAGACCCTGGACGAAGGCCACGACCTGATCCTGGAAATCGACTGGCAAGGCGCCGAACAGGTGCGCAAGCTGATGCCCCAGGCCCGTTCGATCTTCATCCTGCCACCGAGCCAGCAAGCCTTGCGCCAGCGCCTGAACAACCGTGGCCAGGACAGCGACGAGATTATCGAAGGCCGGATGCGTGAAGCCGTCAGCGAAATGAGCCACTACGTGGACTACGATTACCTGATCATCAACGATGATTTCGCCCACGCGCTGAACGACCTGAAGGCGGTTTTCCGCGCCAATCAGCTGCAACAGAAACGCCAGCAGCAACGTTTCGGTAAATTATTGGCCGAACTGCTGGGCTGACCGCCCCTTCCCAAAACCGCTGCAACGGCTTTACATTGGTACTTGCAGCGCGCCGAGGGGTTTGGTCAAAAAATCAGCGCTTCCCTAAACGCTGGTGTTTTTTTAAACTGTCGAGTCCGCTCGCCCAACCGGGCAGCGCGCATATCGCATTCGCTCCGAGGAATACCATGGCCCGCGTAACCGTTGAAGACTGCCTAGAACACGTGGAAAACCGCTTTGAGCTGGTCATGCTCTCTACCAAGCGTGCCCGTCAACTGGCCACCGGCGGCAAAGAGCCATTGGTCCAGTGGGAAAACGACAAGCCTACCGTGGTAGCGCTGCGTGAAATCGCCGAAGGCCTGATGAGCTACGAGTTCATCGCCAACGCTGAAATCGTTGAAGACGAACCGCTGTTCGCAGCGTTCGAGGACGAGTCCAACGAGGCGGTCTAAATCTATGCCTGGTCGACGTAGCACGGCGCGGGGTCACAGCAAACGGCAGGAGTCATCATCATGCCGAGCATAGACGCCCTCGCCGATCGCTTATCGGCCTACCTCGGCACGGACCAGGTCAATCTGGTCCGCCGAGCCTACTTCTACGCCGAACAAGCCCACGACGGCCAACGCCGCCGCAGCGGCGAGGCGTATGTCACGCACCCGCTCGCGGTGGCGGGCATCCTTGCCGACATGCACATGGACCATCAGAGCCTGATGGCGGCCATGCTCCATGACGTGATCGAAGACACCGGCATTGCCAAGGAAGCGCTGCAAGCGCAGTTCGGCGAAACCGTGGCCGAACTGGTCGACGGGGTCAGCAAACTGACCCAGATGAACTTCGAGACCAAGGCCGAGGCCCAGGCCGAAAACTTCCAGAAAATGGCCATGGCCATGGCCCGCGACATTCGCGTGATCCTGGTCAAGCTCGCCGACCGCCTGCACAACATGCGCACCCTGGAAGTGCTGTCCGGCGAAAAACGCCGACGCATCGCCAAGGAAACCCTGGAAATCTACGCGCCCATCGCCAACCGCCTGGGCATGCATGCAATCCGCATCGAATTCGAAGACCTCGGCTTCAAGGCCATGCACCCGATGCGTTCGGCGCGCATCAACCAGGCCGTCAAGCGCGCCCGGGGCAACCGCAAGGAAATCGTCAACAAGATCGAAGAGTCTCTGAGCCACTGCCTGGCCATCGACGGCATCGAAGGCGAAGTCAGCGGGCGGCAGAAACACCTCTACGGCATCTACAAGAAAATGCGCGGCAAGCGCCGGGCCTTCAACGAGATCATGGACGTCTACGCGTTCCGGATCATCGTCGACAAGGTCGATACCTGCTACCGCGTGCTGGGTGCTGTGCATAATTTGTACAAACCGCTGCCGGGACGCTTCAAGGACTACATCGCGATTCCCAAGGCCAACGGCTACCAGTCGCTGCACACCACGCTGTTCGGCATGCACGGCGTACCGATCGAGATCCAGATCCGTACCCGTGAAATGGAAGAAATGGCCAACAACGGCATCGCCGCCCATTGGCTGTACAAATCCAGCGGTGACGAACAACCCAAGAGCACCCACGCTCGGGCCCGACAGTGGGTCAAGGGTGTGCTGGAAATGCAGCAGCGGGCCGGCAACTCCCTGGAGTTCATCGAGAGCGTCAAGATCGACCTGTTCCCGGACGAGGTCTACGTCTTCACGCCCAAGGGCCGGATCATGGAGCTGCCCAAAGGCTCCACGGCGGTGGACTTCGCCTACGCGGTGCACACCGACGTCGGCAACAGCTGCATCGCCTGCCGGATCAACCGTCGTTTGGCGCCGTTGTCCGAACCGCTGCAAAGCGGCTCCACGGTGGAAATCGTCAGCGCCCCCGGTGCGCGGCCGAACCCGGCGTGGCTCAACTTCGTGGTCACCGGCAAGGCCCGTACCCACATCCGCCACGCCCTGAAACTGCAACGCCGCTCCGAATCCATCAGCCTCGGCGAACGCCTGCTGAACAAGGTGCTGAACGGTTTCGACAGCTCGCTGGAAAAAGTCCCGGCCGAGCGCGTGCAAGCGATGCTCCAGGAATACCGCCTCGAACTGGTCGAAGACCTGCTCGAAGACATCGGCCTGGGCAATCGCATGGCCTATGTCGTCGCCCGCCGCCTGCTGGGCGAAGGCGAACAACTGCCAAGCCCTGAAGGCCCACTGGCGATCCGCGGCACCGAAGGCCTGGTGCTCAGCTACGCCAAGTGCTGCACGCCGATCCCGGGCGACCCGATTGTCGGCCACCTGTCCGCCGGCAAGGGGATGGTGGTGCACCTGGACAACTGCCGCAACATCAGCGAAATCCGCCACAACCCGGAAAAATGCATCCAGCTCTCCTGGGCCAAGGATGTCACCGGCGAATTCAATGTCGAGCTGCGGGTCGAGCTGGAACACCAGCGTGGCCTGATCGCCCTGCTGGCCAGCAGCGTCAACGCCGCCGACGGCAACATCGAGAAAATCAGCATGGACGAGCGCGACGGCCGCATCAGCGTCGTCCAACTGGTGGTCAGCGTGCACGACCGCGTACACCTGGCCCGCGTGATCAAGAAACTGCGAGCCCTGACCGGCGTTATCCGCATCACCCGCATGCGCGCATAACCCCCAATAGCCCAGCCATTACAAGGAGTCATACATGACCAAAACCGTCATCACCAGCGACAAGGCCCCGGCCGCCATCGGTACTTATTCCCAGGCGATCAAGGCGGGCAACACCGTGTACATGTCGGGCCAGATCCCCCTGGACCCGAAAACCATGGAGCTGGTGGAAGGCTTCGAAGCCCAGACCGTACAGGTCTTCGAAAACCTCAAGGCCGTGGCCGAAGCCGCCGGCGGGTCGTTCAAGGACATCGTCAAGCTCAACATCTTCCTCACCGACCTGAGCCACTTCGCCAAGGTCAACGAGATCATGGGCAAGTACTTCGACCAGCCCTACCCTGCCCGCGCCGCCATCGGCGTAGCGGCCCTGCCAAAGGGCGCGCAGGTCGAGATGGATGCCATCCTGGTCATCGAGTAACAAGGCCGGCGCAGCGTCCCCCGCTGCGCCGTTTTCGTTTTGAAAGGATTCCACCATGCGCAAAGCGCTTGCTCTCCCGCTGCTCGCCCTCCTCCTGGCCGGCTGCGCCAGCGACCCTGCCGACCGTGACATCAGCGGCACCTGGATCAACCAGGCCGCCATCGACGCTGCCGCCAAGGGTGGCCCCCTGCGCGAAGCGCTGCAGGCCTATGGCCCCAACCTGGAATGGGACATCAACACCCGAGCCGGTCAGGCGCGCTACACCAACGGTTTTGAAAACGTCGAAGGCAAGTTGCTGGCCGAAGAAGACGGCCTGTGGAAAGTCGACATCTACGGCAGCGCCGCCAGCGAACTCAAGCGCGACGGCAACCAACTGAGCCAGGCCGCCACCGAGAACGAGCCACAACAAGTGTTCGACCGCGCGCAACTCCAGGTACCGGAAGGCACCCCCATCGGCGCGAGCTTCGAGCGAGCGCTATACGCCGCCTACCTGAACGGCACCTGGAACATCGTCAACGGCCCCGGCCAAGGCGCCACCGTACAGTTCCAACCCGACGGCCAAGTCAGCGGCCTGCCGGGCGTCGACCGCTACGCCCTGTGCCTGGCAGGCGACTGCGCCACCATGAGCAACGGCAACGACACCATCTGGCTGCAGCAGAAAGGCCATGGGAATACCTGGATCTTTGCTCGGGATGGGAAGCAACTGGAGATATTCCAGACTGTGAATGCGTCGTTGGCGGATGAGATTCCATCGTATACGGCGGGGCCTCGGCAGTGGGTGTTGGAAAAGCAGTAAGCCGCTCTCTCCGTACTAGCCCGCCCACTTCAGTGGCGGGCACACCCGCCAGCAAACCAGCCCCTCCGAAAAACCTCAAACACCGCCAACCTCATTGTGGAAGCCTGCTCGCGGTAGTAGTGAGCTATCATAATCCCTATCCAACTTCTTGATAGTTTACAGTCAATACTCTAGCAAGGATCTTACGCTTCTAATCAGTCGCCAATGAATCTACTATCCACCTGATGAATTTTCAGTGCTACTACCAGAATACCAGAATCACTTACCATTTTTTGCGAAGCACTATTCGGCCTTTTCCACCCCCTCCTCAATCAAAGCATCTAGCACCTCAAATACGCCATCTAAATCTTTGCTGTACGAAGCCATATAGCTGGAAGTAAACACATACCTTTCATCGGAGCCTGATACTTTCTGACGAATAAGCTCTCGATACCTGTACCAATAACACCCCACCACCTTCAGATCAAAGCCACTTACAATCCCAGATTTAGTTGCAATATAGCCAGCCACATCACCGCCTAGCAGAAATGAATTACTTAAATTCCCCAAACAGTGGTCCAAAAAATAGAACACGTTGTCCTCATTGACATCAGGATTGAAGCAAACTTCGAAGACGTACTCATTCATCAATTTTGCAATCCCGCCACCATCACCCTGCCCAACCACATCGTAATAACCACATCCCACACCAGAACCAGTTGGCGCCAGAGAATTGCTCAATTGATAGATAACGAATGCTTTTACAGCAGAGCGCATCGACGAAATAAGACGCGGCGAAGAATCGCCTAGGGAGTCATCAACTCTTGGAACCCATGGCGACGAACATGCACCCCAGAAAATTTCGGAAGGAGCAGAGTCCACATCCGAGTAAAAGTTATTTTGCGTATCGATGTAATTCGCCTTAAATAGGCTGAAAACCTCTTGAGACAGTTTCCTCATTCCTTGCAAAGCCAGATTGCTCACAAAACCATCAGTCTTAGCTCCTTGAGCCTCACGTAAGATGAGAGCCGACTGCAAGTTGTGCAACTGTCCTTGGCGGTCTGCAGAACACTGAAGCCTGAATAGCATAAGATCATTCCAGCCAAGTACGCCGCGCTCACTACTAGCAAGACGTCGGATTAAACCTCTCCCCTCATATGAGTAATCACCAAAAATCCGCCATGCAATCTCAACAACATTCTCAGGTGTATTTGAAAGCCGCTTACCGGATGTCCTTCCCCAACCAGCACGATCCAAAAGACGTATCAAGGCGTAGATCAGTCTTTGCCGCAATCCTCTATCGCCGTTTTCTATAGTGGAATAACGCGGAAGGTAGTTTACAAGCGTATCAATTGCATCTTCTGCAACCGCTCGAGTGAATAGATGCGATTGATTAACGAGTACTCGCCAAAATTGGTCATGTGCATGACCGCCTTTAACTAGTTCGAAATCAGAAGAATCTAGAATAGAAGCGATGCTTGCCCCTTGCTTCACCTTCTCCACGGCACGTTGGTAGAGAACAAACGTCTTCTGTGGCTCTGGTACGGAGAATCGCACAATAAGATTAAGGTACGCCTCCAGATTCCTGAACCCCTCTTGATTGAAGCAAGCACGCGTTGCCAACTCCACCTCCTCTACATCGTTCCGCGTCGGAAGCCCCAGGGTTTGTACATCGAAAAGCTGCCTCAACAAAAACGCAGCCTCAGCCGACTGCTTTTCGAGTAGTTTGGAAAACTCAGATGAATTGCTAAACTCTCGCTGCCCGTATTCTCGACGAACAGAAAAAATCCCAGATCGACCTTCAGCCTCCGCAGCATAAATACATCTAAACAACCCCGGACAGCACAAATGAATCAGTATTAGATTTATAAGATCACGCTTATTAAAGTCCGCCCGCCCTATATCGCTTTTATCAAGCTGCATGAGTAGCATAGCGTTAATCAACCGCTTAATTTTTCTTAGATCCCCCACGAAGGGCAAATAATTCGCAGCCAGTTCACCGTCTAATATTTCTGCAAGCTCATTCAGCATCGCACTGAACTTCAGCATAGTATCAGAGGGAATTGAGCCGAACTGGCCATCTGCTCGCTGCCAATCTTTCCTGAGGAAGTCTCGAATATGTGAGCTATCCACAAACAAACTTAACTTAACAGTTACGAATTTCTCGAGGAACGCTCTAGCTTTCCAACTTTCTTCTTGCCCACCTGCGAGCACTTCAGTGTCATAGCAAAGAATATAGGTTGCTTGGGAAAGCTTGAATGTCCGTCGAGTTGCAAATAGAACTGAGTTTGTTGTCTTTGCATCAAGGCGATCAAGGTCGTCAATGATAATAATCACCCGGCGGTCGATGCGCCTAAGCACCTCATCGATATCATCCAACAGCTCGTCTACAGTCTCTTGCGCAGGCTCGAGGGACAGTTTGAAGCCAAGAAATGAAACATCGGCCTTGCCTTTTATCAGTCTAGAGTACCGCGTTGCCGCTGGACGAAACTCTGGTGCAAAAACTTTACGCTGAATCGCGGCAGATAAGTCTTTAATCAACCGGTCCGCAAGATCAGGTTCAGATGCATATCGAAGGGGTTCAAATCTGCAGAGTATGACCTTGTCTTCTGCTTTCTCCCACGAACGCGCTGCAAGATTGATGAAGCTTGTTTTACCTACACCCCATGGTCCATCTATACCAAAAACTAGACCCGAGTGGGTTTCGCTTGCGAGAACCATTTCTGCAAATGACTTAGCTTGTGCTTTGGCCGCAAGCAAATCTTCGCCTTCGCTTTCAATTTCTTCATCCGTCATGAAATAAAGCTGCGAAATTTTTTCTCGTGGTTTAAAGAAATACAATTGAACCAGCGGTGAAATCAGTAAGGTACACAGAAGAAGAAAAACCACTAAGGTCCAGTTGGGACTTGCACTTTTCAGGACCTCATGCGCTGCACTCAACCAAGGGGATATCAGCTCATTTATCCATATACCAAAACCGATTGAGGCAAGTAAATCTAAGCGACCACTGCGAATCATTCGAACGGCGGATTGGTACGCTCCTCGTTCTAATAAATAAACTAGACATAACAAAAGAAAGAGCAGTATGACGCTGAGTTGCACCCACAGGGCAACCCCGGTCAATTTCGGCGCGAAATTTTCGCCAAGATAAGAGGCAATCCGCCAGACCTCTCCTCCGATAAAGCCGGTGGCAAGAGGCTTCGCATAAACCAGAAACTCAGGCATCTTCATCACTGGCTTACCAACCGTCATCGATGTCTCTCCTCAGGCACTCGCAATCAGCCTAGTCAAAGTGAATCTGCCCAGATAGCCTTCCCAATCAGCGGGTTGGGTGGATACGCTCCTGACCGGGCTGAGCTATAAGCACAGTCTAAGCAGCCACTCGTTCGAAAAGCTACTTTCCATTAATTGAATCACTCCCAAGACTATCAGGTAGATTTGGCTGGGTTGTGATGATTTGCGCGGAGCGCAAACATGGTCTTAAGATCTAAAAACCTCTAGGTAGTGTCAGATAAAAAACCGACGCAAGCGTCGGTTTTTTGGGGCATCTAATCGCTATGTCGCTTCGACGTTATCAAGCGCTCGATTCGCCAACAATGAACTTAGCTCTATCAGTTGCTGAATACCGAGGGCGACATGGCGTCGTGAGCCATCCAGTTCGAATGCCAAGTCGCTGACCATAGCATCAGCCGAGGCCAGGGTTTCGCTAAGGTTGGCGAGCAGACATTCGGTGTCGATGTCTTCTATGACGGTGAATAGCTGGCCCGGTTGAGTGCCAGCTTTGGACTTCGTCTGTTTGGGTAGTAGGTAGAAATCCAGGGCACGTTTTGCGGCGGCGTCCAGTTTCTGAGCGTTTATACCGTCGGCGTAGGGGGAAGCAGGATCTGCTTCTGGAGGATTCGGAGTTATTTTGAACATCGACTTTCCTTTAGTAGTAGGGCTGCAACCTTCTCGCTACTAAACGAATGAGGGTGGCAGCTGTGCGCAAGTTAGTAGACCGGTAAAGTCAACGAAAACCCGGCGCGCCCGAAGGCGCCATGCGCACAGCCACCATAAGTGCAGGCAATGCCTGACAGATGAGACTCATGCAGCCGATGTTAACTACCGGGCTACTAAACCCGACCACTGATGGGCAGTGGCAGGAAAACGATAAAGCCCAGGAACAAGGCGCACAAGCGGGCGAATTCTGGCGTAGTTGTAGGCAAAGGCGCAAGGATGTGTGGCTTGGCGGAAGCACGGTAGTCAGGCACTGAGTCACGCCCAGGCGGGACGGTCTGCACGGCTATGTGAAACCAAGCAATGTAATGCTGAGCGAAGACGGCGTGCGCCTGTTCGATTTCGGCTTGGGCCTGGCAACGGAAGTTCCCTTGAAAGACCTGCCCCACCTGAATCGCAATCGCCTCAACGCCTGGACCCCAGGCTACGCCGCGCCTGAACTGTTGGACGGCTCGCCGCTGTCGGCGAGGGCCGATGTCTATGGCGTGGCTTGCGTGTTGTATGAACTGGCGAGCGGCAGACATCCGTTCCGCCGCCTGCCTTCAACCCAGGCCCGCGATGACGGGTTGGAACACAAGCTCAAGGCCCCGCCCAACCTGCCCAGGCGCTGCTGGACGGCGTTGCGAACGGCCCTGGCGCTTGATCCGGGGCGACGCAACATCGGCGCGGCTCAGTTGCGTGATGCCCTGGGAGGTGTTTCGTCCTGGTGGTGAGGGGGCTGGGGCGAGAAAAGCGGAAGAGGCAGTACTTGTCAGCCAACCATCAAAAACTTTGGGAACGCAGTTGCTCGCGGATGCGAACTGTCAGTCGCATCAACATCGAGTGTTCCGGCCTCATCGCGAGCAGGCTCGCTCCCACAGGGTGGGTGGTGGTGTTGTGACTATTGCGCTTCGACGTTATCCAGAGTGCTCGGTTTGCGATCCCGCTCGAATACCAGATTGCTGACCGCCTGCCTGCTGAACGTATTTCGGAATGGGGATGGTATTTGCTGGCATCGCCTTCCAAGGGATTGGCGAGGCGGCAATTTGCCATCTACTCTGCGAGTGGGCGTGCAGAACCTCCTGAGCCCCCTCGCCTTCTTAGGGAAGAGATCATGATTAACATTAACGTGACTTGGTCATCCGTGGTTGTGGCTGTTTGCTTACTGACAGGATGCGCGCCTTATCAGAAGTCCCGGGTTCTTGAGGCCGACGAGCGGTTACTGACCTACTCCACCCGGGTGGATGGATATGGCCATAAAACCGAAGTGCTGTGCCCCGAGCCCAGCCCGGATGCGCTCAAGACGTTGGCCGGTTCGTTATCCGCAGAAAAAGCGGATGTGGCTGCACTGGCGGCCGCGTTCCAGGAATCAGGGGCAAGTATCGGCCTGCGAACCCATTCGATTCAGCTGTTGAGGGATCAGCTTTACAGTATTTGCCAAGCCTACGGTAACTCGGGGATTACACCGAGTGCGTACCGGATGATGCTCACCAGGAACCAGCGCAACACTGTCGCTCTCATGGCGATTGAACAGCTCACAGGAGTTGTTCGTAGTCCAAGTGTAACGCTGAGCGGCTCAGCGACAGCAGACAGAGCGGGCGCTGTGCTTGAGCTGACCACCCAGTTGAATGCGGCGAATGCGAAGTACAAGGGTATGGATCCAGCGACGGATGAAGCCAAGCAGTTGAAAGCGTCGATTGATTCCATTGAGGCTGCGCTGAAGGAGGCGAGGAAATCGCTTGTTACGACCTCTGGATCAAGCGCCTCCACATTGGCAAGCACGAGCGAGATCAACAAGGACGTAATGGCTGTGGTTGCAGCCAGTGTCGAGAAAATTGCTGGCTCGGTTATCGGCGTAGATGATCAGTTTTATCTGTGCCTCGATCTGTATGAAAGTATTGGCGAAGCCAGGGTCCCGGCCGTACTGAGAGCCAGGTGCTCTGCCGTTTTTGCCAGGGATTTGAGCGAGGGCGTGAAAAGTCTAGGTCGATCAGATACACATGGGCAGTCCAGTCAACCTGATGCTGGAGGCGTTGTTGATACGACTCCACCGCCTACTCTCGGAGATAACTCCAGAGTCGCTCGTACGGTAACCCTGCCATCGGGTGCACAGCTGTTTATCTATGATGATAAGAGTATGGCGGTGATGAGAAAGCTGGAGCCCGGTGAGTCATCCGAGAAGGCGATGGCCGCCGATTCCAAAGGTTTGCAAAAAGCGATTGAGGAACTTCGCCGAGGGGCGATGTAGTTTTCGTGAGAAGCGAGCCAGAGCGGAATGACCTCGCAGCCTCTTCAGCAAAAGGCCAAGTTCGCACCTTGGCCCCAGCCTTGATTGCGCTAAAAGCCCCGGCGACCTTCACACACCCGACGGAATAGGCGCTTTCTTACCCAAGCGGATCAGCTCATTGGAGAAGCACAGCCCAACGATGATCAGCGCCGCGCCCACGTACAGGCTTTCACGCGGGACTTCATTGAGCACCACGAACGCCAGCAGCGCGGCGAACAACGGTTCGGTCAGTTCCAGCGCTTGCACCTGGGAAGGCTTGAGGTACTCGATGGCCTTGGTGGTGCAGAAAAAGCCGAGGATGGTCGGCAGCGCGGCCAGCGCCAGCAGAGCGGCAATGGCCAGGGGCGACAACTCGCCGATCACGAAGCCGTCGGCCGCCGCCGGCATCAGCAGATACAGGCTGCCGAAGAACAGCAACTGACGGGTGAAGTGCAGCCCACCGGACACGCCCATCCGCTTCATCGCCACCGAAAACGCCCCGTAGCCGCAGCCGGCCATGGACGCGAGTGCCGCGCCCTGGAGGGTGAAGCCCTGTTGCAGGTCGGCGCCGAAGATCACCGCGATGCCGGCAATCGCCAGCGTGGCGCCCACGGTGGCGTTTGCGGTGATGGCGTCTTTCAGGAATATGCGGCCCAGCACAATCGAGGAGATTGAGGCACTGGCCATCAGCATCACCACGACGCCCGCCGCGGCGTAATGCCGATAGGCAGAGGTTTCGAAGTGGAACAGCACGAAGATGCCGAGGAACGCGCAGATCGCCGCCTGGGTCCATTTGGCCGTCGTCGCCGGGCGTTTGAGGAACAGCAACAAGGCCGAGAGCAACAGGCATCCCAGGAAGGTCTTGATGACGGCAACGCTGCTGGCGGTGAAGCCATTGCTCATGAGCACTTTGCTGAGCACACCGATTGTTGCGTTCAGTGCAGCGGCGGAGAGTGCAAAGATGACGCCTTTGCTGAAACTGGCTTGCATGGATGACGGTCCCTGTCGCGGTTGGGTCGTTCGATAGAGGTCGGCCACATCGACGACGCAAAATTAGAGGAGATGCATATCCCGCCAAACCCGGCAGTCGTTGCGGCATAGTCCGCGTCGCAGAGCAGGATCCGATGGGCCTTCTTGAGATTCCAGTACGGGGTGGCAAAAAAGAGAGGGTGAATCGAATGGAAGCTCTCTCCATGCATGACCGCGAAGAATGCTCGGCGAGTTCAATCAACCAAGTCAAGGCCCTGGAGGCATGTTGCCGCTGGCAACGTGATGCTTGACAGGATACCGTTGCCGCCGACCGGCAAGCCGGATCGCCAGTAGGGAAACAATCATCCATCTAAAGGACCTGACATGAGCGACACGCACATCCAGCCGAAGGGCTTTCGCAGCATCATCGCCAACCTGGGTATCAAGGACAGCCGTGACGATTTCATGGCTGTCATCTCCGACGTGCCGGCCAGCATCAGTGCCGTGTTCACCCAGTCGCGCTTCGCCGGCCCAAGTGTGACTTTATCCCGCGAAGTCGCGCAGCGTGATACCGCACGGGGCGTGGTGGTAATTGCGCGCAATGCCAACGTCGCCACTGGCCCCGAAGGCCTGGCCAATGCCCAGGAGGTGCGCACGGGGTTGGCTCGGGCGGTGGACGTCGACCCGCAGGAGTTGGTGATCGCCTCGACCGGCGTGATCGGCCGCCAGTATCCGATGGAGAAGATCCGCGCCTTCCTGGGTGACGTGCCGCCATCGCAGCCTGCCGATTTCCAACGCTGCGCGGCGGCGATCATGACCACCGACACCCACACCAAGTACGCAGCGCGCACGGTTGGCAACGCTAGCCTGGTGGGCATCGCCAAGGGTGTCGGCATGATTGAGCCGAACATGGCGACCCTGCTGACGTTCTTCTTCACCGACGCCAGGATTGCCCCCGATGTGCTGGATGCGCTGTTCCGTCGGGTCATCGACAAAACCTTCAACGCCTTGAGCATCGACACCGATACCTCCACCAGCGACTCGGCGGCGATCCTCGCCAACGGGCTGGCTGGCGAGGTGGACCTGGTGGCGTTCGAGCAAGCGCTTTACGACATCGCCTTGGGGCTGGTGCGCATGATTGCCTCGGACGGCGAAGGGGCGAGCAAGGCCCTGGAGGTGCAGGTCACGGGAGCCCGTGACGATGCGCAAGCCAAGCGTGTGGCTAAGGCCATCGTCAATTCGCCGCTGGTGAAGACAGCCGTACATGGCGCAGACCCGAACTGGGGACGCGTGGCCATGGCGATCGGCAAGTGCGAGGCGGAGCAGGACATCGATCCGGACAAGGTCCGCATTGTGTTTGGCGAAACCGAGGCCTATCCGCGCCAGTTGGACGAGGCCGGGTTACTGGCGGTCAAAGGTTACCTGCAAGGCAAGGAAGTGTTGATCTCGGTTGACCTGAACATCGCCCAAGGGCAATTCACCGTTTATGGTTGCGACCTGTCGGAAGGGTATATCCGGATCAATGCCGACTACACGACCTGAAGCGTAACCAATGTGGGAGCGAGCCTGCTCGCGATAACGGTGGGTCAGCTAGCATCCGTGTCCGATGTGCCGACGCTTCGCGAGCAGGCTCGCTCCCACAGGGGCCTGCGTCGGCCCATTGGCCTTTTAGCAGCGCCCTTCCAGGATCGCCGCATAGCCTTCGCGAAAGCTCGGGTAGCGCGGGGTCCAGCCCAGGGCTTTGGCCCGGGCGTTGCTGCAGCGCTTGCTGCCGGCGCGGCGCACGCTGGCGTCTTCAGCCCATTCGGTGACGCCCATGTATTCGCGCAGCCAGCCCACCACATCGGCGAGTGCGGCGGGGGCATCGTCGACGCCGATGTAGCAGTCGTCGAGGGGTTTGCCTTGGCGATCCGCTTCCAGCAGAAACGCCAGCAGGCCTGCGGCGTCGTCGGCGTGGATGCGGTTGGCGTACAGCGGCGGGTCGACCACCACGCGGTAGCCCTGGCGCACTTGGCTCAACAGCCATTCGCGGCCCGGGCCGTAGATGCCGGTCAGGCGCACGCGGCTGGCCGGGATGCCGCTGTCGAGGGCCAGTTGCTCGGCTTCGAGCATCAACCGGCCGGAGTAGCCGTCGGCTTCGGTGGGCGAGGTTTCATCGACCCACTCCCCCGCTTTCTGCCCGTATACGCTGCTGCTGGACACGAACAGCAACCGTTTGGGCTGCTGGCCATGCTGCTTCAACCAACCCAACACATGTTGTAACCCTTCAATGTAGGCCGCCCGATAGCCCGCTTCGTCATGCTCGGTCGCGGCCGCGCTGTACACCAGGTAGTCCAGCGGGCCGGTCGGCCAAGCGGCGGGGCATTGCGCGCTGAACAAATCTCCAGCCACCCCGATAACGCCCGCCGGCAGGCTCGAAACCGAGCGCCGCAAGCCATAGACCTGCCAATGTTCAGCCAGCAACTGGCTGGCGAGGCGGCCGCCGATATCACCGCAACCGGCGATCAAAACAGAAGACACGGACATCAAGCTCTCCTCGGGTAAAGCCGCAGACTAGCGCGCGGATGAGACGGGCGGCTAGGAATGCAGGAAAAAAAGATACTCTATTACTTTTGTTAACAAGAATTACTTGCAATAATGCACCCCACTTTTGTTCTCGGCCTCACGAGGCCTGGAAGAACATCGACTTCTTTACTCTCAGGTCCGGCCAGCATGAATCGCTCTCTATCCTCCGCTTCGCCAACCAACCGACCTCGCGCCTGGGGCGCCATGGCAGCGCTGCTGTTCAGCCTGCTGCTGGCCCCTGCTGCCGCGTTCGCCGACGCCGCCACCCCTGCAGCCGCCAACGAACCCGCCGCGAACACCCAGGCAGACGTACCGAGAAACCCTGACGGCAGCGTCGATACCTCGGCCCTCTCGCCCGAAACACAAAAGGCGCTGGCTGAATTCGGTGAAGCCATGAAGCATCTGGGAGAGGAGCAGAAGGACGACAACTCCCTGGGCATGGCCCACGACCTGTCCCCATGGGGCATGTACCAGAACGCCGACATCATCGTGAAACTGGTGATGATTGGCCTGGCGATCGCTTCGATCATCACCTGGACCATCTGGATCGCCAAGGGCTTCGAGCTGATGGGCGCCAAGCGTCGCTTGCGCGGTGAGATCGCGGCCCTGAAGAAAGCCACTACCCTCAAGGAAGCCAGCGCCACGGCGGCGAAGGAAGGCACCCTGGCCAACCTGCTGGTGCACGACGCGCTGGAAGAAATGCGCCTGTCCACCAACAGCCGCGAGAAGGAAGGCATCAAGGAACGCGTGAGCTTCCGTCTCGAACGCCTGGTGGCCGCCTGTGGCCGCAACATGAGCAGCGGCACCGGCGTTCTCGCCACCATCGGTTCCACGGCGCCGTTCGTGGGCCTGTTCGGCACCGTGTGGGGCATCATGAACAGCTTCATCGGCATCGCCAAGACCCAGACCACCAACCTCGCCGTCGTCGCCCCCGGTATCGCCGAAGCCCTGCTGGCAACCGCCCTCGGGCTGGTGGCGGCCATTCCTGCGGTGGTCATCTACAACGTGTTCGCCCGCTCCATCGCCGGCTACAAGGCCCAGGTGTCCGACGCTTCGGCCGAAGTGCTGCTGCTGGTGAGCCGCGACCTCGACCACCAGCCGACCGAGCGCAGCTCGCAACCGCACATGGTGAAAGTGGGGTAATCGGCCATGGGCCTGCATTTGAAGGAAGGCGCAGACGACGATCTGGCCGAGAACCACGAAATCAACGTCACGCCGTTCATCGACGTGATGCTGGTGCTGTTGATCATCTTCATGGTGGCCGCCCCGCTGGCGACCGTGGACATCAAGGTTGATCTCCCGGCGTCGACGGCCAAGCCATCGCCGCGTCCGGAGAAACCGGTGTTCCTCAGCGTCAAGGCCGACCAGCGCCTGTTCCTGGGCGAGGACGAGGTCAAGACCGAAACCCTCGGTGCCACCCTCGACGCCAAGACCCAGGGCAAGAAGGACACGACGATCTTCTTCCAGGCCGATAAAGGCGTGGACTACGGCGACCTGATGAGTGTGATGGACGCCCTGCGCGGCGCCGGCTACTTGAAGGTCGGCCTGGTCGGACTCGAGACGGCGCCGAAGAAATGATCACGACGCGCCAAAAGCTGACGCGTTACGGGGCTAGTCTGGCGGTGGTGTTGGGCGTGCATGCGCTCGCCATTGCGCTGGCGCTGAACTGGACGTCGCGCCCGCCCATCGAATTGCCGCCCCAGGCCATGATGGTCGAGCTGGCGCCAATGCCGGCCCCGCCACCGCCCGCGCCGCCGAAGGTCGTCACGCCGCCGCGGCCGCCGGAACCGGTTGAAGAGCTGCCGCTGCCGAAACTCGCCGAAGCGCCGAAGCCGGAGATCTCCGTGCCCAAGCCGGTCAAGCCCAAGCCGAAGCCTCAACCGCCCAAGCCCAAGCCTGTGGAAGAGAAAAAGCCGGAGCCGCCGAAGGAAGAGCCGTCGGATAAGAAGCCGAGCGACACCCCGCCGACCCAGGCCCCGAGCGAAAAGTCCGCGCAACCGGCCCCTGGCCCGTCGCCGGCGCAAATGGCGGCCAAGGCCAACTGGCAAGGCACGCTGCTGGCGCACCTGGCCAAGTACAAGAAGTACCCGCTCAGGGCTCGGCAGATGAACAAGGAAGGCACCAACCGCCTGCGCTTCGTGGTGGATGCTCAAGGTAACGTCCTGTCGTTCAAACTGGTGGACAGCGCCGGCACGGAGTCCCTGGACAAGGCCACCCTGGACATGATCCGCGACGCCCAGCCACTGCCCAAGCCACCGGCCGACATGCTGACCAACGGCTCTGTCGAAATCGTCGCGCCGTTCGTGTACTCCATCGACAAGCGTCGGCGCTGACCCCCTGCTTCGATCGTTCCCACGCTCCGCGTGGGAACGATCGGCACAGACAGACGACATTGGACAGTGTCACACCGCACCCGCAGTCTGATAACGTGCGTCTATCGATTGCAGCCGGTATGCTTGGCTCGCAACTTCACGGACGCTCGCCATGACCCTCACAGAATTACGCTACATCGTGACCCTCGCCCAAGAGCAGCACTTTGGCCATGCGGCCGAGCGTTGCCATGTCAGCCAGCCGACGCTGTCGGTGGGTGTGAAAAAGCTGGAAGATGAACTCGGCGTGCTGATTTTCGAGCGCAGCAAGAGCGCCGTGCGCCTGACGCCGGTGGGCGAAGGCATCGTGGCCCAGGCGCAGAAAGTGCTTGAGCAGGCCCAGGGCATCCGCGAGCTGGCCCAGGCCGGCAAGAACCAGCTGACCGCTCCGTTGAAAGTCGGCGCCATCTACACCGTCGGCCCGTACCTGTTCCCGCACCTGATCCCACAACTGCACCGGGTCGCCCCGCAGATGCCGTTGTACATCGAAGAAAACTTCACCCATGTGCTGCGGGACAAGCTGCGCAACGGCGAGCTGGACGCGATCATCATCGCCCTGCCCTTCAACGAAGCCGACGTGCTGACCCTGCCGCTCTATGACGAGCCGTTCTACGTGTTGATGCCGGCCCAGCATCCCTGGACTCAGAAAAAGACCATCGACGCCGGCCTGCTCAACGACAAGAGCCTGCTGCTGCTCGGCGAGGGTCACTGTTTCCGCGACCAGGTGCTCGAAGCCTGCCCGACCCTGACCAAGGGCAGCGAAGGCGCCAAGCACACCACGGTGGAATCCAGCTCCCTGGAAACCATCCGTCACATGGTCGCGTCGGGTCTGGGTATTTCGATCCTGCCGCTGTCGGCGGTGGACAGCCACCACTACGCCCCCGGGGTGATCGAAGTCCGCCCGATGACGGCGCCCGTGCCGTTCCGCACCGTTGCCATTGCCTGGCGCGCCAGCTTCCCGCGGCCCAAGGCCATCGAGATCCTCGCTGACTCGATCCGCCTGTGTTCCGTGGCCAAGCCGCCTTCGGCCAAGTAACCCTCGACCATGACTGAGCTGTCCAAAGTACCGGTCACGACCCTCAAGGGTGTCGGTGAAGCCATGGCCGAGAAATTGGCCAAGGTCGGTCTGGAAAACCTCCAGGACGTGTTGTTCCACCTGCCGCTGCGTTACCAGGACCGCACCCGCGTGGTGCCCATTGGTCATTTGCGGCCGGGGCAGGATGCAGTGATCGAAGGCACCGTCAGTGGCGCCGACGTGGTCATGGGCCGCCGTCGCAGCCTGGTGGTGCGCCTGCAGGACGGCACCGGCGGGCTCAGCCTGCGCTTCTATCACTTCAGCAATGCGCAGAAGGAAGGCCTCAAGCGGGGCACCCGCGTGCGTTGCTATGGCGAGGCGCGGCCCGGTGCGTCGGGGCTGGAGATCTATCACCCGGAATACCGCGCCATCACCGGCGACGAACCGCCGCCGGTGGACGAAACCCTGACCCCGGTCTACCCGCTCACCGAAGGCCTGACCCAACAGCGCCTGCGCCAGCTCTGCCAGCAGACCCTGACCCTGCTGGGCCCCAGCAGCCTGCCCGACTGGCTGCCCAAGGAACTGGCCCGGGACTATCAACTGGCGCCACTGGCCGACGCGATCCGTTACCTGCATCACCCGCCAGCCGATGCCGATGTCGAGGAACTGGCCCTCGGGCACCACTGGGCCCAGCACCGGCTGGCCTTCGAAGAGCTGCTGACCCACCAACTGTCGCAACAACGCCTGCGCGAAAGCCTGCGTTCGCTGCGCGCCCCGGCGATGCCCAAGGCTCGGGACTTGCCAGCGCGCTACCTGGCCAACCTGGGCTTCACGCCAACCGGAGCCCAGCAACGGGTCGGCAACGAAATCGCCTACGACCTGAGCCAACCCGAGCCAATGCTGCGGCTGATCCAGGGCGACGTGGGCGCCGGCAAGACCGTGGTCGCCGCCCTCGCCGCGCTCCAGGCCCTGGAGGCCGGTTACCAGGTGGCGCTGATGGCGCCCACCGAGATTCTGGCGGAACAGCATTTCATTACCTTCCAGCGCTGGCTCGAACCCTTGGGCATCGAAGTCGCCTGGCTGGCCGGCAAGCTCAAGGGCAAGAACCGCACCGCCGCCCTGGCGCAGATCGCCGAAGGCGCACCGATGGTGGTGGGCACCCATGCGCTGTTCCAGGACGAAGTGCAGTTCAAGAACCTGGCCCTGGTGATCATCGACGAACAGCACCGTTTCGGCGTGCAGCAACGCTTGGCCCTGCGCCAGAAAGGCGTGGGCGGGCGCATGTGCCCGCATCAGTTGATCATGACCGCCACGCCGATTCCGCGGACCCTGGCCATGAGCGCCTACGCCGACCTCGACACCTCGATCCTCGACGAACTGCCACCCGGGCGCACCCCGGTCAACACCGTGCTGGTCACCGACACCCGGCGGGTCGAGGTGATCGAACGGGTGCGCAGCGCCTGTGCCGAGGGGCGGCAAGCCTACTGGGTCTGTACGTTGATCGAGGAATCCGAAGAGCTGACCTGTCAGGCCGCCGAAACCACATACGAAGACCTCACCGCCGCCCTCGGTGAGTTGAAAGTCGGGCTGATCCACGGCCGCATGAAACCCGCCGAAAAAGCCGCCGTCATGGCCGAGTTCAAGGCCGGTGCCCTGCAATTGCTGGTCGCTACCACGGTGATCGAAGTCGGTGTGGACGTGCCCAACGCCAGCCTGATGATTATCGAAAACCCCGAGCGCCTGGGCCTCGCGCAACTGCACCAGCTTCGTGGCCGGGTGGGCCGGGGCAGCGCCGCCAGCCATTGCGTGCTGCTCTATCACCCGCCACTGTCGCAGATCGGCCGCCAGCGCCTGGGCATCATGCGTGAAACCAACGACGGCTTCGTCATTGCCGAAAAAGACCTCGAATTGCGCGGCCCCGGTGAAATGCTCGGCACGCGCCAGACCGGTCTGCTTCAATTCAAGGTAGCCGACCTGATGCGCGACGCCGATCTGCTCCCTGCAGTACGCGACGCCGCCCAGGCTCTGCTGGAACGCTGGCCCGACCATGTCAGCCCACTGCTGGACCGCTGGCTGCGCCACGGGCAGCAATACGGCCAAGTGTGAGCACGCTCGCAGTTTCCGGGCGCATCTGCCACGGCAAGCTGGTTATACTGCTCGACTTGTAGGAAAACGGATACAGACCATGACTGAAGCTGCCCTCGTCCCCGAAATTCCGCACGCTCCGTCAGTGATTCGGCAGTTGCTCGAGAAATTAGGCATCGGCTTTGACGAAGTAATCGAACGACCGAGCCTGAACCCCGCCCGCAAGGTGCAGGCGGTTCTGCTACACGATGCCGTCGGCGCACTCATGGTGCTGTTTCCACAAAGCCAGCTGCTGGACCTCAACCGCCTGGCCGAACTCACCGGTCGTAAACTCACGGCGGTACCGACCGAACGCCTGGAGCGCATGCTCGGCAAACATAGCCTGAGCCTGCTGCCCGGCCTGCCGGCACTGACCAGCTCGCCGTGCCTGTACGAAGAGAGCCTGCTGCGCGAACCGAAGCTGCTGATCCATTCGGGCGAGCCGGGGGTGCTGCTGGAAGTCACCAGCGAAGCCTTCAAGAGCATGCTCACCAAGTCCAGCGCCGCGACATTCGGCGAGCCCGTGAGCAATATCACCCCCAACCTGGATCGCCCGCACGACGACCGCGCGGAAATCACCCAGGCTGTACAGGCCTTTACCGCGCGCCGGATCCAGCAACGGCTGGAAGAAACCATCGAGATCCCGCCACTGGCGGAAACCGCGCAAAAAATCATCAAGCTGCGGGTCGACCCCGACGCCACCATCGATGACATCACCGGTGTCGTCGAAACCGACCCGGCCCTGGCCGCGCAGGTGGTGAGCTGGGCCGCGTCGCCGTACTACGCCTCGCCGGGCAAGATCCGCTCGGTGGAAGACGCCATCGTCCGGGTGCTGGGTTTCGACCTGGTGATCAACCTGGCGCTGGGCCTGGCCCTGGGCAAGACCCTGAGCCTGCCCAAGGACCACCCGCAACACGCCACGCCGTACTGGCACCAGTCGATCTACACCGCCGCCGTCATCGAAGGCCTGACCCGCGCCATGCCCCGCGCCCAGCGCCCGGAAGGCGGCCTGACGTACCTGTCCGGCCTGCTGCACAATTTCGGCTACTTGCTGCTGGCCCACGTGTTCCCACCACACTTCTCGTTGATCTGCCGCCACCTGGAGGTCAACCCGCACCTGTGCCACAGCTACGTGGAACAGCACCTGCTGGGCATCAGCCGCGAACAGATCGGCGCCTGGCTGATGCGTTACTGGGACATGCCCGACGAGCTGGCCACCGCCCTGCGCTTCCAGCACGACCCGCACTACGACGGCGACTATGCCGCCTACCCGAACCTGGTCTGCCTGGCCGTGCGCCTGCTGCGGGCCCGTAGCGTCGGCTCAGGCCCGGACGAAGAGATTCCCGATGCACTGCTCGAACGTGTGGGCTTGACGCGGGAGAAGGCTAACGACGTGGTCAGCAAAGTGCTGGAAGCTGAAGTGTTGTTGCGGGAGTTGGCTTCGCAGTTCCATAGCTGAAGAGCACACCGGATCACTGCGTCACCGAGCCTTTGTGGCGAGGGGATTTATCCCCGCTGGGCTGCGTAGCAGCCCTAAAATCTGTATGCCGGGTGTGTCAGGCTGATTGCATCCAACCTTGTTGGGGCTGCTTTGCAGCCCAACGGGGATAAATCCCCTCGCCACAAAAGCAGTCACTAGGCTTTCGTCTTCCTCGGCTTCAGATACCGCATCAGCCCCTGAAACCAGATCACCAGCGCCGGGCTGCCCTTGATCTGGATCGACTTGTCCTGAATCCCGTTCATGAACGCCAGCTGCTTGTTCTTGGCCTGCATGGTGGCGAAGCCATAGGCGGCGTCCTTGAAGGCGATGGCGAAGGCCGGGGTGGGGTAAGTGCCAGAGTGGCTGGTGATGCGCTGATTTTTCACGGTGAAATGCCGGGCGACCTTGCCGTCCAGGGTTTGCAGCTGGAACACCAGCTCCTTGTCGCCCAACTGCTGCTGGAACGCTGGATTGGTCCGGCTGGCCTTGCCCATCAAGAACCCCAGCATCCACAGCAGAAAACGAAATTTCATGGGCACAGCCTCGTCAGAAAAGATGAATGGCTGGCAGTTTAGCGATTCTTCGGCACAACGCCATCATCGAATCACGTTGGCGAGAGATGAATAGCTTTTCATGAAAGATGACTGCTAAGTCACGGCATAGCGCCGAAAGATCTCTTTTTCGATCCATTCTGTCCAAGGCGCCTGGCTGAATGCGTTAGCCAGCCTGAGCGAGGGACTTGCTCCCTCACCGCGAACCGGTCCGGCTCCCGGGGCCGGAACGTTGAACAGATCGAAAGTGGGCGGCCGGCTCATTGAACAAAAATGCAGACCGGCACCGTACAAGCCCCTTTCTGGCCCGTCACGGTGATGTATTTGATAGGGGTAGGGCTGTTATCCGGGAGCAGGATATTGATAGGAACCTCAGGATAACTTTCGCTGTTATAACTCTGCGTAGGCTCGACTTTCTGAGACAGACCTTTCTGGCTGACCACGATGGAGACCTTACTTCTATTCCAGACCTGCGCCGTGGTGGTGGCTACAGCAGCTGCGCCCGAAGCCGGAACGGCCGCTTCAGGCACCGCGCCCTGGGTGGCGGGCTCGGGGGTTGGCACGATGGCTGTCGCCGTCTCGGCGTTCGTGGACTGCATGGAAAACGCTAGAAACAAGGCTGCAACGTGGATCGAATGCTTGATGGCCATTTTTTCCGTGTGTCCTTGTAAAGTGCCAATGTGCGAAACCAGCGCCCTTTCCTGCAAATACGCTTCTTTTGACGCATGACTGTCATTCAACAATCAATGCAGATGGGTGTCACCTGTAGTAACTGACAGGTCGCCATCTCTGGTTTTCGCGAAAGATGCCTAAAAGATCGCAGCCCCCGGCAGCTCCTACATCGGTTTCTGTAGGAGCTGCCGGAGGCTGCGATCTTTTGATTTCTTGTCCCTGCCAACCCCTCGGATATTTCCTTCAAAACGTCGGGCTGTTCATGAACTAGGCAGGGCGCTGGTGCGCCGCTAACCTTTGTTCGTCATCGCAAAAAACGGTGACACGGACGTGCAAGTCCGGTTTGGTACGCAATTGGTTATGGCTATTGACCGAGCATTTTTTTATGCTCGCGTCCGTTATGGCGATTGTGCGTGGGAGGCCTTCGGGTCTGCCGGCGGTACCGGACCGGTCTTGCACACCTACGCACAGTTGCCACCTCTTCGAATGCAAGCGAAAGGATGGCAACTCCAACTCTGGTACATAAATATGGTCAAGCCGTCACCTAACCCGCCGCAAAGCGGCCACAAATCCCGCGTCGAAACCCTCGAAGCCAAAAAACACGAAGACGCCGCCACCCGCGCCCTCGACTACTACCTCAACCCCCCACCCTCCCCGCCTGAAGCCGACAAGCACCAGCTCTTCATCGTCGCCCCCCACATCGACACCGAAACGCTGCTGGCCAATGCCTCCGAAGACCTGCAATCGATCAGCACCATCGCCGCCGACCTGGCCGATGACGTCGACAACTCACGCCGTTGCATTGCCCTGGCGATCAGTCGCATGGCCGATGGGGTTCAGTTGTTGGTGGAACGGGCGCTGGATCGTCTGGAAGCGCAGGAGACGGCGGCGGGGTAATCTCGGCAGGACTGGCGCCATCGCGAGCAAGCTTTGCTCCCACAGGTTCAACTCCACAGCCGAAAGTGACAGGTCGGCTATAAGGCCGCCTTGCTTTTGCTTTGCTTTGCTTTTGATCTTCAGGCCCCATTAACCACGACGGCCGAACGCAGGCATTGCGTAGTGGGCAACCCGGCATGGATGCCGGGTTAGCCGCGCTGGGCCATGGATGGCCCTTCGCGGCGGGCCCACGGAGCAATGCCGGAGTGAGGGCATGCCGAGCCTAGGCGAGGTGCCGAGTGGTGGGGCCAAGCCTTTTTTGCTTACTTTTTTTGGCGTCTGAAAAAAAGTGAGCCGCCGTAAGGGCGGAACCCTAAGTGGCCGTTACCGCAGCAATGGATATGTACTCGACGCAAGACCGCCATCGCGAGCAGGCTCGCTCCCACAAGGGAATCGGGGGATAACGCAAATTTTGCGGCCAACACAAAACAACTGTGGGAGCGAGCCCGCTCGCGATGACGGGGGACCAGTCGACATTGAAGCCAACTGAACCGACGCCATCGCGAGCAGGCTCGCTCCCACAGGGTTTATGCAGTGATCAAATGATCAGCAGCAATCACTCAATCAAACATTCGGGCAAGGAACCGGTGCCCAGTCGCCCAGGTCCGGGTTTTTGCACATGCTGTTGACTTGAGTATTGCCAGCGCTGGCGACCTGCTTGCTTTCATCCTGCTTGGCCTTGGCGGTCTGCAGGGTTTTCTCGGTGGTGACCGCTTCTTTCGGCACGGTTGGCAGCACAGGCTTTTTCGCCGGTTTCACGGCTTTCTTGGTCTTGGTGGTCGGCACTACGACTGGGGTGGTTTCGGCGGTTGCCACGGTGACCACGTCAGTGCGCTGTACGCCCACTTGCTGCAGGTCTTTCTCGTAGGCCTGGGTGTAGTTGTTCAGGTCTTCGGAGGCTTTGCCGTTGACCGCGACGATCAGGTCGTTGGACTCTTTCAGGCCGGCGACGATTTCCGCCAGGCGCTTGCGGCCTTCGGTGTCGTTGACGGTCTTGGCCTTGCGGTCGGCGACCAGTTTGGTGAACGCGCTCTGGTAGCACTGCTGCGAAGCCTTGGCGTAGGCGGTGCTGCGGTCGATGTCGCCCACACGCTTGTTGACGTCGGCGGCGTAGGAGGCGATGCGCTGGTTGTCATCGGCGATCTGCTTCTGGCGCTCGTTGTAGTAACCCACTGCACCACCGGCCAGGGCGCCGCCCGCGGCACCGATGGCGGCGTTGCGGCCACGGTCTTCCTTGTCGGCGGTCAGGGCACCCAGCAGCGCACCACCGACGGCACCGACGGCGGCACCGGTGACGACCGACTGGGTCATGTTGCCTTCGGTGGCGCGCAGGTGCTGCACGGGCTCGTAGCAGTTAGGGTAGTACTCGACCTTGGTGCTCGACGCGACCTTGGATGTCGGCGACGTCGCGCAACCGGTCAGTACGGTGCTGAAACCGACAGCGACCATCAGCAAGTGACGCTTGGAAACCGAAGCAAAAGGTTTACGGGAGAAAAGCATAGTTGTGTTCTCTTTTAAGTTTTGACCAACCCAGCACGGCCGACGCCGCCTGGGTTCCCTCCAAGCTTGCTAACACTGAGCGCTCAAGACCGCAGGGCGCTCGTTGCCAGCAATTCCTTCAATATCGCCGCCGGGTCGGCTCGTTTTTGTTGACGATAATCCCCGACATGACGAACGAATAAGGTCGCGCGCGCCACCAGGCTCTTGCCCAGCACCGGCTTGCGCTCCATCTCCTCCTTGATGCGTTGAAACTGCGCCTGGATCACGGCATCGGTGTAGCGCGTGCCGGTCGCCAGGTTGTCGATATAGATCGCCACCGCGCCATCCAGCGCGCTGCGGCCGTTGTCGATGGCCGTGGCAAACAGTTGCGCGCTGGCATCGTCCTTGGCGTCCACCGCCGTCTGGTAACTGCGTTGCAGATTGGTCAGGCGGATGTTGTAGTTGTTGACGGTCTCGGCCACCAGGGCCGCCGACTGGATCAGGTTGCCGGCCGCTTCCTCGCGCTGCTGGGCGATGAGCGAGACGTTGCGCTTGAGCTCTTCGTTGACCAGTCCCAGTTCGGCTTGCAGGCGCGGGTCGACGCTGGCGGCGATGATGCTGTCCAGGCGTTTGGTCGGATCCTGGGCGTCGTCGATGGCATCGGTCAGGGACGCGAGGCGGCCTTCTTTCTGCCATTGGGCTAACAGTTCCTTGTAGCGTGAACGTGGTGCCGACAACGCGCCGACGGCCACCCGGAAGCCGGTGGTTTCGTTGCTCTGCTCGGTGCCGTCGGCAGCGAACAAGGGGTATTCGCGACGCATGCCGGTGAACAGCGTGCCCTCGCCTTCCAGGTAGTTACCGCCCTTGACCACGAAACCACCGTAGGCGCCCTGACGTCGTCCGGAATGCACCAGCTGGAAGGATTCCTGAACCATCTCGGCCGCGTTGCCGATCACGTCGAACAAGCCAACGGGGTTTGGCAACTTGGTGCCGATAGGCATCAGTCGTGCGGCCTGGCCCGTGCCGCCGGCCACTTGGTTGAACACCGCCCAATCGGCCAAGGGCCCGTCGCTTTCACTGCCCTCCAGGCGCCGTGGGAACAGGCGCCCTTCCAGGTCCTGGCGGCTGACGGCCTGTCCGCCACGGGCGGCGAATTCCCACTCGACTTCGGTGGGCAGGCGCACGAAGCCCAGCCCGCCGTCTTCGGCGGAGGTGCCGCGACCGCTCACCGGCAGCAGGTCCTTGTGGTATTTCATCAGCCAGGCGCTGTACACCGCCGAGAAACGCTCAGCCTCGAACTTCGACAGTTTCACCTTGGGCAAGCGCCCGGCCATGCCCTGGGGCAGCTCGGCTTGCAAGGCTTCGCAAGCCGGTGCGGGTTCGCCGCTGGCCAGGGACTGCGCCTGGGCCATGACCTGGGCGTACTGACGCGCCGTAACTTCGTATTTGCCGATGAAATACAGCATCGGCTTGAGCGGCGTCTGTGCGTCGGTCTTGGGCATCAACGGCGTGATGGTCTTGTTCCAGTCCTTGGGCAGGTCCTTGAGGGTGAACTGGCCGTTGATGAAGTCGCGTCGATAGCCGGAAATGAACGACTGTTGATAACCGGCCTCGCCCTCGCTGAACGGGTAGCCCAGGCTGATCTCGCGGTCGTCCAGGGTGCCCTGGGCGAGGATGTAGACGTAGCGGAACACCATCTGTCCGTCACACGGCAGCGGCAGGCTGACGTCATCGGGTAACGGCTTGGGATTGTCCAGCTTGTCGCTGCCTTCATCGGCGCTTGCCAGGTTGCTCAGAGCGGCCAGACTGGCCAGGCTCAGCGCCACGGCGGCGCCCAATAACTTATACATCGCGAATTCCTTCAGAAGCCTGGATGCGTGCCACCCGCCAGCCGCCACAGGCCGCCGCCACGGCGCTGACGCCGAGCACGGCCACCAGGGCCAGGGTGTAGTGACGCAGCAGCAGATGGCTGGCGTACTCACCTGGCATCTGCGCAAATAAATGATTCAGCCCCGACTGCGCCAAGCCGTACAGCCCGACGCTCAGCACAGCTGCAAGGCCGGCGCTGTACAGCGCCTGCAACACCACGAACAGCAACAGCGCGGCGGTGGACACCCCCAGCAGGCGCAGCACCGACAGCTCCCGCCGCTTGCGTTCGACCGCTGCCAGCGCCCCGGCAAAAATCGCCGCGAACGCCCCCGCCAACGCCAGCCCGGCGATGATCCAGAACACGATCGACAGGTTGCGGCTCAACGATTGCACTTGTGCGATGGTCTGGGTCTGAGTCGACACCAACAGATTCTGCGCCGCGAAATACTGCCGCAGCGGCTCCACATCGCCGAGGCTGCGGGCGTACAAGCGAAACGCCGGATAGACACGCTGCCCGGCCACCCCCACCGCCTCGCCCGGCCAGCCGAACGCGGGCACGGCACGCCCGTCGCGGTAATCCTCAGCCGCTTCCAGCAAGGCCAGCGGCGCGAACAACCCATCACGGGAGAAGGCTTCCAGCGGCAACACGTACAGCACCCGGACCCGGGTCCGCTGCGCCTCACTGCGACCGGCCACCTGCCGACCGAAACTGGCCTGCAACCAATCGCCGGCCTTGACGCCGAGCTTTTCGGCAGCGGTCTGGCTGAGCACGACCTCGTCCAGTCCTTGGGGCAACGGCAGATGTTCGAGCAGCGGGTCGTTGGCGGCGGTGGGGATCATCTCGACGGTGACGGCCGCCGTCGCGTTGTTCAGGTCCGCCGTTGCGGCGATCTGCCGGGTGCGCGGAAGGGCGAATGACACATCGCTGCGCTGGCCCAACTGCTCGATGAACTCGGCGCTGAAGCGACCACCACCCAGAGGAATGATTTCCCGGGTGGCCGGGTCGCTCTGCAGGCGCTCGGTCAGGCTGCTGACCAGACCGAATTTCAGCCCGAACAGCACCAGCAGAGGCGCCACCACCGCCACCAAGGCCAGCACCGAGCAGGCCGACAGCCAGGCGTCGTTGCGATAGTCTTGCCAGGCCAGGGAAGCCACCAGCGCGCTGCGCATCAGCAAGCCTCCCCAAGGGTGGCGGTGACACCGCCGTTGACGTCGCGGCGGCAACTGATGCGCCGCACCTGCAAGCCGCTGGCGCGGGCCAGGGCTTCATCGTGGGTGGCAACCACGCAGCACACACCGCTGTCGCGGGCCTGGGTCACCAGCAACTGCATGACCCGCTCGGCGTTCAACGGGTCGAGGGCCGCCGTCGGCTCATCCGCCAGCAGCAGCCGTGGCCCGTGGGCCAGGGCCCGGGCACAACTGACCCGCTGGCGCTGGCCGACGGACAGGTCCGCCGGTTTCTTGTCCAATTGATCGGCAATATCCAGTTGCCCGGCCAGGCGCGTCACGCTGCCGTCATCCTTCAAGCCCAGCAGTTTGCGCGACAACTCGATGTTGCCACGCACCGTCAGGAACCCGAGTAAACCGCCGGTTTGCAGCACATAGCCCAGGTGCCGACTGCGCAGCTGCGCCAGCTCACTTTGCTCGGCGCCGCGCCACAGCCGGGCGATGTCCAGCGTGGTATTGGAAGGGGCAAAGTCGAACTGCCCGGCCTGATCCGGTGCAAGCACCAACGCCAGCATATCCAGCAAGGTGCTCTTGCCGCAGCCGCTGGGGCCGACCAGCGCCAATTGCTCACCGGCACGCAGTTGCAGCCGTGGAATCACCAGGCTGTAGCGTTGGCTGCCGGTGCCCCGGCTTTTGTGCACTGCGCTCAGGCTCAGCATCATGGCAAGGTCGACAATGGAACACGGTACAGGGCATCGCCCGGCTCGGCGTCGCCGAAGCGCACCCAGTTGGCGAGGTCGTTGTGGAAGGTTTCGTAGAGGCGGATTTTCGAGTCCAGCTCGTCGATGAAGTCTTCCTGCTCGGCCACGCTCAAGGACAGCCACAGGTCCTGGGTCATGTTCAGCGACTTGCTGCGGTACGGCAGCCCTTCCAGGTACTCGCCCAGGATGCCGCCGTCGGCCAGGTTGCCGCCCTTGCGCAAGGCGGAAGGGTCGCGGCTCATGTAGGCACTGGCGCTGGCGATTTCCTGGAAGAAATCCTTGGGCGAACTCTGGGTCTTGCGGGCCGCGTCGACGATCAGTTTCAGCGACTGTTGCAGGTCGTTGAGCTGCAGCTTGGTCAGCATCACGCAGACCTGGAACGCCGGCAGCGCCGGGTTGGTCAGGTCGCGGTCGGCGGTCCAGGCGCTGACCAGTTGCGGTGCCTGGCTGGCGGCCTTGTGGCCGAGGAAATCCATGTGCATGGCATAGCCGACCGCCGCCGATTTGTCGGCCAGGCTCGGCGCGGCGCCCAACTGCGGAACTGCCTGCTCCTTGTTGCTGCGTACCTGGTGCACCAGGTCGGCGAATACCGTGCCGATCTCGTCCACCCGCTCGCCCAGCTTGCGCACATCTGCGCCCGCGACGGGAATGTACAGGTCGCCGATCTGCGGGTTCGCATCGGCGGTCAGGGTGCGGTATTGGCTCTGGGCACCGGCGTGGGTTTTCTTGCCGGCGTCGCTGAGCAGGTGCAGGGCATAGATCTTGATCTGCTTGCCCAGGGCCGCCTGACGCACTTCGGCTTCGTTCATCTGCGTGGTGGAAAAGGGATCGTTCTTGCGCAAGGCACCGGCGTCGGTAACGAGCAGGATCAGGCGCCCACCATAACCGGACCAGTCCATGTTCTCGACCGCTTCCATGACCCCGGCAAACGCATCCTCGTTGAACGAATGGCTCGACACCGTTGACGCCTTGACCTGCCGTGCAAGGTCGAGGAAGCGTTGCGGGTCACGGCCCTGCTCCAGGGTGATCAGGGTCTTGGCGACGTATTCCAGGCCCGGGGTTTTCTTGGTGCTGTTGCGGAACCCCACCAAGCCGAAGCTGACGCTGTCCAGCTCGCCGCGCTCGGCGATGCGGGTCTGCAGCTCATGGACCACGTCGCGCACCTGATCGATGTAGGGCTGCATGGACACGGTGGTGTCCACCACCAGGACCACAGCCGTGCGGAACGCATCGGCATTGGCGGTCAGGATCGGCGTGTTGTTGGACGCTGCCCGAGGGGTGTTGCCAGGGTCGATGGAGGCCACGTTGAGCAACTGCACCGGCTGGCCATTCTCGTCAAAGCTCTCGCGAGAGTCGAAAATCGGCAACAGGTAGAACTGGTTCTGCGGCACGGCGCTGGCGGCCGGCTCCAGGGCCAGCACTTGCTGGTTATCCTCGCGGTTCTGCTGGGCCTTGAGCAGCACGTTCTTGGCGTTCGACGGGTTGGCCAGCAGCTTTTCCACTTCACCAGGCTGACGCAGGAACATCACCGGCGCCCGGCCGGAACGTTCGGTGAACTTGAGCACCAGGCTCTGTTTCCAGTCGCTGACCTGGGCAGCCGGCAACCAGCCGTCGCTGCGTCCGTCCGTGGCGGCGCCGACCCGCATCCACTCGCCGCCATTGACGTCCTTGCGCTGATACACGTACAGCACCGAGAACGCCGGCAGCTCCTTGCCCGGCGCGGCGCCCGGTTCGGCGGCAAGTTTCGCCCCCGGTTTGCTCAGCACTCGCTGGAACAGGGTTTTCTTGCCAGCCATCAACAACGGACGCTGGCCGCCATCGGCTTCCGTCGCCACGGGAGGATTGACCGGCGGGGCCACGGGCGGCTTGACCGGTGGCGCGTCGGGGCTCTTCACCGGAGGTGTCTCAGGCGCTTTGACCGGCGGCTTGCTGGACGAGGCCGTGGATGCCACGGACTGCTTGCTGGTTTTGCCGCTGTCACCGGACAACCACCAATACCCCGCGCCACCCAATGCCAACGCCACGGCCACCGCGACAGCGGCCAGGGCAAACACCGGGGTCTTGCGTGGCTGCGCAGCGGTAGGTCGCTGGGGCGGGCTGACCGGTGGCGCGGTTGGTTTCGGTTGTGGCGCCGGTTGTGATTGGGGCTGCGCAGGGCCGCTCGGGATGTCGATGGACATCGGCGTCAATCCCGCCAGGTCATCGCGACTCGATTGCGGCGGCATGGGCAGCGGCAATGGTCGGATCAGGGTCGCCTCAGCCGAATCCGCGGGCAGGTTATCCAGGGCCCGCAACAGCGCCGCCGCATCCGGGAAGCGTTCCGCCGGGTCCTTCGCCAACAGCTTGCGCAGCACGTCCTGGTAACGGCCGTGGTGCACCGGTAGCTCCGGCAGCGGTTCGGTCAGGTGGGCCAGGGCCGTGGACAGCGCATCGTTGCCGGTATACGGCAGCTTGCCGACAAGAATTTCGTAGAGCACCACCCCCAGGGCGTACAGGTCGGCGCGGCCGTCGATGTCCTGGCCACGGGCCTGTTCCGGGCTCATGTAGCTGGGCGTACCTACCGCGAAACCGGCCTGGGTGAATTGAGTGCGGTCGTCCAGGGACTTGGCGATGCCGAAGTCCGAGAGCACCGCCGTGCCATCGGCGCGGAACAGGATGTTCGCTGGCTTGACGTCACGGTGCACCAGGCCCAGCCCATGGGCGTAGCCCAGGGCCGAGGCGATCTGGCGAATGTAGATCAGGCCCTGCTCCGGCGACAGGCCAGCGGCGATGCGCTCCTTGAGCGTGCCGTTGGGCAGGTATTCCATCGCCATGTAATACAGCTCACCGACATTGCCGATGTCATGGATGGTGACGGTGTGCGGGTGCGACAGGCGCGCCAGAGTCTTGCCTTCGCGCAGGAAGCGCTCGCAGAACGTCGGGTCGGCAGCCAGGGCGGCCGCCATGACCTTGAGCGCCACCTTGCGCTCCAGGGAGCGCTGGGTCGCCAGGTACACGCTGGCCATCGCGCCTTCGCCAATCTCGCCGTCGATGTCGTAGCCGGGGATCTGGATATTCGAAACGGGGTTCATGACGGCACCTTCACAACCACCACGGTGATGTTGTCCGGGGCACCGCGCATCAGGCCCAGGGAGACCAGGCTGCTGGCGATTTCGCCCGGTTCGTCGTGGCTCAGCACTTCGCGGATTTCTTCATCTTCAACGGTCTTGGTCAGCCCGTCGCTGCACAGCAGGTAGCTGTCGCCCGGCACCAGCAACAGCTCGGTCATCGCCACGTTCAACTGCGCCTCGACACCGATGGCGCGGGTGACGATGTTGGCCCGTGGATGCACTCGGGCTTCGGCTTCGCTGAGCAGGCCGCTGTCCTGCAGGTCCTGGACGTAGCTGTGATCCCGGGAGATGCCTTCCAGCACGCCGTCGCGCAGGCGGTACAAGCGGCTGTCGCCGGCCCACAGGCACATGCCGCGCAGGTCACGGGTGGCGAGTACCACCACGGTGCTGCCCATCATGGTCACGCCACGGTTGGCGGTTTCTTCACGCACGGCGGCGTTGACCCGCTGCAGGTCGCTTTGCAGCGCCGCGACGTATTCGTCCAACGAACGGCCCACGGCAATGTTGCGCAGGCTGTCGACGATCAGGCTGCTGACGTAGTCGCCCGCCGCGTGCCCGCCCATGCCATCGGCGACCACCCACAGACCGTTTTCCGGCAGGTCCAGACACGCATCTTCGTTGACCTGACGGACCATGCCGACATGGCTTTTGCTTGCAGACTTGCAGGCTTTCCCAGCACTTGGACGCATCTACACAACACCTTCTTGGCCGAGCAAAAATTGCGCAAAGTCAGCGGCGGCCGGCAGGCCCTGGCAGCGCATCAAACCGGGCGCGATGCGCTCCGAACCCTGGCCCCACCACAGGCTCGCCCCTTCGCAGGCCGACTCGGCCAGGGCGCTCATGCGCCGCTGCGGGTCGGTGGCATCGAAGCGATGCAGGCTGGCAAACCGGCTGCTGGGCACCCGTGGCAGAAACATCGGACTGCCGAGGTTTTCCAGTTCCGCGCCGAAGGCTTCGAACGTGGCCTCTACGCTCAATGTGCTCAGCAACAGGTTCTCCACCCGCTCGAACCACCCGTCCGCACCGCCGACCACCGATGCCGGGTCCGCATCGGGCTCCAGCAACACCGCGACAGTCAGCGGAAAATAGCGCCCGACCCGGTCGATGCTCGGCATCACCACCCCAACCGCAGCGTCCGGCCCACACACGCCGGGGGCGACCATGAAGCGCCACAGCGGGCTGACCAGATAAGCATCCAGCCAACGCTCGCCGAGGCTGGTCTGGCTGGCAAGCAAACCCGCCGCCAACCACGAGTCCCACGGACCGATAAAGCTCTGGGGCAAGCCACGGCTGACAAAGTCCCCGCGGCTGGCCAACTTTCCATAGAAACCCGCTGTACTCATAGCCGCTCCGGCAGGCTGAAGCCGCTGAGCACGCGGCTCTTGAACGGGTTGAAGGCACTGTTGGCCCGCAGCTCGTAGGAAGCGCTGGCGTTATCGACCCGCAGCCGCAGGTTGAAGCGGTCCGGCGAGTTGCCGGCGGTCAGGTCCGACTGCTCCAGCAACCGGAACCAGGCCCATGGCCCGTCCAGGGTGATGCCGGAGCGCCCGCTGGAAGACGGCGGCATGACCGAGATCCGCACCACGCCAATGCTGCCCGGATTAGGCCACTGCATGGCAGTCGGGCGACTCGGCCCGTGGTCGTAGCTCAACTGCTGGCCGTCGAGATCGAGCAGGAACTGGGTGATGGTCGAGTCCATCGCCACCGGCTTGAGTTCGAAACGCACCATCGGCTGGGTGCCGCCGGAACGGAAGAACGCATCGCGAATGGCCGCCGCGCGCTGGAAGGTCTGCAGCACGCCAGGGGCGATGCCGAGCTTCTGCGCCGCGCCCGGCTGCCAACGCCAGGTCGGCGTGGAGGTGTCGACGTAGGGTTGCAGGTACTTGCGGAAGTAGTTGTCCATCACCCCGCCGACGCCGAAGAACTGGCCGAAGTCATCGAGGGTTGCGTCCCGCGCACTGCCTGGCGACATCGGATAGCGCCCGGCCAGGGACTGCCGGTAGATGTTCACCACTTCGCTGGTCCAGGCGGCGTTCAGTTGATTGCGCACCCCGCCCATCATGCTGTTGGTGGTGGAGTTGACCACTGACTTGACCAGCCCCTGCACCAACGGCGGCTGCCGTTCGGCGTTGAGGCTGACCCGGGTGGCGGCCGCCGCGGCCTGGTTCTTGGCCTCGCCGAGCAAGGCGTCGCCGCTGGCCCCGACCATGGCACTGACCTGAACATACAGCGCGTTCATGTCGGCCAGCAGGCCATCGATGGCGGCCGGTTCACCGTCGTTTTTGCTGACGATGCTGTTGAGCTCGGCAAAGTGCGCCGTGATCGGATCATCGCTGGCCTGCGGCGCGCTTTGCGTCGCCTGCTCCTGGCCGAGCAGATTGCCCAGACGTTCCTTGAGCTTGTCCACGCCGCCTTCCACTGGCGCGCCCTGGGCGGCCAGCAGGCGTTCGTCCTGTTGCAGGTCAGTTTCCTTCGCCACCGCCACCAACAGTTTTTTCAATGGCGAGGTCGGCCCGGAAATCACCCGCAGTACATCGGCGGCCTGGGCCACGCTGGTGATCGGCACGAAATCGATGTCGGCGAGCAAGGCGTCCCACTGGCGCTGATAGTCCTGGAAGTACAGCCGGCGCACATCGGCGGCCAGGCTGGCAACGTTCTGCTGATCGGCCTCTTCGTGCCCCAGCACCCATTGCTCTTCAGCCAGGGTGCCGGTCTGGCTCAGGCTGGTGAGCAAGAAGCCCTGGCGGTAACCCTTGACGGTGAAGAACCCGCTCAGCGGCTCGCCCAACGGCTTGCCGCTCTTGCGACTGAACACCAGCGCGGCGTCACGCCCGGCGGCTTCGTTGATGCGGAAGTCCGGGATGCCTTCGGGCAGCTTCTGCCGTTTGATCCGGTCGTAGACACGCTGGGCCACGGGCAGCTGTTGCAATTGGCGACGCAGGTCTTCGATCAGCCGTGGGTCCAGCCGTGCGGTAGGCGGATGACGTTCGAACAGCGCTTGCAAATGCTCGCTCAGGGCCACCCGCTGTTCGGCCGGCAAGTCACGGGGCAGGCTGCGATCCCAGTCCAGGGCGATCCAGGCCTTGATGAAGTCGGCGTCGTAATGCTCGTTGTCGGCGAGCATCAGGTAGGCCTTCAAGCCTTCGTAGAGGAAGTCCGAATTGCCGCCGCTGTGCAGTTGCTCTTCGATGCGCGTCAGCAGGCGCGGCGCGAACACCGCAATCAGCAACTTGCGATAGACGCTGCCGGACTCGGCTTCCAGCATGTCGCCCTGGTACAGGCCCAGGCCCTCGGCCCAGTCCGGCGCATCCCCCGCTAGGTGTTTCACGGCGTTGAGCAACGGCAGCACCGCGAGCACATCGCGCTGTGCCGGGCTGAGGTTCTGCACGGTCTGGCCCAGTGGCGCGACCTTCTGGTCGACCTGGGCGATGTACGCCTGGTTGGCGCGATAACTGACCCACCACAAACTGCCGACCACTAACACCACCACCACGGTGGAGGCCAGTACGCCCCGGGCGATCCATTTGCGCCGACGCTCGACCTTCGGATCGACGCCCACCAGCCCACGCTCGGCGAAGGCCACAGCGGTAAAGAGTTTTTCGATGAAGTAGCTGCGCCCGGTGCCGGTCTGGCGTGCCAGATGCTGGCGGTCCAGGTTCATGCTCTGGGCCATGGAACCGATCAGTCGGTCGATCGGGCTGCCTTCCTGGGTGCCGCTGGTGAAATACACACCGCGCAGCAGTACGCGCTCTTCGAAGGCGTTGGGCTTGAACACGCCTTCGAGGAAGCTTTGCAGGCAATCCTTCAACGCGCCGAACTGCTGCGGGAAACCGTAGATCAGATCACGCCGCGCCGGGTCGCGTTCCTGTTGCAGGCGTTCTACCAGACGATCGTTTAGGCGTTGCTCCAGACCGACGAATTCGCTTTGCAGGTGCGCCAGCGGACTGTCGTTGCTCTTGCCGTCGTCGAGGGCGAAGGTCATGCCCCAGACCTGGGCGCGCTCTTCCTTGCTCAGGGTGTCGAAATACTCCATGAACCCGGGCACCAGATCGAGCTTGGTCAGCATCAGGTAGACCGGGAAGCGCACGCCCAACTGGGTGTACAACTCCTGGATGCGCAGGCGAATCGCCGCGGCATGGGCGGCGCGCTCGGCGTCGCTGCCCAGCAGCAGGTCGGACAGGCTGATGGCGATGAACGCACCGTCAATCGGACGCCGGGCCCGCTGTTTTTTCAGCAGGCCCAGGAAGCCCAGCCAGGCGGCCTTGTCGATGGCCGCGTCGCTGTCCTGGGTGGTGTAGCGCCCGGCGGTGTCGAGTAGCACGGCTTGATCGGTGAACCACCAATCGCAATTACGGGTACCACCGACGCCACGCACCGCGCCAGCGCCCAACTGGGCAGCCAACGGGAAATGCAGCCCGGAGTTAACCAACGCGGTGGTCTTGCCCGAACCCGGCGGGCCAATGATCACGTACCACGGCAGCTCGTAGAGGTTACGGCGCTCGTCACCGCCCAGCTTGGCCTTTTTCAAGAGTGCCAGGGCTTCGTCCATGCGTTGGCGCAGGGTTTCGAGCTCTTCGGCGGTGGCGATGCTGGTGGGGTCGGGTGGCGTCTGCTCGGCCAGGCTGCGCATGACTTCGGCGGCCTGGCGACGGGCCTGGATGATGCGGAACACGCGGTAGGCGATCCACACCGCGAACACCAGGATGATCAATGCCCAGCGCCGGCCTTCGGGCACCAGCCAGTCCAGCAGCGGGCCGACGAACCAGATGATCAGGCTCAGGGCAATCAGCCCCAGCAACGGGATGACCCAGCGGATCATGAAACTGAAAAACGCCTTCACTCGACTCCCTCCGCCAATACGGTGATTTCAACCCGACGGTTGCGTGCACGCCCTTCCGTGGTGGCGTTGGACGCCAGTGGTTCGGTGTCGCTGCGGCCTTCGGCGCTGAAGCGCTCGGGCTGGCCGGTCTTGGCCGACAGAATCTGCAGCACCGACTGCGCCCGCGCTTCGGACAGCGCCCAGTTGGACGGGAAACGCAACGTGGCAATCGGACGGTTGTCGCTGTGGCCGGTCACCAGGACCTGGCCCTTGACCTTGCGCACCGCCTCGGCAATGCGCAGCATCAACGGCTCGAAATCGTCCTTGATGCTGGCGCTGCCCGAGGCGAACAGTTCGTCGCCACGGATGGTCACCACCGAACGGTCGACGGCGTCTTCCACAGCGATGCGGCCAGCCCTGATTTCATCGGCCAGGAAACCGGCCAGGCGGGGTCGCTCGATCACTTTCGGCTGCACCACGGGGCGGTCGATGGTCTGCACCGGGATCTCGCCGAGGAAATGAATGTTCTTGAACACCGGTTCGGCATCGGAGGCGAGTTTCATGCGCAGGCCGAACAACAGCGCCAGCAGCAAGGCCGCGCCGATGGCCACGGCGATCCACGGCGGCATGAATTGCGCCAGGCGGTCGCGGGCCACGGTGACGCCGCGCCAGTGTGGCGACAACTCGCGTTCGTAGTCGCCACGGGCACTGCGGATCACCGCACTGGTGCGTTCGCGCAACGCTTCGAGTTGGCTGCGACCGTCGTTCATCACCCGGTAACGCCCCTCGAAACCGAGGCACATGCACAGGTACAACAGCTCCAGCAGGTACAAGCGTTCCCGTGGACTTTGCAGGCAATGCTCCAGCAGCTGGAACACCTTCTCGCCACCCCAGGCTTCGTTGTGCACGGTGATCAACAGGCTCTGCTTGCCCCAATCGCTGGTGCCGCCCCACGGCGTGCTCAACACCGCTTCATCCAACGCAGTGCACAGGGCGTAGCGGGCCAGCAGCACGTCGTTGCGCACCACGCCGGCAGCCTCGGCGCGTTCCTCGAACTGGCGCAGGTACGCCAGCAGTTGTGCGCGCAGGCTGGCCGGTGCCGGATGCGCAATGGTATTGCGCAAGCGCGTCAGCAGGGCCAGCAGCGGGCCGGCGGCGCTTTCCAGCGGATTGAGGCCCTGGGCCTTGCCAGTCAGGACCGGCGCGGCCGGCATCGACAGCGGCGCGGGTGCTGGCTGCGGGCGTCCGGCATCCGGGCGGAACGGATCCGCGCCACGGCCACCGGGCGTTGGCATGAACTGGGTACGATCGTCGTTGCTCATCGCGAATTATCCTCGGATCGCCCAGAACGCCAGGTTCAGCCCTGGGAACTGACCAGCGATGTGGAACGCAAAGCCGCCGGAGTTGCCCAGCTGTTTCCAGTGGTCGCTGCCCCGGTCGAGTTCGTAATAGGTGGAGCCGGCGTGATACGGAAGCTGACGTGGCGCCACCGGCAGCGGCAACAGGCCGATGCCCGGCAGTTGCAGGTTGACCAGGTCACGGATGTGCTCCACCGAACCAACCTTGCTCTGCTGGCCGAAGCGGCTGCGCAGGGTTTCGGCGGGAACGTCGGCGCGCACCACCAGGATGAAACTGGCGCTGTCGAGCAACGTCTTGTCGGCCAACATCGCCACGTGGATGCCATAGGCTTTTTCCACAATCGGAATCGGTGTGGCCTTGCTGTCGATCAACATCGACAAGGCCTCACGCAACGCCTGCATCACCGGCGTGAAGCTCAGCACCAGGTCATCATGCTGGTAGGGCGGGTATTCCTGCGGTCGTCGCCCGGAGGCGGTGAAGGTCGAGAACTCTCCGGCCAATGCCACCAGCTCGCTGTAGAACCGCTCGGGGTGCAACGGGCTCAACTGGCTCAGGTGCTGGACCAGCGGTTGGGCGCGGTTGACCAGTTGCAGCAGCATGAAGTCGGCGATCTCCGAAGCGCCACCGGCACCGGACGCCACGACCCGCCCGGCGAGGGCTTCGCCGCGTTGATGGAGCAGGCCCAGCAGTTCGCTGCGAAACGCCGCCAGGGGCTTGGAGGCGACCACATCCAGCAGCGGCGGGATGTAGGTGTCGTCGAGCACCAAGGCACGGTCGGCGCGCTTCTCCTTGATGCGCACCACGCCAACGGCGGCGTAGTCGCCAATGCCGTCCTGGGCGGTCAACAAACGCAAGGCCCGGGAGCCCACGGCCACCGGCGCACGGTTTTCGAACGGTGCGTTGTCGTCGCGTACTTCACACACCTGGCTGACGTAACGCGCGGCCCCCAGCACTTCTCCTTCATCCACGGTGTCACGGGTACCGGCGCGCTTGAGCGGCAGGGCCAGGTACACCAGGCAGTCGCGCAGGCTGTCGTCGATGTTCAGCGGGGTCGGCGCCACGTCATCCTGGGGAATGTTGAAGGGCGTACCGTCCGGCAACAGGCCACGCGCCGAGATGATCGCCAACTTGCCCTGGGCCAGCAGGCCCTGGTCGATCAGCAATTCGGAAAAGCCCCAGGCGCCGGCCGACAAGGGCCGGCTGCGTGCGTCGATGAGGTTTTCCAGGTAACGGTCGTGCTGTTGGAAGTGCTGCGTTCCGATGAACATGCCTTCCGACCAGACCACGCGATTGTTCCAGGACATGGGGGCTCCGATTGCTTATTGGGCAGGGCTGGATGGGGGAACGACGACGTCGCTGCGCACGGCGCGTACATCGAGGCTGATCTGGTATTCGGTGTAGGCGCGCGGGGGCACATTCAACACCGTGCGCCACAGCGACTGATCCAGTTCGCGGTAGCCCACCAGGATGCCGATATAGCGGGTCGACGGGTCGAGGTCGCGTTGCAGGCTCAATTGCTGGTCGGGATGGATCAGCACTTCGTCCTGATCGATCAGATCGGCGCCCAGCGTCGCCTGGGCCCGTTCGGCCAGGGCGAAATAATCGGAACGGCCGAAGGTCGCCGCATTTTTCAATTCGAAAATCCGCACCCGCACCGGGGCCGGCTGGCCAGTGGCACCGGGGTTGAGACCGTTGATGGCGTGGAAGTGCAGCTCGACGGCGGCGGTATCGGCCTCAGCCTCTTCGGGCTGGGGTTTGGCCGCATCCTTGGCGCACGCCGTCAACAGAAGCGCGGTGGCAACTGCGAGTAAAAACCTGGGAATCATCCTGCGTCCTCAATGACGTTTGAGCTATCCGTTGTTTATCTTGTGAAGGATTATGGACAGCGACGCTCAACGGCGTCGCTGTCGGGTACTGTGTTCTTCGTAGGCACGACTGAATTCACGACCGAACAGGTCCTGGAAATCCTCCTGGGCTTCCCGGGAAATATTGCTGTAGAGCTCGGTAAATTGCTGCCAATACTGGGCCTGCCGCGAGCCGCTGAAAATCCCCGTCAGCCCGCCAGGCTTGCCCATGCGTTCTTCCAGTTGCGCCGGCTCGAAGCGCGCCAGCAAATGTTTGATCGCCGCTTCCACACCGGCCATTACCGCCAGTTGGTGCGCCCGCAGGTCATCGAAGCTGTCCCGCACGGCCGCGTCCGGTGCCATGAACGCCTGGTTGCCATGGCGCAACAGCAGCAACAGGGCTTCATCGACGTTGGGGGCGAATTTCAACGGGTTGTTTTCCACCGGCTGGATCATCGTCTGCTGGATGCGGAACTCGCCCTTGAGACTGCTGCGAGCGCGCAAGACGTCGATCAAGCCTTCGACCATCAACCGATAACTGCGCCCGATGCTTTCCATCTGCGCCTCGGCCTGGGCCTTGTCCAGGCGCAGCTGGTCCAGGCCGGCACCGCGCAGGAAGGCTTGCAGCAGGTCGGGTTGGGCGGCGTCGACCGGAACGGTCGGCGTGACCGGCATGACTGGAGCGACTGGCGCGACTGGAGGTTCGACCCGAGCCACTGGTGGCTCGGGCAACGGCGCAGGTTCGGTCGGTATGCGGATATCCGCCAGATTGAACTCGGCGACACTCGTCTCAGGCGCGAAGATGTCCGGCAGCGGGATCGCAGGCTCGGGCATCTGGGGCACGGCTATCGAGACCGGCTCGACCACCGGCAATTGCGCGACCGGCGGCGGGGCAACGGACACCGGTGCCGGCTTGTCGCTGAACAGGTCCCAATCTTCCGGGATCACCGAGGCGGGACTCATTGCCACAGGCTCGACCACGGGCGGCGGGCTGGGACGAGGCATCGGCGTTGGTGGACGGAAATCATGCTGCTGGGCCGGCACATGATCGGGCTGGGTGGCCGGCGGCACGCTGGGCGGCGCAAGGAAATCGAACAGGTCCGGCATTGTGTCCATGGCAGAGACGCCCTGGAACTGCGCCGGCGGAACCATGGGGATCGGCGCGGGAGTATTCACTGGCGCGGCCGCCTGGCGGCCCATCAAGGCTTCGAAGCTGCTGGACGACTCGGCAAAGGGGTTGCTGTCGGTGGCCGGCAGACTGAAGTCGACCCGCGCCTGGATTTCATAATCACCGATGCGGATGATTTCGCCATCCTGCAGGGGTTCACTGTTGCCTTTGCGCAGGCGAACACCGGCCTTGACCAGCTCCACGCCATTGGTGCTGTTATCGGTTAAATAATATCGGCCGTCTTTGTATTGAATAACGCAATGTTTACCGGACACCAAACGTTCCGGGTCCGGCAATACCCAATCATTATCGGAACTACGGCCAATTGCCATCACTCCCTGATCCATGGACTTTTCAGAACACTGACCGGGGGTAATCTTGTGATAACTAGTGATAGTCAAACACAGCGGCATCTCGCCTCCTTGCCAAATACTTTTCACACGTCTGCGCGCGCGGGTGAGCTAGGGAAACATTCGCCTGGTGACTCACCGGAAAACCTTGCAAACAACCGCGAAACGGCTTTTTGCCAGCATGATGGCTGATATTAACCGGCCTGCATGACAAAAAACCGCTCTCAGAACCTTCCTCGACCTGCCAGTCGCGCGGGTTGTTAAGCGCCTCACAACTGTAACAGAGTGGAAATAGCTTACCTTGACAAGCGATAAGTACTACACCAAAAATGCACAACTCCTTGAATATAAATGATGGCACTTTAAGATCATCACGCATCTAAGGGGCCATTACCGTTAAGGGAGATGCGAAGTTCCACCCGGAACTTGCATGTGAACTGCCCGACTTCATTGTTCCTCGGGCGATAGGGAGATCGATCCAAGTGGATGTGCCTTTGTTGCTCGCCGCCGTTTCCGCGAACTCGCCTTGTGGCGAAGACCTGGAATATGACGCGGATTTCCTGCGCCTGGAACGTGATTCCCAAGGTCAACCCGAGCGCAGCATGGGCGACTCGATATTGCCCGCCGAGCCCCCCGAGTGGCGCAGCATCCAGCAACAGAGCCTGGACCTGCTGCAACGCAGCAAAGACCTGCGCATCACCCATTTCCTGTTGCAGAGCTCCCTGGCCCTCGAAGGTCTTCCAGGCCTGGCCCGCGTCTTGACGCTGATCAGCGAATTACTCAAGCAATACTGGGCCGACCTGCACCCGCGCCTGGATGCCGATGACGACAACGATCCCACCGTGCGCATCAACGCCCTCGCCGGCCTGACGTCCGATGTCACCATCCGCCTGCTGCGCGAGAGCATCCTGGCCCGTTCGCGCGCCTTCGGCCCGGTCACCCTGCGCGCCGCCGCCAACGCCAGCGGCCTGCAAAGTTTCGCGGACGAAAGCCTCGGTGCCGAACAACTGGCCGGCGCGTTGCGCGACAGCGACCCCGAACAGCTGGAAACCACCCGCGCGGCGCTGCTGGAAGCTCGCGCCGCTGCCGAAGCCATCGAGCAGGAGGTCAGCGATCAGGTCGGTTCCGCCCAAGGTGTGGACCTCGGCCCGCTGAAGCAGCCACTGAAGATGGCCTTGCAGATTCTCGGGCAGTTCGCGCCGCAGAGCGGCGACAGCACCCTCTCTGACGCCGTCGCCGACGACAGCGCCGCACCGAGCGAATACACCAGCGCGCCGAGCATGCCGCGCAACACCGGCACGAGCACGGTCAGCGGTGAAATCAACAACCGCGACGACGTGCTGCGCAGCCTGGACCGGATTCTCGCTTACTACACCCGTCACGAGCCCTCCAGCCCCCTGCCGGTGCTGTTGAATCGGGCCAAGAATCTGGTGCACGCCGACTTCGCGGCCATCGTGCGCAACTTGATTCCCGACGGCATAAGCCAATTTGAAAACCTGCGCGGCCCGGACAGCGAATAACAGCGAGCGGATCACGCAGTCACGTCACCGGCCCCACCGGATGACGCCAACACCGTCGCTCAAGCGACCAGGAGCAGCAACGTGGCGAAGCAAAGTTCTCAGAAATTCATCGCGCGCAACCGCGCGCCTCGAGTGCAGATCGAGTACGACGTCGAGCTCTACGGCGCCGAGAAAAAGGTCCAGTTGCCCTTCGTCATGGGGGTAATGGCTGACCTCGCCGGCAAGCCCGCCGAGCCTCTGGCACCCGTGGCCGACCGCAAGTTCCTTGAAATCGATGTCGACAATTTCGACTCACGCCTCAAGGCCATGCAACCGCGCGTAGCATTCCATGTACCCAACGAACTGACCGGCGAAGGCAACCTGAGCCTGGACCTGACCTTCGAGAGCATGGACGACTTCAGCCCGGCCGCCGTGGCTCGCAAGGTCGACTCGCTGAACAAGTTGCTCGAAGCACGCACCCAACTGGCCAACCTGCTGACCTACATGGACGGCAAGACTGGCGCCGAAGAAATCATCATGAAGGCGATCAAGGACCCAGCGCTGTTGCAGGCCCTGGCGAGCGCGCCGAAGCCAGCACAGGATCAATGATCATGACCGACAATACCGTCCGCGAAGGCGCACAGAACCTGGGCGCGACTGAAGAAACCAGCGAATTCGCGTCCCTGCTGCTGCAAGAATTCAAGCCCAAGACCGAGCGCGCCCGCGAAGCGGTCGAGACCGCCGTGCGTACCCTGGCCGAACAGGCCCTGGCGCAGACCGACCTGGTGTCCAACGACGCCATCAAGTCGATCGAGTCGATCATCGCCGCCATCGACGCCAAGCTCACCGCCCAGGTCAACCAGGTGATCCATCACCCGGACTTCCAACAGCTGGAAAGCGCCTGGCGTGGCCTGCACTACCTGGTCAACAACACCGAGACCGATGAGCAACTGAAGATCCGTGTGCTCAACATCTCCAAGACCGACCTGCACAAGACCCTGAAGAAATTCAAGGGCACCGCGTGGGACCAGAGCCCGCTCTTCAAGAAGATGTACGAAGAAGAATACGGCCAGTTCGGCGGCGAGCCTTACGGCTGCCTGGTAGGCGACTACTACTTCGACCAGTCGCCACCGGACGTGGAACTGTTGGGCGAACTGTCGAAAGTCTGCGCAGCGATGCACGCACCGTTCATTTCCGCCGCCTCGCCAACCGTGATGGGCATGGGCTCCTGGCAGGAACTGTCGAACCCGCGCGACCTGACCAAGATCTTCACCACACCGGAATACGCCGGCTGGCGCTCCCTGCGTGAATCGGAAGACTCGCGCTACATCGGCCTGACCATGCCGCGCTTCCTGGCGCGCCTGCCGTACGGCGCCAAGACCGATCCGGTGGAAGCCTTCGCCTTCGAAGAAAACACCGACGGCGCCGACAGCTCGAAATACACCTGGGCCAACGCCGCCTACGCGATGGCCGTGAACATCAACCGTTCGTTCAAACACTTCGGCTGGTGCTCGCGCATCCGCGGCGTGGAGTCCGGCGGTGAAGTGGAAAACCTGCCGGCCCACACGTTCCCGACCGATGACGGTGGCGTGGACATGAAGTGCCCGACCGAGATCGCCATTTCGGACCGCCGTGAAGCGGAACTGGCGAAGAACGGTTTCATGCCGCTGCTGCACAAGAAAAATACCGACTTCGCCGCGTTCATCGGCGCCCAGTCGCTGCAGAAACCGGCCGAATACGACGATCCGGACGCCACCGCCAACGCCAACCTGGCCGCACGCCTGCCGTACCTGTTCGCCACTTGCCGTTTCGCCCACTACCTGAAGTGCATCGTGCGCGACAAGATCGGTTCCTTCAAAGAGAAGGACGAGATGCAGCGCTGGCTGCAGGACTGGATCCTCAACTACGTCGACGGCGACCCGGCGCACTCCACCGAAACCACCAAGGCCCAGCACCCACTGGCGGCAGCCGAAGTGATCGTGGAAGAAGTCGAAGGCAACCCGGGGTATTACAACTCCAAGTTCTACCTGCGCCCGCACTACCAGCTCGAAGGGCTGACCGTGTCGCTGCGCCTGGTATCGAAACTGCCTTCGGCCAAGGGCGCGTAACAACCCCTTGATGTGATCGTTCCCACGCTCGGCGTGGGAATGCCGCCCGGGACGCTCCGCGTCCCTGGAACGCAGAGCGTCCCAAGATGCGTTGCCACGCAGAGCGTGGGAACGATCAACACAACACAACGTGGTTAGAAACCACACAGGGAGAAAACATGGCTGTTGATATTTTCATCAAGATCGGCGACATCAAGGGCGAGTCCATGGACAAGGCCCACAAGGACGAAATCGACGTCCTGAACTGGAGCTGGGGCATGTCCCAGTCCGGCAACATGCACATGGGCAGTGGCGGCGGCGCCGGCAAGGTGAACATCCAGGACCTGTCGTTGACCAAGTACGTCGACAAGGCTTCGCCGAACCTGATGATGCACTGCGCCAGCGGCAAACACATCGACAAGGTCAAGCTGACCGTGCGCAAGGCCGGCGGTGAAAGCCAGGTCGAGTACATGATCATCAACCTGGAAGAAGTGCTGATCACATCCCTGAGCACCGGCGGCTCGGGCAGCGATGATCGCCTGACCGAAAACGTCACCCTGAACTTCGCCAAGGTGCTGGTGGACTACCAGCCTCAGAAAGCCGACGGCAGCAAGGAAGGCGGTCCGGTCAAGTTCGGCTGGAACGTGCGTCAGAACGTCAAGGTGTAATCGAACACGCCCCCGGTGCCACGCGCCGGGGGTGTTTGGTGCTAGCTCTAATCCAATCCTTTGCAGCGCGGTGTCTGAGTCATGGCCAAGCCTTCGTTTATCAATTTGTGGAAAGCCTATTCCGACCTGTTGGTTGCCCATCCTGACGCAAAACCCTGTGACGGTCCCTGGGCAAACCAATGCGCCATACGCATGAGCCTGACGCTCAATGCGGAGAAAACCATCAAGGTCAACAAATCCACCTACACCAAAGACCCCCTGTGCAAGCATGAACACGCCAGGGGCGCCGAGTCATTGGCCAATTGGTTGTGGAAACATCATCTGGGCCGTCCAACTATTCTCAGTAACAGCCCCGAAGACCGAAAGACATTGATGGGCAAGACCGGCCTGATTTTCTTCAAGGACTGCTTCCAGCAATCCGGAGAGACTGCCGAAGGTCGTAGCGGCGACCATATCGATCTATGGAATCGTGGCCTGACCCAAACCAGCGACCTTTTCTATCGATCCAAGAAAGTCTGGTTCTGGGAGCTCACTTAATGAACAAGGCCCTGTTCGCCCTATGCCTGACGACTAGCCTGACCAGCCTGAGCGCATGCGCCGAGCATGCCGGGACGCCGACCACCCAGGCGGTTTTCGAGGGCCAGCCACTCAGCCTGGTGGACGATCAGGGTCAATGCACGCTGGTCAAACCCGACCAGAGTCGCATGAAGCTGGACATGGAATGGCCGTGCGGCTTCAGCTTGGATAAACAGCAGAAATTGCGCGTGGAAATGTTCAATAACATCCCGATTTTTGCGGTCTGGCGCAGCGAACACATGCCCGCCCCCAGCCGCGATTGTCTGAGCAAAATGCAGGCTATTCGTCAGCTGCCGGAAGGTTTCGAGGCGGGAACGGTCAGCCTGTATGCAGCTTGCGGCGCCGGCGGAGACCAGAAAATGTACGTGGCACCCTTTACGTGGTAACCGAAATCGCCACCCGCGATCGCCTCCAACCCTCCCTATTGGACCGGTTGACCGACGACGATCCGACCAACCCCAAGGAAAGCGCCGACAAACGCGTGCTGTCCCTGACCCAATTGAAGGCCTCGGTGCTGCGTGACCTGGCGTGGCTGCTCAACACCACCTCACTGCTCGACGCCGATGCCACGCTGCACACCCCGGCGGGTACCTCAGTGGTGAACTTCGGGCTGCCGGCGCTGGCCGGCAACAGCGCGTCGAACGTCGATCTTTCGGCGCTGGAAGCGCTGATCCACCAGGCCATCGCCACCTTCGAGCCGCGCATCCTGCGTCATACCCTGCGGGTGCGGGCCCGGTCGACGGCCGAGATGAACCACAACGCCTTGAGCTTCGAGATCGAAGGCGACCTCTGGGCGCAGCCGGTGCCGTTGCGCCTGATGCTGCAAACCGACCTGGACCTGGAAACCGGCCATGTGCGCGTGGTCAACGCCGATCAGCGGAGACGCTCATGAACCCGCGCCTGCTGGAGCTGTACAACCAGGAACTGCACCACGTGCGCGAAAGCGCGGCGGAGTTCGCCAAGGAATACCCCAAGATCGCCAGTCGGCTGACGTTGTCCGGCATGGACTGCGCCGACCCCTATGTCGAGCGGCTGCTGGAAGGTTTCGCCTACCTGACGGCGCGGGTCCAACTCAAGCTCGACGCCGAGTACCCGACCTTCACCCACAACCTGCTGGAAATCGCCTACCCCCATTATCTGGCGCCGACGCCGTCAATGACCGTGGTGCAGATGCAGGCCGACCCTGACGAAGGCTCCTTGAGCAGCGGCTTCGAGCTACCCCGGGACAGCGTCCTGCGCGCCGCCCTGGGGCGTGAAACCCAGACCTGCTGTGAATACCGTACGGCCCACTCGGTGACTTTGTGGCCCTTGCAGGTCAGCCAGGCCGAGTACTTCGGCAACCCGTCCACGGTGCTCGGACGCCTGGCCGCCAGTGAGCCGAAAGCCAAGGCCGGCCTGCGCCTGACCCTGCGCACCGGGGCCGAATTGCCGTTCAACAGCCTGGCTCTGGACAATCTGCCGCTGTACCTCAGTGGTGCCGACGAACAACCGTTCCGCCTTTACGAACAATTGCTGGGCAGCGCCTGCGCGGTGTTCGCCCGCCAACCCGGCGGCAATTGGGTCGAGCGGCTGCCCCAGGATGCGTTGCGCTCGCGCGGCTTCGATGATGTCGACGCTGCGCTGCCGGTGGTGCCGCGAGCGTTCCAGGGCTATCGCCTGTTGCAGGAGTATTTCGCCCTGCCCCAGCGCTTCCTGTTCGTCGACTTCACCCAACTGAGCCGAGCGGTCAAGCGTTGCGACGGCCAGGAGCTGGAGTTGATCGTGCTGTTCGACCGCCACGACCCGAGCCTGGAAGGCAGCGTCGGCGCGGCGCAGTTCCTGCCGTTCTGCACCCCGGCCATCAATCTGTTCCCCAAGCGCCTGGACCGCATCCATCTGTCGGACCGGGTCAACGAGCACCATGTGATCGCCGACCGCACCCGGCCGATGGATTTCGAAGTGCATTCGCTGACCGGCCTCACGGGCCACGGCACCGGGCCGGAGCAACCGTTCCTGCCGTTCTATGCCGTGCGCGACCCGTCCCGTTATGGCCGCGACCAAGCCTATTACACGGTGCGCCGTGAACCCCGGGTGTTGTCCAGCGATCAGCGACGCAACGGCCCGCGCTCGACCTACATCGGTAGCGAAACCTTTGTCAGCCTGGTGGACAGCCAGCAAGCGCCCTACCGCCATGACCTGCGCCAACTGGGCGTGACGGCGCTGTGCACCAACCGCGACCTGCCGTTGTTCATGAGCGTGGGCAGCGGCAAGACCGACTTCACCCTGGCCGACAGTGCGCCGGTCGGCGCCGTGCGTTGCGTTGCCGGGCCGAGTCGGCCACGGGCCAGCCATGCCCACGACGCCAAGGCCTGGCGGCTGATCAGCCAGTTGTCGCTGAACTACCTGTCCCTCAGTGAACAAGGCCAGGGCGCCGCCGCCCTGCGCGAACTACTGCGCCTGTACGGCGACAGCAACGATGCGGCGCTGCAATTACAGATCGAAGGCCTGCGGGAAGTCAGCAGCAAAGCCTGCACCCGACGCCTGCCGATGCCCGGCCCGATCGTGTTCGGTCGGGGCCTGGAGATCACCCTGGAATTCGATGAAAACGCGTTCCGCGGCACCGGGGTGTTTCTCCTCGGCGCTGTGTTCGAACGCTTCCTGGCACGCTACGTGTCGATCAACAGTTTTACCGAGACGGTGATCCGAACCACCGAACGCGGCGAGATCATGCGATGGAAAGCCAAGCCCGGACGTCGTCCGACCCTGTGAGTACCCTGGACGCGATGCACCAGGAACCCTGGGAATACGACTTCTTCCAGGCGTTGCGGCGCATCGAGTGCGAAACCCCCGAACTGCCGCGCCTGGGCCATTCTTTGCGCCTGGCCGATGATCCGCTGCGCCTCGGACAACAGGCCGACTGCACCTTTGCCCCGGCCACCCTCGCCTCGGTGCAACCGGGTGTCGACGGTGCGCCGGCGCGGCTGGAGCAGTTCTTCTTCGGCCTCGGCGGCCCCAACGGCCCGATGCCGTTGCACATGACCGAGTACGTGCGCGAGCGTCAGCGCAACAACGCCGACAGCACCAGCAAACGCTTTCTCGATGTGTTCCACCATCGCCTGCTCAGCCTGCTCTATCGGGCCTGGGCCGAAGCGCGGCCAACGGTCAGCCATGACCGCCCGGACGACGACTACTGGTCGGCGCGCCTGGCGGCGCTCAGCGGCCGGGGCATGCCGAGCCTGCTCAAGCAAGGGCTGATCCCTGATACGGCAAAACTGCATTACAGCGGTCACCTGGCAGCGCAAACCCGCTACCCGGACGGTTTGAAAGCCATCCTCAGCGAGTATTTCGGCCTGCCGGTGGAGATCGAGGAATACGTCGGCCAATGGCTGGAGTTGCCCGAACGCAGCCGCGTCGGCGTCAGCGCCCATCAACTGGGCGTGGACTTCTGCCTGGGCCGCTACGTGTGGGACCGCCAGCACAAGTTCCGCATTCGCCTCGGGCCGCTCAAGTTCGTCGACTACATGGGCATGCTGCCCGGTGGTGAGCCGTTCAATGAGCTGGTGGCCTGGGTCGCCGAGTACCTGGGCCATGAACTGGACTGGGACCTGAACCTGGTCCTGGAACAGCCCGAGGTGCCGGCGCTACAACTCAACGGCCGTTTCCGCCTGGGGTTCAACACCTGGCTGGGACAGCCCGAAAAAGATGCCAACGATCTAATACTGGCCCGGCATTACGCCGAACAGGCCAACACCTCACAGACCTCAAGGAGCCATGAGCATGGGTGAAATCAGTCGCGCCGCGTTGTTCGGCAAACTCAACAGCGTGGCCTACAAAGCCATCGAAGCCGCCACCGTGTTCTGCAAGCTGCGCGGTAACCCCTATGTGGAACTGGCCCACTGGTTTCACCAGTTGCTGCAGCTGCAGGATTCGGACCTGCACCGCATCATCCGCCAGTTCAACGTCGAGCCGGCGCGCCTGGCCCGGGACCTGACCGACGCGTTGGACCGCCTGCCACGGGGCTCGACCTCGATCACCGACCTGTCCTCCCACGTCGAAGAAGCCGTGGAACGCGGCTGGGTCTACGGCAGCCTGATGTTCGGCGAAAGCCAGGTGCGCACCGGTTACCTGGTGCTGGGCATCCTCAAGACCCCAAGCCTGCGCCATGCCCTGCTGGGGCTGTCGTCGGAGTTCGACAAGGTCAAGGCCGAAGCCCTGAGCGAGCGCTTTGACGAGTACGTGGGCGACTCCCCGGAAAACGCCCTGACCGCCAGCGACGGTTTCAACGCGGGCAGTGTGCCGGGCGAAGCCAGCGGTGCCATGGCCCCCAGCGCCATGGGCAAACAGGAAGCCCTCAAGCGCTTTACCGTCGACCTCACCGAACAGGCCCGCAGTGGCAAGCTCGACCCGATCGTCGGCCGTGACGAAGAGATCCGCCAACTGGTGGACATCCTCATGCGCCGCCGGCAGAACAACCCGATCCTCACCGGTGAAGCCGGCGTGGGCAAGACCGCCGTGGTCGAGGGCTTTGCCCTGCGCATCGTTGCCGGTGACGTGCCGCCGTCCCTCAAGGACGTGGAGCTGCGCAGCCTCGACGTCGGCCTGTTGCAGGCCGGCGCGAGCATGAAAGGCGAATTCGAACAGCGTCTGCGCCAGGTCATCGAAGACGTCCAGGCCTCACCGAAGCCGATCATCCTGTTCATCGACGAAGCCCACACCCTGGTGGGTGCCGGTGGCGCCGCCGGTACCGGTGACGCGGCCAACCTGCTCAAGCCAGCCCTGGCCCGCGGAACCCTGCGCACCGTGGCCGCCACGACCTGGGCCGAATACAAGAAGCACATCGAGAAAGACCCGGCCCTGACCCGGCGCTTCCAGGTGGTGCAAGTGGCCGAGCCGTCGGAAGACAAAGCCCTGCTGATGATGCGCGGCGTGGCCTCGACCATGGAACAGCACCATCAGGTGCAGATCCTCGACGAAGCCCTGGAGGCCTCGGTCAAGCTGTCCCACCGCTACATCCCCGCGCGCCAGTTGCCGGACAAATCCGTGAGCCTGCTGGACACCGCCTGTGCTCGCGTCGCCATCAGCCTGCACGCCGTGCCGGCCGAGGTGGACGACAGCCGTCGGCGCATCGAAGCGCTGGAAACCGAACTGCAGATCATTGCTCGTGAGCACGCGATTGGCGTGGTCATCGGCACACGCCAGACCCAGACCGAAAGCCTGCTGAGCGCCGAACGCGAGCGCCTCGCCGAGCTGGAAAGCCGCTGGGCCGAGGAGAAGACCCTGGTGGACGAACTGCTCGCCACCCGCGCCACCCTGCGCGAACGCGTCGGTGTGGTGGACAGCGAGGATGCCAGCGAAGCTTCCGACAACGAAAGCCACGCCCTGCGCGAAAAACTGGTGGACCTGCAACAGCGCCTGACCGCCCTGCAAGGCGAAACCCCGCTGATCCTGCCGACCGTGGATTACCAGGCCGTGGCCTCGGTGGTCGCCGACTGGACCGGTATCCCCGTGGGCCGCATGGCCCGCAACGAACTGGAAACCGTGCTCAACCTCGACCAGCACTTGAAAAAACGCATCATCGGCCAGGACCATGCCCTGCAGATGATCGCCAAGCGCATCCAGACCTCCCGCGCCGGCCTCGACAACCCGAGCAAGCCCATCGGCGTGTTCATGCTCGCCGGCACCTCCGGCGTGGGCAAGACCGAAACCGCCCTGGCCCTGGCCGAAGCCATGTACGGCGGCGAGCAGAACGTCATCACCATCAACATGAGCGAGTTCCAGGAAGCCCACACCGTGTCCACCCTCAAGGGCGCGCCACCGGGCTACATCGGCTACGGCGAAGGCGGCGTGCTGACCGAAGCCGTGCGGCGCAAACCGTACAGCGTGGTGTTGCTGGACGAGGTGGAGAAAGCTCACCCGGACGTGCACGAGATCTTCTTCCAGGTGTTCGACAAAGGCGTGATGGAGGACGGCGAAGGTCGGGTGATCGACTTCAAGAACACCCTGATCCTGCTGACCACCAACGCCGGCACCGAGCTGATCGCCGAGGTGTGCAAGAACCCGCAGGACGTGCCCGAGCCGGAGGAAATCGCCAAGGCCCTGCGCCAACCGCTGCTGGAGATTTTCCCGCCGGCCCTGCTCGGCCGCCTGGTGACGATCCCGTACTACCCGCTCAGCGACGAGATGCTCAAGGCCATCACCCGCCTGCAACTCAACCGCATCAAGAAGCGCGTGGAGAGCACCCACAAAGTCGCTTTCGACTACGACGACGCGGTGATCGACCTGATCGTCTCGCGCTGCACCGAAACCGAAAGCGGCGGCCGCATGATCGACACCATCCTGACCAACAGCCTGCTGCCGGACATGAGCCGCGAATTCCTGACCCGCATGCTCGAAGGCAAGGCCATGGCCGGCGTGCGGATCAGCGCGGTGGACAACGAATTGCAGTACGATTTCAGCGACGCGGCCTGACCTGACAGGAACACAGAAAACCCTGTGGGAGCGAGCCTGCTCGCGATAGCGGAATTACATTCAACCTCGCGTTGACTGACCCACCGCCATCGCGAGCAGGCTCGCTCCCACAGTGGGTTGCGCTCCTTCAGCCAACACAACTTGCACGGGACACTCGATGTTATTCAACCAAGCCTCACGCCTGGCCAAAATCACCAGCCCCCTGGGGCCCGAGGTGCTGCTGCTCAAGGACATGGGCGGCGGCGAAGAGCTGGGAAGGCTGTTCAACTATGAGTTGCAGCTGCACTCACTGGACAACGCCATCGATCTCAATCAGGTGCTCGGCAAACCCATGTGCGTGAGCATGCAGCTGGACGGCGGTGGCGAGCGGCATTTCCACGGCATCGTGGCCCGCTTCAGCCAGAACGTCGACCAAGGCCAGTTCGCCAGTTACCAGGCCACGCTGCGGCCCTGGCTGTGGCTGCTGACGCGCACCTCCGATTGCCGGATTTTCCAGAACCTGACCATCCCGCAGATCATCAAGCAGGTGTTCCGCGACCTGGGTTTCTCCGATTTCGAAGACGCCTTGAGCCGCCCCTACCGCGAGTGGGAATACTGCGTGCAGTACCGCGAGACCAGCTTCGATTTCGTCAGCCGCCTGATGGAACAGGAAGGGATCTACTACTTCTTCCGCCATGAGCAGGGCCGTCATGTACTGGTGCTGGCCGACGCCTACGGTGCGCACACCAGCGCGCCCGGCTACGCGTCGGTGCCCTACTACCCGAAGAATGAGCAGCAACGCGAGCGCGACCACATTCACGACTGGCACCTGGCCCAGGAAGTGCAGCCCGGCTCGCTGGAACTCAACGACTATGACTTCCAGCGCCCCAGTGCGCGCATCGACGTGCGTTCGGCGATGCCCCGGCCCCATGCCGCCGGTGACTATCCGCTGTACGACTACCCCGGCACCTACGTGCAGAGCGAAGACGGCGAACACTATGCCCGCACCCGCATCGAAGCCTTGCAGACCCTGCACGAACAGGTCGAGCTGGCCGGTAACGCGCGGGGCCTGGGCTCGGGTCATCTGTTCAGCCTGACCGGCTTCACCCGCCAGGACCAGAACCGCGAATACCTGATCGTCGGGGCTCGCTACTACCTGTCCCAGGAAAGCGGCGAAACCAGCGGCGGCGCACCGTCGGCACAGTTCGAAAGCAGCCTGACCTGCATCGACGCGCAGCAGAGCTATCGCCCGCTGCCCCACACCCATCGGCCCATCGTCAAAGGGCCGCAGACCGCCCTGGTGGTCGGCCCCAAGGGCGAGGAAATCTGGACCGATCAGTTCGGCCGGGTGAAGGTGCACTTCTACTGGGACCGACACGACCAGTCCAACGAGAACAGCTCGTGCTGGATCCGCGTGTCGCAATCCTGGGCCGGCAAGAACTGGGGCTCGATGCAGATTCCGCGCATCGGCCAGGAAGTCATCGTCAGCTTCCTCGAAGGCGACCCGGACCGGCCGATCATCACCGGCCGCGTCTACAACGCCGAACAGACCGTGCCTTACGACTTGCCCGACAACGCCACCCAGAGCGGCATGAAGAGCCGCTCGAGCAAGGGCGGCACGCCGGCGAATTTCAATGAAATTCGCATGGAGGACAAGAAAGGCGCCGAGCAGTTGTACATCCATGCCGAGCGCAACCAGGACATTGTGGTCGAGGTGGATGAAAGCCATTCGGTGGGTCACGACCGCAACAAGAGCATCGGCCATGACGAGACAGTGACCATCGGCAACAACCGCCTGCGCATCGTCAAACAGGAAGACATTCTGTCGGTGGGCCTGCGCAAGACCGACAGCATCAGCCAGAGCTACGTCATCGAAGTGGGCGAAAACCTGCGGCTGGTGTGCGGTGAAAGCATCCTGGAGCTCAATGCCAGCGGCCAGATCAACCTGACCGGCGTGCAGATCAGCTTCTATGCCAAGGGCGATGCCGAGTTCAACACCGGTGGCGTCCTGCACCTGAACAATGGCGGCGGCCCGGGTGCCACCCCTGACGGCCAGGGCGTCAAGGCCAGCATCGACGCCAACGTCAAAGCCGCGTTCCCCAAGGGTTAATCCAGAGATTCAGGCGCCATGACTTACCGCATCAACGAATTCCAGCTCCAATTGCCGCCCAGCGAGTTGCTGGACGCGACGATCAACATCCTCAAGTTCCCCGAGCTGGGGACTTCGCTGATCGTCAGTCGCAGCTTGCTGGCCGACGGCGAAACCCTGCAAAGCAACCTCGACGATCAGCTCAAGCGCCTGGAAAAACAGGTACAGGAACTGCGCTGCCAACCGGGCGCCACGGTACGCCTGGGCGCCAACCAGGAAGTCGAAGGCATCGAGCTGCGCAGCCAGTTCAGCAAGGGCAACGAAAAAGTCTTCCAGTACCAGTTGGCCCTGGTGCTGCCCGGTACTCGCAAGATGTTTGCCCTGAGCTACGTCAAGCCCGAGCCACTCGGCGCTGCCGAAGCCGCGCATTGGGCAACGATCAAGGCTTCGCTAGTGTTCGACGGGCCGGTCTGATGAGCGACGTGCATGTCTGACGCACTCTGGGCTGCACGGCTGGGCGACGCGCTGGATCACACCTCGATGATGGCCGACATCCTCGGCGGGGTGCTGGAGGTGGCGGCCAACATCGCGATCACGGCCGTCGCCACCGCTGCCGTGGTCGCGGCCACCGGCATCACGGTCGCGACCGGCGGCCTCGGTTGCTTCCTGCTCGGCGCCGTGGTCGGTGCAGTCGTCGGCCTCGCCATGAGCAAGACCGGCGCCGACAAGGGCCTGAGCAATATTTGCGAGGGCATCGGCAACGCCCTCTTTCCGCCCACGGTGCAGGCGAACATCCTCACCGGCTCCACCGACACCCTGACCAACAACATTCCCGCCGCCCGCGCCGCCGGGGCTATCGAGTCCCATGTCGCACCGGCCGGCACCGAGCTGGAAGCGCCCGAGCCCAGCTACCTGGACATGGCCGAGAGTTTCTTCTCGCAGATGTGGCGGCCCACCGTCGCCACACCCGCCCCCGGTGCCGTGCCCAAGCCGCTGGACATGATCACCTGCCTGAAGCATCCGCCGATGCCGCCGCAGTTTCTGGCTGAGGGTTCGGATAAGGTCACCATCAACGGCCAGCCCGCCGTGCGCAGCGGCGACCGCAGCACCTGCGAAGCCAAGGTGGTGTCGTCCGGGCTGATTTCCCCCGACGTGACCATTGGCGGCGGCACCGTGGTGGTACGCGAGATTCGCAGCGGCAAGACGCCGGGCGTGGGGCTGGCGGTCACCGCGTTGCTGATGCTCAAGGGCGGCAAGGGCAAGTTCCTGAGCAACCTGCCGTGCATGTTGATAGGCGGCGCGGCCTCGATGGCGGTCAGCAGCGCGATGGGCGCGGCGGCCAACGCGGCCATGGGCTCATCGAACCCGGTGCATGCGGCGACCGGCGCCAAAGTGTTGGGGGATGTCGAGGAACTGGACTTCGTCTTGCCGGGCATCCTGCCCATCGACTGGCAGCGTTTCTACAACAGCCGCGACGAACGCCGTGACGGCCTGTTCGGTGCCGGCTGGAGCGTCGCCTACGAAATACGCGTAGAGGTCCTGCCCCATCCCGAGGGCGGCGAAACCCTGATCTATACCGACGAACAGGGCCGGCGCATCGACATGGGTTCGATCCCCTTGGGCGGCGCGGTGTTCAGCGCCGGCGAAGGCCTCAGCGTGCGGCGGCACGCCAACGGTGAACTGCTGATCGAAAGCGCGGACGGGTTGTACCGGTTGTTCAAGCCCACATCGGCGAACGCCACGCTGCTGCGCCTGGAGCAGCTCGGTGATCGCAACGACAACCGTATACACCTCGACTACGACGAAACCGGGCGCCTGGTGCGGCTGCGCGACACCTTCGATCAGGTGCAGGTCGAACTGGCCTACGACGAGCACCAGCCACAACGGGTCAGCCGGATCGACCGCCTTTACCCCGACCAGCGCCGCGAAGTGCTGATGCACTACGGCTACGACGCCCAGGGAGACCTGGCGCAGGTGCGCCAGTCCAATAGCCAGGTCAAACGCCGTTATGCCTACGACTTCGGGCGGCGGATGGTGGAGCATCAGTTGCCCACGGGGCTGCGGTGCTTCTACGAATGGGCCTTGGTCGAAGACCGGGAATGGCGTGTGGTCCGCCATTGGACCGACGCCGGCGATACCTACACATTCGACTATGACCTGGCCGGCGGCATCACCCGCATCACCGACGGCTTGAATCGCGTCAGCACCCGGCGCTGGGATGCGCGCTACCAGATCACCGAAGCCACCGATGCACTGAATCGCACCTGGGCATTCGAATGGAACGACGAAAGCCAGTTGCTGGGAGCGACCGACCCCAACGGTGGGCAGCATCAGTTCAGCTATGACGAAGCCGGCAATCTCTGCCAAACCCTCGACCCGCTCGGCCGCAGCGAATCGACGCTGTGGCTCGAACACTGGGCCCTGCCTCTGGCCGAAACCGATGCCGCGGGCAATACCTGGCAGTACCGCTATGACGCACGTGGCAATCGCATTCGCGAAACCGACCCGCTGGGCCACGTCACCCGCTATCGCCACGACGCCCACGGCCAAGTGGTGGAGGTCATCGATGCCAGCGGCAAAAGCAAGACCATGCGCTGGACGGCCCTCGGCCAACTCAGCGAACACACCGACTGCTCCGGCTACACCACCCGGTTGAACTACGACGAGCGCGGTCTGTTGCTCAGCAGCAGCGATGCGCTGGGGGAACGCACGCGCTTCAGCTACGACGACCAGGGCCGGTTGCTGAGCAAGCAGTTGCCGGACGGTCGCATCGAACACTATCAACGCGATGCCAGCGGCCAGTTGATCGGCTACAGCGATCCCGCCGGCCACACCACGTCTTTCCAACACACGCCGAGCGGTCAACTGCGCCTGCGCACCGATGCCCATGGCCGACGGGTGGAGTTGAGCTACGACAGTTATGGGCGGCTGCTGGCCCTGACCAACGAGAACGGCGAAAGCTATCGGTTTGCCTGGGATGCGGGCGACCGCTTGAGCGCCCAGCACAGTCTGGATGGCAGCCTCAAGCGCTACGCCTACGATGCGCTGGACAACGTCACTCGCGTGCAGGCCTTCGCCGTTCCCGGCAGCACCGACCTGGACCTCTCGCCGCAAGCGCCCGTCATCCATGAGCTGGAACGCGATGCCATGGGTCGGTTGGTCGCCAAGGTCACCGCCGATGGGCGAACCGAATACCGCTATGACGCCCTCGATCAGGTCAAGACCATCACCTTCACCGGCCTGGCCGGCGAACAGCAAAGCATCGGCTTCAGCTACGACGCGCTTGGTCAACTGATCTCCGAACAAGGGTGGGCCGGTCGCCTCACGCATCGCTATGACGAACTGGGCAACCTTACACAGACTCAGCTCCCCGATGGTCGCTGGCGGAACCGCCTGCACTACGGCAGCGGTCATTTGCACCAGATCAACCTCGACGGCCAGGTCATCAGTGACTTCGAGCGCGACCGCCTGCACCGCGAGGTGCTGCGCACCCAGGGCAGTCTCAGCACCCGTAGCGAATACGACCGCAGCGGCCGCCTGCGGGCCCGTCAGCGACGGCAACGGGAGCAGTCGACACTACTGCCGCCAGCGGCGCAGTCGTTGTTTGCCTACGACGGCAGCGATCAGCTGGTGGAGCGCTTCGACAACCAGCCCGAAGCGCCCCATCGTCAACTGCTGCACTACGACGCCACCGGCCGCATCCTCGCCAGCCAGGACAATCTCAAGGGTCAGCGTGAAGGTTTCGCCTACGACCCGGCCGCCAACCTGCTCGACGGACTGGCGGGCTCCGGCCACGTCACCCATAACCGCTTGCTGACCTATCAGGACAAGCGCTACCGCTACGACGGCTTTGGCCGCATGGTGGAAAAACGCAGCAGCCGACGCGGTGTCCAGCGCTTCAAGTACGACGCCGAACAGCGTTTGGTGGAGGTGCACAACGACAACGGCTCGGTCGTGAAGATGACCTACGACCCGTTGGGCCGACGCATCGAAAAAACCGAGTACGATCGCCATGCTACCCCGCTTGGTCATACGCGCTTTACTTGGGATGCGCTGCAACTGTTGCAGGAACACCGCGACAGCCAGACCAGCCTCTACATCTATGCCGACGACGGCCACGAGCCTTTGGCGCGGGTCGATGGCCTTGGTGAGCAGCAAAAGGTCCGTTACTACCACAACGACTTCAACGGCCAGCCCGAACAACTTTCGGAAAGCGACGGCCATACGCTCTGGCGCGCCCATTACCAAGTGTGGGGCAACACCGCCGAAGAGCTGCGCGAACCGTATTACATCGAAGAGCAGAACCTGCGGTTCCAGGGCCAGTACCTGGACCGCGAAACCGGGCTGCACTACAACACCCTGCGCTTCTACGACCCGGACATAGGCCGTTTCACCACGCCGGACCCCATCGGCCTTGCCGGGGGGCTGAACCTCTACCAGTACGCACCGAACCCGGTGAGCTGGATCGACCCTCTGGGGCTGATGAAATGCACCACCCCGCCGAAGGGGCGCAAGGTCAATCGGACGGTTTATCGGTTCGAAGAACCCGGGCGGATCAGCACCACCTGGACCGCCCACAAGTGGAACGTTGCCGCCCGGCACCGTTATACCGCGCCGGGGCTTGGCGGCGTCTATGGCGCCAACTCGCGCAAGACCGCCATGGGCGAGGTCAATCACTGGGGCGTGGACCTGTCCACGCGGGTGCTGGTGAGCAAAAAGGTGCAGCTCAACAACGTCCTCGATCTGACCCGGGCCGATGTGCGCAAACAACTGGGCGTGTCCCTTAAAAGCATCACCGGCAACAAATACACCCAGACCCACCAGATTGGCGCCTGGGCCAAGGCCAACGGTTATGATGGGATCCTGGCGCCGTCGGCGCGAAACCCGACCGGCAGCAACTTGATCTCCTTTGCAGGTTTTTGACATGGGACTGGAAGACGAATATGTCGGCGACGCCGACTGGCAAACTTTCGTGCGCCTGTACGAAGAGGACTACCTCGACGACAGCGCTCGCACGCTCGCCAAGGCCATGGACGACCACCTCGACATGGCCGTGGTGCTCTACGGGAAACGCGGGCTCAAGGAGGGCATGTGGTGGCTGGAACAGGTCGTGCCGGCCCTGGGTAACAAGCGCCCGGCCGATTGCCTCAAGAATCCAAAGCTGGTCAAACGCCTGAGAATGGCCTTGATGAGCATGCCGTAACCCATAGCAATACACCGTGAAGTGCTGTGCACCCAAGGGCAGACCCGCACCCGCAGCGAATAAGACCGCAGTCCCTGTGCCTTGCGCACCGCATCAGTCGAAACTCAGCACCTCGCCGCCCTTGGCCTCGAGCATTTCGCTGAACACCGGCAACCTGGCAACGAAATCCGCTTCGAACGCCAGGTAGCGGTCCTGTGCCGGCAGGTAACGCACCTGCGGCTTGATACGCCGGATATCCTGGCTGGACAGTTTGAGCACCTGGTTGTCGAGCTGATTCCAGAACCAGGCCAGGGTGTACGAGCCGAACGTATTGGTGGTGTAGTTCCAGACCCACCAGTCACCGTGCCCTCGGCTGACATGAACATGCCCGTGGAACGTGCGTAGCGTGATGAGGTTCTTTGGCTCTGTGACGAGCAGGCGAGTGTCCTGGCGCACCTCGCTGCCAAAGCCATCCAGCAGCGCCTTCGTTGCGGTGCCCGTGACCAGGTTGAAGCGCCACGCCAGCAGCACGGTCTCGTGGTAGCGCGGGTCTTCGAGATTAGGGCGCTTGTCTTCGCTGAACAGCAGGATCTCATCCCCCCCCAGGTAGGCGGTCGAAGCCCTGAGGTGGTAGCCGTCCACCGCCGGCATCGGCCTGGCGGCGATGGCCTGGTGCGGTGGGTCCTGGTTCCAGATCCAGCACTGTGGGCCGTTGTGTTGCATGAACAGCAGGCGACGGGGGCCGATAGGCAGTATCGTCAGTTCATCCGGGTGTTCGAAAATGACTTCGCTGGCCTGCGCGGAGATCCGCCAGATACGCGTCATCGGCACCGGCTCGTAGATGCGCTGGCGTTCGAAGACCTCGGTATCCACCACGACGCAGGGTTGTTCAAACCCTGGCCACTCTACCTCGGCAGGGCCGAAAGCCTGGATGTCGTCGCCTTGGCGAACTTCGTACTTATAGCGGTCGTCCGAACTGTAGTCGCCGCTCCTGACCCGACGCCGCCACAGGCTGCGCCGGGCATTGGCGTCGATGAGCTGCAGATCGGCGCCGTCGAGCCCATCGGTGCGATGTTCGAGCATGTCCTGCTCGGCGGGCGGCCACTGATTGTAGTCAATCAGGAAGCACAGCCACTGCTCATCGTCCTGCTCGGTAATAGCGACCCAACCGTTGTGGTAGTTGCCGTCATGGACGTAGGTGGGGCCGGGATAGTCGTGCACTTCCTGGAGCCAGTTCACCTTGCTGCGCCTGGCCGGTTTGCGCGCGGTTTTCCGCTCAGCGACGCTAGCCTTTTCCGGCTCGATCAAGCTCGCGGTGAAGTCCTCCTGGTCTTGCCAGTGCCTGGCAAATGCCTCGCGCTGCTCGGTCGGGACCACGACCGGCCGATAATCATCGCCGCCAGCGTCCAGGTTCCACAGGTCATAGGCGCTTTCAGCCAAGGCGTTCGCCAGCGCCTGGAAGCAGATCTCGGGCATTTCGTTGGAGAGCTCGTCCAGCAACGCCTCGAATGGCTGGCCGACAAACACGTCGATATCGGGGTAGTAATGCTGGAGCAACCCAAGGAGCTCGCCGCCCGGCGTTTTCCAGTCGATATGAACCAGCGGATCAAAACGAGATTGCATCACGCCTGCCTTCCTTGAGTGTAAGGGCCAGCCCTAAATGCCAGTCAGTTAAGCCTGTGGGAGCAAAGCTTGCTCGCGATAGCAGTAAGTCAGTCACCCATAATGTTGACCGGCCTGCCGCTATCGCGAGCAAGCCTTGCTCCCACAGGTTTCTGCACCGCCCTGTCAGATGTTGGCCGGCACGAAGTCCGGGCCACCCAGCTTGTCACGCACCGTCACCGCCGAGCGCATCAAAGGTGTCCACATGCCGTCCGGGCTGTTCCACGTAGCGCCCGCCCAGCGGGTATCGGCCACCAGTTCGGCCTTGTGCCGTTCCAGCAAACGCTTGAGGGCGACGGCGACACTGCCCATGTCCACGTCAAACAGATCGCCATAGGGGCCTTGCGGCTGCTTGCGCTGTTTGTCCTGACAGAAGCGGTAGTACCAGACCCAGTCGTGGGCGATGTAGATCGCCCGCGTGCGGTCCGGGTAGGTCGCCAGCATCGTCAGCAGCGCCGAGACGAAGCGCATGGGGAAGCTGGCGTCGTGGGTCTGGCGCCAGTACGGCATGATCAACTGGTCGAACGCGGCCACCACGTTCTGCGGCTCGTCGTTATCGCTCTTGGCTTCGAGAAAGTAGAACGGCTCGCCCACCAGGAACTTGTCCAGCTCGTTATTGGCCAACGCCAGCAGCAGCACGCTGTCACTTGGATTGCTCATTGGATTCTCACTACGTCTCGGGTGGTCATCAACGCGTTGATATCGTTGCCATGGGCGATGGGCACGTTGTCCAGCACCGCTTCGCGCATGCCGCCCGGATGGGTCAGGCCGCCCGGCCGCCACAGCGAGTTCACCCCGCCTTCGTTACCGGTGGGCATCAGCACCTTGGGGTTGTCCAGGTTCATCATGTAGATGTCCTTGCCCACCAGCGATCCCGGATCGTAACCCAAGGCCGACTCCAGTACCGACACGTCGCCGGTTTTCTTGTACTCGGCGACCACGGCGTTCAGGTCGGATTTTGCCATGACGAACTTGTTCGGGTTGAACGAACCATATTTGGGGTTGGCGATATCGTCCGAGGTGAACAGGAAACTGCCACCCTCCTCCTCGAAGGTCTTGAGGTGCTTATCGACATACGGGCCTTCCAGATAATCCCGCGGCGGCGGTCGGCTGCCCTTGGGAATCGCCATGATATCGGCTTCGGTCACCCCCGCCTTGTAGGCCGCCGCGCGGGGTGTCGGGGTCGCGCCTAGGCGAGCCATTTTCGGCCCCAGGCCCAGCAGCGCCATGCCGGCGATGCCCTGGAGCAAGTCGCGATAACCCGGGCCGAGGCGGTCGCCCAACTGACCCAACAGCGCCATGCCCCCCATCATCGCGCCACCGATCACCACAAACCCGGCGAAGGCCGCCGCACCGGCCATCGCCGCCAGCACCGCGGCGGCGCCCATGGCGACCATGCCCAGGGCTTCCAGCCCGGTGTGCAGCCACCCTTCGAGATCGAGGACAAAGGCGACCGCAACCGTTGGCCCGCCAATGAACGTATTGGGGCTGCCGCTCTTGATGTGCGCGCCGCAGACCATCTTGCTCTGCAACCGCGCCGCCGGCCTGCCATTGATGAAAACTGTTGCGCTGCCTTCGGCGATCAGCACCGGGAATGGCCAGATCGGGTGATTCATCGGCAGGCCCGAACACGAGGACGACACGTCTGCCCCCGCGCGCATCGCGTTGCGGTTATTGATCTGGACGTTGAGGCTGCCCATGACCAACACTCCCGTGGTCGGCTCGGGCAGGTTGAAGATGGTGTTCAGGCCCTTGATGATCTGGAACATCGACAGGCCGCCCGCGGCAATCGAACCGGCCATGATCGCCAGCGCCACGCCGCCGGTCGCCACGGTGGCTGCGACCACCGCCGCACCGATCAACGCACCGGCAACGGCACCCGCCACCATCGCGGCGACACCAAAACCGTGGGCAATTTCATCGCCAAGACGCGCAGCGGCCAACATATCCATTTGGGGTTATCGTCTTCGCGCAGGGTAATCAGGCCGTTTGTGGACGCAGCTTGAGTGAGTGCATGGCCATCTTCCACGCCGACTCGTGGTGCACGAGATCGTTCGGGGTGGTGGTCAGGGTCGTGATCAACCCCACGGGCTGGCGGTCGATGAACACCTGGCGCAGCATCAGCTCCCGCCCCTCACGCTGCCAACTGTAATCGAGCAACACCGCTGCATGGCCATGGAGCGCGAAATCCCAGCGCTTGATCAGATTGAATCCGGGCAACTGCTGCTCGGCGCTTGCCAGTTGCGTGGCGACGTAGTCGTTGAACGGTGTATCGCCCCGGCCCGGGTCGCGGCTGATGACGAAACTGGCTTCCCTGGCCGTTCCGACGGCGGGCAACTTGAAGATGTTAATGCTCTGGTCCTGCCAACTGTCGGGAATGTCGAGGTCGGCTTCTTGGAGGCGATAGAGCGGCATGATTCGGGTTGTTTCCAGGCAAGGAGGTGGCGGAGTCAGCGGCAGATCTTCAAGCAATAGATGGTAACAATCAAGGCATGGGGAGGGGCCGTTCACGGGGCTATGACACCCGTCTCATTTCTCCCTCCCACAGCCTCCCTGGTCACCCGTTACCTGGATCTTCAAGCCGTCTTGCACGTCAACCAGGCGCTCCAGAACAGGCTGCTGAAGAAGCGGGTGGCATCGCCGAATCCGGACTCATGCAACAACGTCATGACGGCTGCCTCGGAATGCGGAGGGTCGGCACCTTCAAGGATCTTACCGAGCTTGACCTTCACTTCATCCGGACTTGCGCCGTGCTGCCGCCAGCGTTGTCCCCAGGCCGCCAGCAGCAACGGTTGGCTGGCATAAGCGTATTGGTTCCCCGCCACGACCAGAGGCGCCCCCGGTTTCAAATGGGCCCGTATGGACCGAAAGATCTGCCGCTTGGCTTCATCGCCCTCGAGGTGATGGAACACACCGATCAGGGTGGCGGCATCGTAAGACCCGTCCGCTGCCAGGTCCTCGACCTGACCGAGATGCAGGCGTGTTCTTTCAAGCAAGCCGTTCGCGTCCAACTGTTGCCTGGCGGCCTCCAGCATCGGCTCAGAAGGGTCGACGGCAGTGAAGCGCCAACCTGGCTCCAACGCTGCCATTGCAATGATCTCCTGAGCCGTGCCGCCAGCGCCCACGACCAGTATGTTCGCCGAGCCTGTCTGATCGAGGCTTGCCGCCAGCATGCAGGCGGCCAAGTCTTGGCAGGCGTCATACCCGGCCAGCGCGATACGGCTTTGTCGACCGTATTCATTGGCTCGGGCGGCATCGAATTTTGCAGCTGAGGGGTGTGGGGATGATTTCAAGGCGGCTCTCCTATGTCCGAGAATCAAGCTACGTCACCCGTTGGGATAATAAAAATTCATTAATTTCATGCGCTACATTCCCATCAGGAATGGCAAGCTCTATTCGAATTGAATTCGACGCCAGGGTAAGCTTCCCTCCAGCCCCCCATCTCGAGCCGCACAACGATGAATAACCAGGCGATGCGCCGTGTGTTAATGGCTTTGATTTTCCCGCTGATGTGCGCGCCCGTGCATGCGGCAACGTGGCAGATCTGCCGTCTGGAACTGCGCATCGTCGAGGTGCTGAAACAACCGTATCCGCAGCTCCAGGCCGAGGTTCTGAAAGTAAGCCGCAAATCGCCCGCGATCGAATGTCCGGAGGAAGGCTCAAGACTCACGTTCACGCCGGAAACCCCCGACTACCAAGCCACGCTGCCCCGCAAGCAATGGCCGGGGAAAGGGCAGTCGGTGCGTGTCGACTACCGGTACCTGGATGGCATTTGCAAGGGCGATGGCAATAACTATGCGTGCCGCATCAGGCATTACCCGGTGGTGGGTCGGTAGACCGCTATCGCGAGCAGGCTCGCTCCCACAATGGATTGGGGTCGTTCGCAGATCCCCTGGGGGAGCGAGCCTGCTCGCGATAACAGCTTGACGGGCACTGGGCCACTGAAAAAAAGCCATAAAAAAGGGCATCCGACTCCCTCGTCATGCCCTTTTTCATTGCTGCTTTATCCCCTCTGCCCGAGGAGCCCGTAGCAATTACGGGTTGACGCTGTCCTTCAACATCTTGCCCGGTTTGAAAGCAACGGTGTTGCTGGCCTTGATTTTCACCGGCTCACCGGTTTGTGGGTTCTTGCCGGTGCGGGCGCCGCGGTGACGTTGCAGGAAAGTGCCGAAGCCCACCAGGGTGACGCTGTCCTTGCGGTGCAGGGCGCCGGTGATTTCTTCCAGGACGGCGTTGAGGACGCGGTTGGCTTGTTCTTTGGTGAGGTCTGCTTTTTCCGCGATGGCGGCGGCGAGTTCTGGTTTACGCATGAATGAAGCCCCTTTGACGGTTTTTTTGTTGTTATGTCTGGACTGTTCTCTTGGGAAACAGCCTCTAAGGCACCGCAGGCTCTACACTGCGGCAGACGGGAGTGAGGATGGCACGGGCCCGGACACGACGCCAGTGTCCGCGCGACCTTTGTGGCATCAAAAGCATGGCTTTTGCGACAGAACCCCCAGTATTTACGCCAGCAAGGGCGGAAGTTCCTTGTTCAGGGCCAGTTTCTCCGTCACCGCTGTGCCTGTCAGGGCATAGCCCAGGAGGTTGCCTTCGGCGTCGCGGCACAACACCTTGATGTCGGAGCCCTGCCCTTCGACACTCCAGGTACCCTCACGGCCCCGTGGTGGTGGCGATACGACCAACGGGCATACCGGTGTCTTCACAGTAATCGGCATCGGACCGTAGCCGACGGCGGTCGGATTGCCCGCCAGGGTCTGGGCCAGGGCGCGGGCGCAGCTCATCAGCGGCATCACGTACAGCAGGTTCAAGCCATCGACCTCGGCGCAGTCGCCCAGGGCATAGATGTTGGCGTGGGATGTTTTCAGGTGGCGGTCGACCACCACGCCCCGATTGACCACCAGGCCGGCGGCGGCCGCCAGGTCGATACGCGGACGCAGGCCGATGGCCGAAACCACCAGGTCGCAGGCGATCACCTGGCCGTCGGACAGATGCGCCTCCAACCCGTCGGCGACCCGTTGCAGGCGGTTGAGTACCGGCCCCAGGTGGAAGCGGGCACCCAGGCTTTCCAGTCCAGCCTGCACCGCAGCGGCGGCAGCCGGATGCAGCAGCGTCGGCATGACCTGCTCGCAGGGCGCCACCAGTTGCACTTCGTAGCCGCCGAGGATCAGGTCGTTGGCGAATTCACAGCCGATCAGGCCGGCGCCCAGCAACAGCACCCGGCGCTTGCCGGCGGCCGACGCACGAAAGCGGGCGTAGTCTTCCAGGTCATTGATGGGGAAGATCAGGTCCGCCGCGTCGCCTTGCACCGGCACGCGCACGGTTTCAGCGCCCCAGGCCAGGACCAGGTCGCGGTAGTTCAGCGCTTCTTCACCGATCCACAAGCGCTTGTGGCCCGGATCGATGCCGCTGATACGGGTGTGGGTGCGGACTTCAGCCTTCAGTTGCTCGGCCATGGTCCCCGGCTCGGCCATGCTCAGGCCGTCGGCGTCCTTGTTCTTGCCAAAGCCGGTGGAAAGCATCGGCTTGGAGTAGGAACGACCGTCGTCCGCGGTAATCAGCAGCAGCGGGGTCTCGCTATCGAGTTTGCGAAACTCCCGGGCCAGGTTGTAACCGGCCAGGCCGGTACCGACGATGACGACAGGTGCGCTCATGTTGCTCTCCATGGGGCCTTTACGTGAAGGATGATCAGTTGATTTCGATCATTTCGAAGTCCATTTTGCCGACACCGCAGTCCGGGCAAAGCCAATCGTCTGGAACGTCCTCCCAGCGGGTGCCGGGCGCGATGCCATCGTCAGGCCAGCCGTCAGCTTCGTTATAGATCAGGCCACAGACGATACATTGCCACTTCTTCATTCCAATTCTTCCTCAAGATGTCAGGCCTTGGCCGGTATTTTCCGACTCAGGGCCGTTTTGTACTGATGGCTCGCGGCAGATGCAAGCACGATCGGCAGGCCGTAGGCCAGGCCAGTCAAAACCAGCGTCCGACATGGTAAGCTCGCGGCCTCATTTGCTGCCATTCAAGACTTCTGTGCCGCATACAAATTCGATATTTCCTACACTTCAATGGCAGCCCCGGCACCTGCTGTCACCTCGCCCCGATGCCGGTGTACTCGACTGGCTGTTCGACGAAGGCTCCCTGACCCGGCGCCTCACGCACCTGTCGGACGGACATTTCAGTGTGGCACCGTTGTTCGAGGGCTGGCAGCCGCTGCGCGACGACGAGTGTGCCGCGCTGGACCTGGCTCCTGGCAGCGAAGGCTGGGTGCGCGAGGTGTATCTGCACGGCCACGGCGAGCCCTGGGTGTTCGCCCGCAGCGTGGCGGCCCGCAGTGCATTGCAGGGCGACGGCTTGCAGATGGACGAACTGGGCAGCCGATCCCTGGGTGAGCTGCTGTTTAGCGACCAGGCTTTCCAGCGCGGGGCCATCGAGGTGTGCCATTACCCCGAGCCATGGTTGCCGCACGAGGTGCGCGCCGCTGAGTTGTGGGGCCGGCGCTCGCGTTTCGATCGCGGGGCGTTGAGTGTGCTGGTCGCGGAAATCTTCCTGCCGCGCCTGTGGAGCGTCGCCCGCGCCTATTCGGAGACTTGCTGATGTACTTGCAACTGCTCAAATCCTTGAATCGCTTGAACCCGCGGGCGTGGGACTTCGTGCAATTGACCCGCATGGACAAGCCCATCGGCATCTATCTGCTGCTGTGGCCGACCCTGTGGGCACTGTGGATTGCCGGCGACGGCTCGCCGTCGCTGGCCAACATCGTGATATTTGTTCTCGGCGTGACGCTGACCCGGGCCGGTGGCTGCGTGATCAACGATTGGGCCGACCGCAAGGTGGACGGCCACGTCAAGCGCACCGCACAGCGCCCGCTGGCCAGCGGCAAGATCAGTTCGAAAGAAGCCCTGGTGTTCTTCGCCGTGCTGATGGCTGTGAGTTTCCTGCTGGTGCTGTGCACCAACACGCCGACGATTTTGCTGTCCTTTGGCGGGCTGGCGCTGGCCCTCACCTACCCGTTCATGAAGCGTTACACCTACTACCCGCAGGTGGTGCTGGGCGCGGCGTTCTCCTGGGGCATGCCAATGGCGTTCACCGCCGAAACCGGCCATTTGCCGGCGTCCGCGTGGTTGCTGTACATCGCCAACCTGCTGTGGACCGTGGCCTACGACACCTACTACGCGATGACCGACCGGGACGATGATTTGCGGATCGGCGTGAAATCCACGGCGATTCTGTTTGGCGATGCCGACCGGGTGATCAATCTGACGCTGCAGGGCCTGGCGCTGGGCTGCCTGCTGCTGGCCGGCTCGCAGTTCAAGCTGGGCGGCTGGTTCCACCTGGGGCTGCTGGTCGCCGCCGGGTGTTTTGCCTGGGAGTTCTGGTACACCCGTGGCCGGGACCGGATGCGCTGCTTCCAGGCGTTCCTGCACAACCATTGGGCGGGGTTGGCAATTTTCGTGGGGATTGTGCTGGATTATGGGTTGCGCTGAGGCTAACTGTGGCGAGGGGCGGTGCGACGTTTCGCTAAATCCCCTCGCCACAATTGAATTTCACTAGCCCAAGCAGGTGGTTCGTCAGTCGGCCTTCGCAGCCTTCCAGGCGCCATCCATCAGGCCATCACCGGTCTTGTCCCCGGGCGCCTTGTCCTTGATGAAGGTGTACAACGGCTTGCCGTCGTAGGCCCACTGCATCGAGCCGTCGTCTCGCTTGATCACGGTCCATTCGCCCATGGACTTGTCGGTGTCCGTCGCCATGAGCGGTGGCCAGTTGGTTGCGCATTGGCCATTGCACATCGACTTGGCCCCTGCGTCCTTGGCAAACGTATACAGCGTCATACCTTTGTGGTCCGTCAGCATGCCGTCCTTTTCCATCGCCGGCTCAGCCGCGAAGGCCAGCGCCGGAAGCGCCAGGGCAGCCGTTACCGCCAATGCCTTGAGGGATTGCGTGAAATAAGTCATGGAAACCTTCTTTGGTGGTTGTCAGGATTCAGACTGAAAAGCGTAGTCCAGAATCCTCCTTGCCGTCGGACGCGGAAATACTGTCACACGACTGCAATAATTCCGTTATCTAATGCGGCGCAAGACAGTTAAATGACAAGAGGATTACCCCATGGTTGGCAGGAGCATTCTGATCGTCGACGACGAGGCGCCCATCCGCGAGATGATTGCCGTTGCGTTGGAGATGGCCGGCTATGACTGCATGGAAGCAGAGAACTCCCAACAGGCCCATGCCATCATCGTTGACCGCAAGCCCGACCTGATCCTGCTGGACTGGATGTTGCCCGGCACGTCTGGCATCGAGCTGGCGCGACGCCTCAAGCGTGATGAGCTGACCGGGGACATCCCGATCATCATGCTCACCGCCAAGGGCGAAGAAGACAACAAGATCCAGGGCCTGGAAGTGGGTGCGGATGATTACATCACCAAGCCGTTTTCCCCACGGGAGCTGGTGGCGCGCTTGAAAGCCGTGTTGCGCCGCGCCGGGCCAACCGATGGCGAAGCGCCAATTGAAGTCGGCGGCCTGCTGCTGGACCCCATCAGCCACCGCGTGACCATCGACGGCAAACCCGCCGAGATGGGCCCGACCGAATACCGCCTGCTGCAATTCTTCATGACCCACCAGGAGCGCGCCTACACCCGCGGGCAACTGCTGGATCAGGTCTGGGGCGGCAACGTCTATGTCGAGGAGCGCACCGTGGATGTGCACATCCGTCGCCTGCGCAAAGCCCTCGGTGACGCCTACGAGAATCTGGTACAAACCGTACGTGGCACCGGTTATCGTTTTTCTACCAAGGCCTGACCCGAGCCCTGACCGCCCGACAAGCTGACAAGGACGCGCGCTCAATTGAATCAAAACTGGCATGGCACCCTGATTCGCCACATGTTGTTGCTGGTGACCGGCTGTTTGCTGATCGGCCTGATCAGTGGCTATTACGGCTGGAGCCTCGCCGCGGGCCTGGGGCTTTACCTGGCCTGGACCCTCAAGCAGTTGCTGCGCCTGCATGAATGGCTGCGCCTGCACAAACCCGACGAGGCGCCACCCGACGGCTACGGCCTGTGGGGCGAGGTGTTCGACAGCATCTATCACCTGCAACGTCGCGACCAGCGCGTTCGCGGCCGCCTGCAGGCGGTAATCGACCGGGTCCAGGAATCCACTGCCGCCCTGAAAGACGCGGTGATCATGCTCGACAGCGACGGCAACCTGGAGTGGTGGAACCGCGCCGCCGAGACCCTGCTGGGCCTCAAGACGCCCCAGGACAGCGGTCAGCCGGTGACCAACCTGGTACGTCATCCGCGCTTCAAGGAATATTTCGAACAGGACAACTACGCCGAGCCCCTGGAGATTCCCTCGCCCACCAACGACCGGGTGCGCATCCAGTTGTACATCACCCGCTACGGCAACAATGAGCACTTGATGCTGGTGCGCGACGTCACGCGCATCCATCAATTGGAACAGATGCGCAAGGACTTCATCGCCAACGTATCCCATGAGCTGCGCACGCCGTTGACGGTGATCTGCGGTTACCTGGAAACCCTGCTCGACAACGTCGAAGAGGTGAATCCGCGCTGGAGTCGGGCCTTGCAGCAGATGCAGCAGCAGGGCGGGCGCATGCAGACCCTGCTCAACGATTTGCTGTTGCTGGCAAAACTGGAGGCCACCGATTACCCGTCGGACAACCAGCCGGTGCCCGTCGACGACCTGCTGCAGATCATCAGCGAGGATGCTCAGGAGCTGTCCGGGCCCAAGCGGCAGACCATCACCCTGGAGGTCGACCCTGCGGTGCAACTCAAGGGCAGCGAGGCGGAACTGCGCAGCGCGTTTTCCAACCTGGTGTTCAACGCGGTCAAGTACACGCCGGAACAAGGCCGGATCCACATCCGTTGGTGGGGCGATGTGCAAGGTGCCCACCTGAGTGTGCAGGATTCGGGCATCGGCATCGAAAGCAAACACCTGCCACGGCTGACCGAGCGCTTCTACCGCGTCGACTCCAGTCGCAACTCCAACACGGGAGGCACCGGGTTGGGCCTGGCGATCGTCAAGCACGTATTGCTGCGCCATCGCGCACGCATGGAAATCAGCAGCGTGCCCGGCCACGGCAGCACGTTTACCTGCCATTTCGCCCCGGCACAGGTGGTTCGCGCGCGCCTCACCAACCCCGCCGATTGACACCGGTCGGCACTACCCCCTAGGCAATCGCCGAGTCAGCCGCTACATTGGCTGACTTATGCCTGCTTTTTCAGGCCCTCATTTTTAACCTCTACAGCCCTTACGGAACCTGCAAAACTCCATCATGGACCCTTCCCCTGGCTTGTCCCTCGTTACACTCTTCGCCGAATTCGGCATGATTCTTTTTGCTCTGATCCTGGTTCTGCTCAACGGTTTTTTCGTTGCGGCCGAATTCGCCATGGTCAAATTGCGCTCGACCCGGGTCGAGGCCATTGCCGACCAGAACGGCTGGCGGGGGCACATCCTGCGCACCGTTCACAGTCAGCTCGATGCCTATCTGTCTGCCTGTCAGCTGGGTATCACCCTCGCCTCCCTGGGCCTGGGCTGGGTGGGCGAGCCGGCGTTCGCCCATATCCTCGAACCGTTGCTGGACCTGGTGGGCGTTCAGTCACCGGAGTTGATCAAGGGCATTTCGTTCTTCACCGCGTTCTTCATCATTTCGTACCTGCACATCGTGGTCGGTGAGCTGGCGCCCAAATCCTGGGCGATCCGCAAACCCGAGCTGCTGTCGCTGTGGACCGCCGTGCCGCTGTACCTGTTCTACTGGGCCATGTACCCGGCGATCTACCTGCTCAATGCCAGCGCCAACGCCATCCTGCGCATCGCCGGCCAAGGCGAACCCGGTCCCCATCACGAACACCATTACAGCCGTGAAGAGCTGAAGCTGATCCTGCACTCCAGCCGTGGCCAGGACCCGAGCGACCAGGGCATGCGCGTCCTGGCGTCGGCGGTGGAGATGGGCGAGCTGGAAGTGGTGGACTGGGCCAACTCCCGGGAAGACCTGGTGACGCTGGAATTCAACGCGCCGCTCAAGGAAATCCTGGCGCTGTTCCGACGCCACAAGTTCAGCCGTTATCCGGTGTACGACAGCGAGCGCCAGGAGTTCGTCGGCCTGCTGCACATCAAGGACCTGCTGCTGGAACTGGCGGCCCTGGACCACATTCCCGAGTCGTTCAACCTGGCCGAACTGACCCGTCCCCTGGAGCGCGTGTCGCGGCACATGCCGCTGTCTCAGTTGCTGGAGCAGTTCCGCAAGGGCGGCTCGCACTTCGCCGTAGTCGAGGAAGCCGACGGCAATATCATCGGCTACCTGACCATGGAAGACGTACTGGAAGTGCTGGTGGGCGATATCCAGGACGAACACCGCAAGGCCGAGCGCGGCATCCTGGCGTACCAGCCGGGCAAGCTGCTGGTACGTGGCGATACGCCTTTGTTCAAGGTCGAGCGCCTGCTGGGGATCGACCTGGACCATATCGAAGCCGAGACCCTGGCCGGGCTGGTCTACGAAACCCTCAAGCGGGTGCCGGAAGAGGAAGAAGTGCTGGAAGTCGAAGGTCTGCGGATCATCATCAAGAAGATGAAAGGACCGAAGATCATTCTGGCGAAGGTGTTGATGCTCGATTGAGCATCGCCCTGTGGCGAGGGGGTTTATCTGTGGCGAGGGGATTTATCCCCGTTGGGCTGCGCAGCAGCCCCATACAGCCTACTCAATCTGCCTGAAACACCGCGTTGCTGGTGTTCAGGGCTGCTTCGCAGCCCAGCGGGGATAAATCCCCTCGCCACAGATAGATCCTCTCGCCACAAAAACTCCCTCGGCACACCTCCAATCTATTGCTTGCCCACCGCAAAGCTGGGCAACTCCCCCACCGGTTGATCGAACTGGTAGGGGATCGACACCAGCCCCAACCCGGTATTGCGCTGCACCACGAAGTGCAGGTGCGGCCCGGAGCTGTTGCCGGTGTTGCCCGATAGCGCCAGTGGCGTGCCCACCGCCACCCGCTGTCCTTCCCGAACGCTCACCGAACCTTTCTGCAGGTGCAAGTAGACGCCCATGGTGCCGTCATCGTGCAGCACCCGCACGAAGTTGCCCGAGGGGTCGTCGCCACGGCCGGTCTGTTCATTCTCGGTCTTGATCACCACGCCGCCCCGCGCCGCGATGATCGGCGTGCCTACCGGCATGGCAATGTCCATGGCGTAGCGGTTCTTCGGACCGTAGTGGCTATATTGGCCGTTGGCCCCCTGGCTCAGCCGAAACGGCCCACCGCGCCACGGCAACGGGTAGCGATAGGCCTGTGCCGCGTCTGCCGGGTCGCCCAGGGAATATTCGAACCTGGGGGTGTACATCAACGGCTTTCCAGGTTGAATGGCCGTGAGCAGCGCCAGGCGCAGGTTGCTGCGCGCCGGCAAGACCCGACGAATCGGCCGGCTCGGCGCCCCGCTCACATTGTCCAGACCGGCGAAACTCAATTCGATCTCTACCGGTGCGTACAAGTCATTGCGCACGAACACTGCGTCCGCGCCCTTCTGCTTCTGGATGTCGAGAAACACCTGGCGCTCCAGGTGTTCGACCATGCGATCGCGAAACACGAACACCTGGGCGCCCCTGCTCGGGCGATCACTATAGGACACCACGCCATTGGCATCCGTGGATTTGTAGATCGTCATGGCCATGGCCGAAGTGGAGGCCAGGACAAGACCGCAAGCGAACAGCAGGGGCGCGAGCATGGGCAAAGGTTCTGTCGAAAAGTGGAGGCCTGCACAGCAGCCTAGCAGCTGGGATGGACATTCGTAATCGACAGTTGTTGCAGAGAGGGCTTGCCCGGGACCCACAGTCCCATCGCGAGCTGGCTCAGGATGGGGCTGATAAATACCTGTAATTAACTATCAGGAAACACCACCAGCTCCAGGTCAGGAGAACCAGCGGCCGTGCCGGCGAGTCGATCGACAATGCTCCAGATCGCGACTTTCGTCCCCAAAGGCAGATACGAAACTGGTACTTCATAGAGTATTTCACCCCCGCTGATGTCTGACTCTCTGACGGGAAAACGCCGCACGAAACCCATGCCGAAAATGCTGAGCATCAATACCACCACATCTCCCGCACTCATGCCCTGGGTCTTGATTCGTCCCGAGATTATGTCGCTTCCATCAGGCGGTAAGAGATTAGGGTAGTTCCCTCGAATCCAAAAAAACGGCTCAGGCACAGTCAGGTCACCCGCGACCTCCAGCCTGAGCGGGCGAGATATCACGGTACCCGTCGTAGATTGCACCGTATAGATAATCCGAACGCTGCCGTACTTGATCGACGTCAGGTAAGCCGGTTCGACCGGCACGAGCAGATCTTCAACCGGGCCAGCGCCGATGGTCAGATGTTTGACGAAACAGGCGTCTGCACTGGAGCCCCACCAATAAACCGAAACCAGTGCCCCCGGCGTGAATGAGGACGTAACCCTGAGCCTGAGGTTGACCCCTTGCGATTGCACAGACAGAGGAATCACGCCGTCAACGGCCTCATCCACGCACGGCGGGTAAAGCTGCCCCTCAAAAGCCAGGGGAGTGCTCGGTGATGTCGGATCTTCGAATTCGCTATAAAAATAGTACAGAACCGCGTCATACCATTGAAACAGCAACGCCCGTTCAGGCGGCACTTCCACCGTGACGTCCCGCCCTTCCTCCTCAATCGCTCCACCCTGGCCAAACATGGCCAGCAAATCCAGTGAGTGGAGGGCCACTTGATATCGCCCACCCACCCGCATCCCGTCGACAAAGGGAAACCGAATGGTTAAGCCTTTTTCCATAGCGGAAAATGGAATCTTCCCATCTACGGCTTCATCGATTGACGGCGCGAGTAAAGGTCCTTCATTTTGACGCAACGCCTTGGCAATCCGGTTCCTTTCTTCCAGGCTGATGAACTTGTTCATCGCGTTTTCCTATTTGGTGATGCGCACACGAAAAGTGCTCGCTCACGACAACCTAGAAAACAACGCCCCCAAAAAAACCTGTAGGAAATAACAGTTCAGACAAGCGGTTTCGTACAGCCGAACAGCTGTGTGGCTACCTGGCCTCATCGCGAGCAGGCTCGGGATGGGGCTGATAAATATCCTGCAATTAACTCTCAGGAAACACCACCAGCTCCAGATCAGGAGAGCCCGTGGCCGCGCCGGCAAAACGATCGACAATACTCCAGATCGCGACTTTCGTCCCCCATGGCAAATACGGAGTCTTTACCTCATAGAGTATTTCGCCCGCGCCGATGTCCGGCTCTCTGATGGGAAAACGTCGCACAAAGCCCTCGCCAGCAACGGAGAGCATCAATATCACCACATCTCCCGCGCTCATACCCTGGGTCGTGATTCGTCCCGAGATGATGTCGCTTCCGTCAGGCGGTAAGAGATTGGGGTAGCTCCCTAGCATCCAAAAAAGCGGCTCAGGCACAGCAAGGTCACCCGCGACCTCCAGCTTGAGCGGGCGAGATATCACGGTACCCGTCGTAGATTGCACCGTATAGATAATCCGAACGTTGCCGTACTTGATCGGCGTCAGGTAAGCCGGTTCGACCGGCACGAGCAGATCTTCAACCGGGCCAGCGCCGATGGTCAGGTGTTTGACGAAACAGGCGCCTGCACTGGAGCCCCACCAATACACCGAAACCAACGCCCCTGATGTGAATGAGGGCGTAACCCTGAGCCTGAGGTTGACCCCTCGCGATTGAACAGACAGAGGAATGACGCCGTCAACGGCCTCCTCCACGAGAGGCAGGTATAGCAGCCCCTCAAAAGCCAGTGGAGTGGTCGGTGACATCGGGTCTTCGAATTCGCTATAGGAATAGGACAGAACCGCGTCATAACCTTGAAATAGCAGCGCCCGTTCAGACGGCACTTCCACCGTGACGTCCCGCCCCTCCTCTTCAATTACTCCACCCTGGCCAAACACGACCTCCGTACCCGGTACTCGAAGGCTCACGTGGTATCGCCCACCCACCTGCATCCCGTCGACAAAGGGAAACCGAATGGTCAGCCCTTTTTCCATAGCGGAAAACGGAACCTTCCCGTCTACGGCTTCATCGATTGACGGCGCGAGTAAAGGTCCTTCATTTTGACGCAACGCCTCGGCAATCCGGTTCCTTTCTTCCAGGCTGATGAACTTGTTCATCGTAGTTTTCCTGTCTGATGATGCGTTCACGAAACGTGCTCGCTCACGACAACCTAGAAAACAACGATCCCAAAATAACCTGTAGGAAATAACAGTTCGGACAAGCGGCTTCGTACCGCCGGACTATGTGGATGCCTGGCCCATCGCGAGCGGGCTCGCTCCCACACTGGCGCTGCTGCGGACACACATTTCGTGACACTCAGAGCCCCATGTGGGAGCGAGCCTGCTCGCGATAGGCGGCCCAGCAAGCGCTGCCGGATCAGGCGCCCGGTACGAAGTGCTTCTGCGCGGTGCCGCGGGCGATCAGGCGGGAGATGTAATCGAGTTTCTGCGGATCTTTGTCGACGAAGCGGAAGGTCAGTTGCAGCCACTCGCTGTCCGGCGTCTGTTCGTGGGCGACGATGGCGTGCAGGTAGCCGTTCAGACGAGCGGTTTCAGCGTTGTCGCCCTGCTCCATGTCCAGCACCGAGCTCTCGAGCACCTGCGGCAGGGTGTCGGAGCGCTTGACCAGCAGCAGCGCTTCCTTGAGGCTCAAGGCCTTGATCACGCACTGTTGGGTGCCGCTGGACAGGCGCAATTGGCCCTGGCCGCGGTTGGCGCCGGCAGAGGCGGATGCGGCAGGTGCCTTGACCGGCGGGCTGTTGAGCAGGCCACGGGCCGGCGCAGCGGCGGCAGCAGCAGGCGCCGCTGCGGCTGGCCTGGCGGGCGTCGGGGCTGCTGCCGCGACAACCGGAGCCGCCTTGCCGCCCGTCAGGGCGCTGAGGGAATCATTGCCGAACGCCGAGTTCATCTTGGTCGGAGCGCTGTTCATCAGCGTGTCGAGCTTGCCGACCTTGTGCAGGGCCTGTTTGACTTTGGTCAGCAACTGTTCGTTGGTGAAGGGCTTGCTGACATAGCCGGAAACACCGGCCTGGATCGCCTGGACCACGTTTTCCTTGTCGCCACGGCTGGTGACCATGACGAACGGCATGCCCTTGAGGTTGTCCTGCTGGCGGCACCAGGTCAACAACTCCAGGCCAGACATTTCCGGCATTTCCCAGTCGCACAGCACCAGGTCGAACGCCTCGCGGGCCAGCAGAGCCTGGGCTTTTCTGCCATTCACCGCGTCTTCGATACGGATGCCCGGGAAGTAATTGCGCAGGCACTTCTTCACCAGGTCACGAATGAACGAAGCATCGTCCACGACCAACACACTGACCTTACTCATCCAGATACACCTCTAAAAAATCCCGGCAAGCATACCGCTTTTACTGATGGCACATCGCCAAAAACCTTCAGTCACGCCGGGACTTTTCGTTCACGGGGTGCTGCTGTCGATAAAAAAAATGGCAAAAAAAAGCCCGACCAGAAGGCCGGGCGCTTTTCTTGGCAATCCTACTTATCGTCAGTTTCGCCCGGAACATTAGGGGTTTCGGACAGGGTGCCCTCAACTTCTTCCTTCATGCGCTTGAGTCCCATGTGCCGTACGTCGGTACCACGCACCAGGTAGATCACAAGTTCGGAGATGTTGCGCGCATGATCGCCGATACGCTCCAGGGAACGCAGCACCCAGATGATGCTCAGCACCCGGGAGATCGAGCGCGGGTCTTCCATCATGTAGGTCGCCAGCTCACGCAGGGCGGTCTTGTATTCGCGGTCGATGATCTTGTCGTACTGGGCCACCGACAACGCCAGGTCGGCGTCAAAGCGGGCGAAGGCGTCCAGGGCATCGCGAACCATGTTGCGTACCTGGTCGCCGATATGACGCACTTCGACATAGCCCCGTGGCGCCTCGCCCTCTTCGCACAACTGGATGGCGCGACGGGCGATCTTGGTGGCTTCGTCGCCGATCCGCTCGAGATCGATCACCGACTTGGAGATGCTGATGATCAGCCGCAGGTCGGAAGCAGCCGGCTGGCGACGCGCCAGGATACGCAGGCACTCTTCGTCGATGTTGCGTTCCATCTGGTTGATCTGGTCGTCGATCTCGCGCACTTGCTGGGCCAGGCCGGAATCGGCCTCGATCAGCGCGGTCACCGCGTCGTTGACCTGCTTTTCCACCAGCCCGCCCATGGCCAGCAGATGGCTGCGCACCTCCTCCAGCTCGGCGTTGAACTGGGCGGAAATGTGGTGAGTAAGGCCTTCCTTCGAAATCATGGGTTTGCTCCGCAAAAGCTGTGAGCTGCAAGCTTCAAGCTGCAAGCTGATTTGTGTCGTTACGCTGAACTGCTTTTACTTGCCGCTTGAAGCTTGCGGCTCGCAGCTGCCGCTAGCCGTAGCGGCCGGTAATGTAGTCTTCGGTCTGCTTCTTGGCCGGATTGGTAAACAAGGTGTCGGTATCGCCGAACTCCACCAGCTTGCCCATGTACATGAAGGCCGTGTAGTCGGAAACCCGCGCCGCCTGCTGCATATTGTGGGTCACGATGACGATGGTGAACTTGGACTTGAGCTCGTAGATCAACTCTTCGACCTTCAATGTCGAGATCGGGTCCAGGGCCGAGCAGGGTTCGTCGAGTAGCAGTACTTCCGGCTCCACGGCGATGGTGCGGGCGATCACCAGGCGTTGCTGCTGACCACCGGACAGGCCCAGGGCCGAATCATGCAGGCGGTCCTTGACCTCATCCCACAGTGCCGCCCCCTTGAGCGCCCATTCCACGGCTTCATCGAGAATGCGCTTCTTGTTGATGCCCTGGATGCGCAGTCCGTAGACCACGTTTTCGTAGATGGTCTTCGGGAACGGGTTGGGCTTCTGGAACACCATACCCACGCGACGGCGCAGCTCGGCGACGTCTTCGCCCTTGCGGTAGATGTTGTTGCCGTAGAGATTGATTTCACCTTCGACGCGGCAACCGTCAACCAGGTCGTTCATGCGGTTGAAGGTGCGCAGCAAGGTCGACTTGCCGCAGCCCGACGGACCGATGAACGCGGTCACGCGCTGTTTCGGGATGTTCAGGCTGACATCGTACAGCGCTTGCTTCTGGCCGTAGAACAGGCTCAGGCCCGGCACTTCGATGGCGACAGTTTCATCGGCCAGGTTCAGGCTCTGCTTATCGCGACCCAGGGCCGACATGTTGATGCCGTGTGTATGTGCTTCGTGTTGCATGGGAGGCTCCCTGTGCTAACAAATTCGGTTCGGTTGGCTGCTGAGCAGCCATGCCAATCGGTGTACTTGTGTGGGAGCAAGCCCGCTCCCACATGGAAATCAGCTATCCAGTGCCTTGTACTTCTCGCGCAGGTGGTTACGGATCCACACGGCCGACAGGTTCAACGTGGCAATCACCAGCACCAGCAGCAATGCCGTGGCATAGACCAGGGGCCGTGCCGCTTCGACGTTCGGGCTCTGGAAGCCCACGTCATAGATATGGAAGCCCAGGTGCATGATCTTCTGGTCCAGGTGCACGTAGGGGTAGTTGCCGTCCAAGGGCAGCGACGGCGCCAGTTTCACCACACCCACCAGCATCAGCGGCGCCACTTCACCGGCGGCACGGGCCACCGCGAGGATCATGCCGGTCATCATCGCCGGGCTCGCCATCGGCAGGACGATCTTCCACAGGGTCTCGGCCTTGGTCGCGCCAAGGGCCAGGGAGCCTTCACGCACGGTGCGCGGGATCCGCGCCAGGCCTTCCTCGGTCGCCACGATCACCACCGGCACCGCCAGCAGGGCCAGGGTCAGGGAGGCCCAGAGCAGGCCCGGGGTGCCGAAGGTCGGCGCCGGCAGCGCTTCGGGGAAGAACAGACGGTCAACCGAGCCGCCCAGCACATAGACGAAGAAGCCCAGGCCGAACACGCCGTAAACGATGGCCGGTACGCCCGCCAGGTTGTTCACCGCAATGCGGATCAGGCGGGTCATCGGGCCCTGACGGGCGTACTCCCGCAAGTAAACCGCTGCCAGCACGCCGAACGGCGTCACGATCATCGCCATGATCAGGGTCATCATCACCGTGCCGAAAATCGCCGGGAAAATCCCGCCTTCGGTGTTGGCTTCACGGGGATCGTCGCTGAGGAACTCCCAGACCTTGCTGAAATAGAACCCGAGCTTGGTGAAAGTGCCCATGCCGTTCGGCTGGTAAGCGTGCACCACTTTGCCAATGCCGATTTCCACTTCCTTGCCGTTGGCATCGCGGGCGGTCAGGCTATCGCGGTTGAACTGGGCGTGCAGGTCGGTCAGGCGCGCCTCAATCTCCTTGTAGCGGGCGTCGAGCTCGGCACGTTCGCTGGCCATGTCGGCTTGCGCAGCGGCGTCGAGTTTGCCCTCCAGTTCCAGCTTGCGACCGTGCAGGCGGATACGCTCCAGGCCGGCGTTGATCGCACCGATGTCGGATTTTTCCAAGGTCTTGAGCTCGGCGGCGAGCTGGTTGACCCGCGCAATGCGAGCCTGCAACTGCGGCCAGGCGGCCTCGCCTTCGGCGACGACCTTGCCTTCTTCCTTGACGTTGACCAGATAGCCGTAGAAGTTGCCCCACTCGCGGCGCTCGATGGCCATCAGCTCCGGCGGCGTGGTCTGGTCGCTCAGCCAGTCACCGACGATCCAGGTGAAGTCGGTGCCGTTCAAGTCCCGGTTGCCGACCTTGATCAGCTCGCGGGTCATGAACTCGGGGCCTTCGTCCGGCACCGGCAGGCCAGCGCTTTTCAGGCGCTCACGGGGCACTTCTTCCTTCTGCACCACTTCGCCGACCACCAGGTGCGCGGGCATGCCCGGCACGTTGTAGTTGGCGTGGATCAGGTCCGCCGGCCAGAAATGACCCAGGCCACGCACGGCAATCACTGCCAGCAGACCAATGGTCATGATGACCGCGATGGACACCGCGCCACCGCTGATCCAGACGCCGGGGGCGCCGCTCTTGAACCATCCTTTCAGGGAGTTCTGTTTCACAGACTTCTACCTTTCTTAAAGCGACGAATATTTCTTGCGCAGACGCTGACGGATCAGCTCGGCGAGGGTGTTCATGATGAAGGTGAACAGCAGCAACACCAGCGCCGACAGGAACAGCACGCGGTAATGGCTGCCGCCGACTTCCGATTCGGGCATTTCCACCGCCACGTTGGCCGCCAGGGTCCGCAGGCCTTCGAACAGGTTCATTTCCATGACCGGCGTGTTGCCGGTGGCCATCAAGACGATCATGGTTTCACCCACCGCACGGCCCATGCCGATCATCAACGCCGAGAAGATGCCGGGGCTGGCGGTAAGGATCACCACGCGGGTCATCGTCTGCCAAGGCGTGGCGCCCAGGGCCAGGGAGCCCAGGGTCAGGCCGCGCGGCACGCTGAACACGGCGTCTTCGGCGATGGAGTAGATGTTCGGGATCACCGCGAAGCCCATCGCCAGGCCCACCACCAGGGCGTTGCGCTGATCGTAGGTGATGCCCAGGTCATGGGAGATCCACATGCGCATGTCGCCGCCGAAGAACCAGGCTTCCATGTACGGGCTCATGTACAGCGAGAGCCAGCCCACGAACAGGATCACCGGGATCAGCAGCGCACTTTCCCAGCCATCCGGCACTTTCAGGCGAACGGACTCCGGCAGGCGGCTGAAGACGAAACCGGCCACCAGGATGCCAATCGGCAACAGCATCAGCAGGCTGAAGATACCCGGCAGGTGCCCTTCGACGTAGGGCGCCAGGAACAGGCCGGCGAAGAAGCCGAGAATCACCGTCGGCATGGCTTCCATCAATTCGATCACCGGCTTGACTTTGCGGCGCATCCCGGGGGCCATGAAGTACGCGGTGTAGATGGCGGCGGCCACCGCCAGCGGTGCAGCCAGCAACATGGCGTAAAACGCGGCTTTCAACGTACCGAAGGTCAGCGGCGAGAGACTCAGCTTGGGTTCGAAATCGGTGTTGGCGGCGGTCGATTGCCAGACGTATTTAGGCTCGTCGTAGTTCTCGTACCAGACCTTGCCCCACAACGCGCTCCAGGAGACTTCCGGGTGCGGGTTATCCAGCAACAGCGGTTTCAGCTTGCCGCCCTGCTCCACGATCAACCGGTTTGCCCGGGGCGACATGCCGAACACGCCCTGCCCATCGACCACCTGGTCCACCAGCAATGTGCGGTGGGCAGTGCTGTGGAACACACCCAGCTTGCCAGCGGCGTCGAGGGCGACGAAGCCCTTGCGGCGCTCTTCGGCGGTGATCTCGACGATTGGCGCGGTGCCCATCTGGAAGGTGCGGATCTCTTTCAGGCGCTGCTCGCCGTCCACATCCCGGGCCATGAACCACTGGGACAGGCCGCCCTTGGAGTCGCCGACGATCAACGAAATCCCGCCCACCAGTTGGGTCGCGGTGGTGACCTGGGCGTCGGCATTTTCCAGCAACTTGTAACGACCGTTGAGGCTCTTGTCCCGCAGGCTGAACACATCGGCCTGGGCCCGGCCGTTGACCACGTACAGCCATTGCTGGCGTGGGTCGACAAAAATGTTCTTCACCGGCTCGGTCATCTGCGGCAGATCGATCCGCGTCTGCTCGCTGGTGACTTCACCGGTCATCATGTTCTCTTCGCTGGTGATCGACAGCACCTGCAACTGAGCACCGCTGGAACCGGCGATCAGCAGGGTCGAATCGGTGGCGTTGAGGCTGACGTGCTCCAGGGGTGCGCCCTGCTCATTCAAGGCGATAGGTGTTTCGCCATAGGGGTATTCAACGGCCGGTGAGATGGTCTTCTTGCCGTCCGGGTAGCTGACCTTATAGGTGTGTCGGAACACCAGGGCCTGGCCATTGGACAGACCGATGGCTACCAACGGGCTGCCGGGCTGGTCTTCGCCAATGGACGTCACGCTGGCACCGGCTGGCACCGGCAGGTCGACACGACGCAGCTCGGCACCGCTGTCGATGTCGTAGAACAGCGCCTGGCCCTTGTCGGAAACCCGCATGGCGACCTGGTTCTGCTCTTCGATAGCGATCATCAGCGGCTTGCCGGCGTCCTGCATCCAGGCCGGGGTGATGGAGTCCTTGGCCGTCAAGTCCGCGCCCTGGAACAGAGGCAACACCACGTAGGCCAGGAAAAAGAAGATCAAGGTAATGGCAGCCAGAACGGCAAGGCCACCGACCAGGACGTACCAGCGGGTCAGGCGGTCCTTGAGCGCACGGATACGGCGCTTGCGTTGCAGCTCAGGCGTATTGAAATCAATGCGCTTGGGAGGGGAAGTCGTAGTCATTGTGGAATTGGCCAGATCATTCATGCGCACACCCTAGCGATCCTGTATGACAGAAAGATGACAATGCAGTGACGCAGCAAATCCGCCGCCCGTGGAAGCTGGCAGCGGAGAGGAAATTAGTGTCTGTGGGAGCAGGCTTGCTCGCGAAGGGGCCAGCACATTCAACATGGATGCCGACTGATCCATCGCATTCGCGAGCAAGCCCGCTCCCACAGAGAGCCGGGCGTTGGCCCGGGCTCAGGTGTTACTTCTTGGCGACGTTTGCGCCTTCCGACAGACCCAGGTCAGCCAGTGCCTTGGCGGCTACTTTGGCTGGCAGTGGGATGTAGCCGTCCTTGACCACGACTTCCTGACCTTGCTTGGACAGGACCATCTTCACGAACTCGGCTTCCAGCGGGGCCAGAGGCTTGTTCGGGGCCTTGTTGACGTACACGTAGAGGAAACGCGACAGCGGGTATTTGCCGTTCAGTGCGTTCTCTTCGCTATCTTCGATGAACTCGGTGCTGCCTTTCTTGGCCAGGGCCACGGTTTTCACGCTGGCGGTCTTGTAGCCGATGCCCGAGTAACCCACGCCGTTCAGCGAGGAGCTGATCGACTGCACGACCGAAGCCGAGCCAGGTTGTTCGTTGACGTTTGGCTTGTAGTCACCTTTGCACAGGGCTTCTTCCTTGAAGTAGCCGTAGGTGCCGGATACCGAGTTGCGACCAAACAGTTGAACCGGCTTGTTAGCCAGGTCGCCGGTCACGCCCAGGTCGCCCCAGGTCTTGACGTCAGCCTTGGCGCCGCACAGGCGGGTGGACGAGAAGATCGCGTCGACCTGTTCCATGGTCAGGTGCTGGATCGGGTTGTCCTTGTGCACGAATACAGCCAGGGCGTCCACGGCAACCGGGATAGCGGTTGGCTTGTAGCCGTACTTCTGCTCGAAGGCCTGCAGTTCGTTGTCCTTCATCTTGCGGCTCATCGGGCCCAGGTTGGAGGTGCCTTCGGTGAGTGCGGGCGGCGCGGTGGAGGAGCCGGCGGCCTGAATCTGGATGTTTACGTTCGGGTATTCCTTCTTGTAGTTCTCGGCCCACAAGGTCATCAGGTTTGCCAGGGTATCGGAGCCGACGCTGGACAGGTTGCCCGACACACCAGTGGTCTTGGTGTAGCTCGGGATCGCAGGATCAACAGCGGCAACCGCGTTGGCAGTCGCTACGCCAGCAGCGACAAAAGTCATTGCCGCCATCAAACGCTTCAGTTTCATGCCTTACTCCTAGCAGATAGGGTGTGTTAAGTCGGCCAAGTATCGGTAAGCCGTGTGAACACTCTATGGCTGAAATATGACAATTGGATGAAAGGCCAGCATTGAGTTTTACAGGATGATTCGCAGAGTCCCCTATCGCGAGCAGGCTCGCTCCCACAATGGTTCTGCGCCATCGCGTAAACCCTGTGGGAGCGAGCCTGCTCGCGATGAGGCCAGTAAAGCCAATGAAAAACGGAAGACTAGCGCCCTTTCCTCCACAGGTAGGCACCCACCACCATCCCGACCCCACACAACACCGCCACATAATAAGCCGGCCCCATCGGGCTCTCCTTGAGCAGCAGGCTCACGATCATCGGCGTCAGGCCGCCGAAAATCGCATAGGCCACATTGTAGGAGAACGACAGGCCGCTGAAGCGCACCACCGGCGGGAAGGCTTTGACCATGACGTAGGGCACCGCCCCGATGGTGCCCACCAGCAGACCGGTGAGGGCATACATGGGGAACAGCCACTGCGGATGGTCGGCCAGGTTGTGGTAGAAGGTCCAGGCACTGGCCAGCAACGCGGCGCAACCGAAGACGAAGACCCGTCCCGCGCCGAAGCGGTCCGCCAGGGCACCGGCCAGGATGCAGCCAATGCTCAACATCACGATCGCCACACTGTTGGCTTGCAAGGCGGTGGTCGCCGCGAAATGGTAGACCGTCTGCAGGACCGTCGGGGTCATCAGGATCAGCACCACGATGGCGGCTGACAACAGCCAGGTCAGCAGCATGGAGATAACGATGGCGCCGCGGTGGTCGCGCAGCACCGCGCGCAACGGCACTTCTTCAGCCAGGGCCTTGCGCAATTGTAGTTCGGCGAACACCGGAGTCTCGTGGAGCCACTGGCGCAGATACACCGAAAAGAGCCCGAACACACCGCCCAGCAGGAACGGAATGCGCCAGGCGTAATCCGCCACTTCCACCGGCGTATAGAGGCTGTTGATCGCGGTGGCCACCAGCGAGCCCAGCAGGATCCCCGCCGTCAGGCCGGACGTGAGGGTGCCGCAGGCATAACCAATGTGGCGCCCCGGAACGTGTTCGGAGACAAATACCCAGGCCCCCGGCACTTCGCCGCCAATGGCCGCGCCCTGGATCACCCGCATCAGCAACAGCAGGATCGGCGCCCACATGCCGATCTGCGCGTAGGTGGGCAACAGGCCCATGATCAGCGTGGGTACGGCCATCATGAAGATGCTCAGGGTGAACATCTTCTTGCGTCCCAACAGGTCGCCGAAGTGCGCCATCACGATCCCGCCCAGGGGCCGGGCCAGATAGCCGGCGGCAAAGATGCCGAATGTCTGCATCAGGCGCAGCCACTCGGGCATGTCGGCGGGGAAGAACAATTTGCCGACCACAGTGGCGAAGAACACGAAAATGATGAAATCGTAGAACTCCAGGGCGCCGCCCAGAGCAGACAGCGACAGGGTCTTGTAATCGTTGCGGGTCAATGGACGGGCGGGTTGCGCAGGGGCTGCCGTGCTCGAAGGCGCAGTGGTCATGGCGAAGGCTTCTCTTATAGTCGGTTCTGCAACCCGCAAATCGGGGTTGGAGCGGTTTGGCACGATAGCAAATTGTTCGAAAAAGCACAGTGAGGCGCGTCATTCTCGGTCGAAATCAGAACCCGGTAGTCGTCTCGACGTCTATCGCCCGATATACTCGCTAGCTTGCGACACTCTGTAAGGGGTTGCTGTGCGAAAACGTCGTTGGTGCAGGGTTTGTAGGAAAAAACGCCAGAACCAGCCGGTTTCGCAGAGTCTCCCTTTAGCGCGCCTTTACGAAAAACGTGACGAACGCAATGTGTTCGGGCTGAATCGTTTTTTACGAAGACGGCTATTCACCTGAAGTACAAGACAGAGTTACGGGTCAGAGGCACCCCCGGCATGATAGAGCTCGAACAAGAAGATCCAATTCCGCAAGGCGACCTGGCCCTGCAAATCACCGCGCTTCCCCGCGAGACCAATGGCTTCGGCGATATCTTCGGCGGCTGGTTGGTGTCCCAGATGGACCTGGCCGGCACGGCAATGGCCAGCCGGGTAGCCGGCGGGCGCGTGGCGACCGTAGCGATCGATCGCATGGCGTTCCTGGTGCCAGTGGCCGTGGGGGCTCAGCTGTCGTTCTACACCCAGACCCTGGAAATCGGCCGCAGCTCGATCCAGATGATGGTCGAGGTCTGGAGCGACGACCCACTGTCCAGTGAATGGCGCAAGGTGACCGAGGCGGTGTTCGTGTTCGTTGCTATCGATGGCAGTGGCCGCACCCGTTCGGTTCCGCCGCGCGCTCGTTAAACGCGACGGCCGTTTTGTGGTCCATTGCGGTTCCTGTTCCTGAACGAGGTTTGCAGTATGCCCACGCCCAATGTCGAAGCCGTCAAACTGGATGAACTCAATGGCTGGCGTATCCGCCACGGTCAGGCCGAGTTGCTGGTGGCCCAGCAAGGCGCGCATATCCTCAGCTATCAAGTGGACGGCCAACCGCCGCTGATCTGGCTCAACGACCAGGCGACCTTCAAGGCTGGCAAGAGCATCCGTGCCGGTGTGCCGGTGTGCTGGCCGTGGTTCGGCAACCTGACCCGTAACCCCGACAGCGTCCAGGCCATGCGCGTGAGCAACGAGCCGGCCACCGCCCACGGCCTGGTGCGGGCGATGGATTGGGAATTGAAAGGCATCGAAACCGAGGGCGAAGGCCTGAAAGTCGAATTCGTGCTGCCCTATCCCGAAAACGGCCTGCCGGGCTGGCCTCATCAGGTCGACCTGACGCTGACCATCGTGATGGACGCGCAATTGCACATCCGCCTCACCAGCCATAACCGCGGCAGCGAAACCGTCAGCCTCAGCCAGGCGCTGCACAGCTATTTCGCGGTGAGCGACGTGCGCAACGTGCATGTCGAAGGCGTGGCCGGCTTGAACTACATCGAAACCCTGGACGACTGGAATACCGCCACCCAGTCCGGCGACCTGCACTTTGCCGGCGAGACCGACCGTGTCTATCTCGATACCCCGGCGACGCTGAGCATCGTCGATCCGCATTGGGAACGGCGGATCGAACTGACCAGCAGCGGCTCGCGCTCGGCGGTGATCTGGAACCCCTGGACCGAACGCGCCAAGGCCTTCAGCGACATGGCCGACGATGGCTGGCAGCGCATGCTGTGCATCGAAACGGCGAATGTGATGGACGATGTGGTGACGCTGCTGCCCGAGGCCAGTCATACCCTGGGCGTGAGCATCAGTAGCAAACCGCTCTAAAACCCATCACATCCCTCGGTGGGAGCGAGCCTGCTCGCGATAGCGATCTGTCAGCCACCATTACTTTGACTGATCCACCGCTATCGCGAGCAGGCTCGCTCCCACAGGGGATCTGCGTCAGGTTGACCTGAGCTACAAATCCGCTTCCTGCACCACCCGCACCTTCTCCGCATCCAGCGCATACGCCGCACTCGCCAGGTCGTTGTCGACCTTTTCGATCTTCAGCGTGCCGGTCACCCACAGCGGCGTGTAGATGTCGTCCAGCTTCAAGCCCTTGGGGTAGCGCACCAGCACCAGTTGGTTAGGCGGTGGCGGCGGAACGTGGATGCAGGCGCCGGGGTATGGCACCAGAAAGAACAGCGTGCTGCGGCCCTTGGCGTCGGTTTCCAGCGGTACCGGGTAGCCGCCGATGCGGATGTGCTTGTCGTTCATCGAGGCCACGGTCTTGGTCGAATACATCACCGCCGGCAAGCCTTTGCTTTGCTTCAGGCCACCCTTGTTGGTGAAGGTGCCATTGGCTTCGGGGGAGTTGTGGTCGATCTCGGGCATGGCCTCAAGGGCTTTCTGGTCCGACTTGGGCATCAGTTCGAGCCAATCGGTTTCCGGCAATTCGGCAGCATGGGCCAGGCCACTGCCCAGCAGAAGAAGGGTCAACACTAGACGGCGCATGAAAGGGCTCGGCAATGAGTGGTAGATGGAACGCCGGGCATTCTAGCCCCCTGCGCGCGCCATGCGCAGGGGGCTTTGTCGCATTGACTCAGTTTCTTTTGATCAGGCCGTAGATCACCAGCAGCACAATCGCGCCGACCAGGGCACCGATGAAACCGGCCCCTTGCCCGGCCTGGTAGATACCCAGGGCCTGGCCGCCATAGGTGGCTGCCAGCGAACCGCCGATACCGAGCAGGATGGTCATGATCCAGCCCATGCTGTCGTCGCCCGGTTTCAGGAAGCGTGCCAGCAGGCCAACGATCAAGCCGATGAAGATGGTTCCGATGATTCCCATGGCATTTCCCTCTTTTTTGAGACGCTAAGCCAAAGCCTGGTCAGGCTTTGGCGCTTAGCCATGAGAGAGTCTTGCCGATGAATGGTTCCACCGAAAACACGCACTATTGCTCGGCGATCAGCGTCTCGACCTTGATGATCTGCTGGGCCAGCGTGGCCCGGTCAGCACAACGCAGGTTGGCGTGGCCGACCTTGCGACCGGCCTTGAACGCCTTGCCATAGTGATGCAGATGGCAATCGGCAATCGCCAGGACCTTCTCGGTGTCCGGTACTTTGCCGATGAAGTTCAGCATCGCGCTTTCGCCGACCTTGGCGGTCGAGCCCAGCGGCAGCCCGGCCACTGCCCGCAGGTGGTTCTCGAACTGGCTGCACTCGGCGCCTTCGGTGGTCCAGTGCCCGGAGTTGTGCACCCGCGGCGCGATTTCGTTGGCCTTGAGACCGCCGTCCACTTCAAAGAACTCGAACGCCATCACGCCGACGTAGTCGAGCTGCTTGAGCACGCGGCTGGAATAATCCTCGGCCAGGGCCTGCAGCGGATGGTCGGTGCTGGCGACGGAAAGCTTGAGAATGCCGTCCTTGTGGGTGTTGTGCACCAGCGGGTAGAAACGGATTTCACCGTCGCGGGCACGCACGGCGATCAGCGAGACTTCACCGGTGAACGGCACGAAACCTTCCAGCAGGCAGCCCACGCTGCCCAGTTCGGCGAACGTACCGGCTACGTCTTCAGGGTTGCGCAGGACTTTCTGGCCCTTGCCGTCATAACCCAGGGTGCGGGTCTTGAGCACGGCCGGCAGGCCGATGGCTGCGACGGCGGCTTCCAGGTCTGCCTGGGATTGAATGTCAGCGAAGGCCGGGGTAGGAATGCCCAGGTCCTTGAACATGTTCTTCTCGAACCAGCGGTCGCGGGCGATGCGCAAGGCTTCGGCGCTCGGGTAGACCGGGACGAACTGGGACAGGAAGGCGACGGTTTCGGCCGGGACGCTCTCGAACTCGAACGTCACCAGATCGACTTCATCGGCCAGTTGGCGCAGGTGATCCTGGTCGCCGTAGTCGGCCCGCAGGTGTTCACCCAGCGCGGCGGCACAGGCGTCCGGCGCCGGGTCCAGGAAAGCGAAGTTCATCCCCAGCGGCGTACCTGCCAGGGCCAACATGCGACCCAACTGGCCGCCACCGATTACACCGATCTTCATTCGTCAACAACCTCAGGCAATGCGTGGGTCTGGATTGTCCAGGACGCTGTCTGTCTGCTCAGCGCGGAATTTTTTCAGCACGGTATGGAATTGTGGATGCTTGGCACCCAGGATACTCGCCGACAACAGGGCGGCGTTGATCGCGCCGGCCTTGCCGATGGCCAGGGTCGCGACCGGAATGCCGGCCGGCATCTGCACGATGGACAACAGCGAATCGACGCCCGAGAGCATCGACGACTGCACCGGCACGCCCAGCACCGGCAGGTGGGTCTTGGCCGCACACATGCCTGGCAGGTGAGCCGCACCACCGGCACCGGCGATGATCACCTCGATACCACGGGCCTCGGCTTCTTCGGCGTACTGGAACAGCAGGTCCGGGGTGCGGTGGGCAGAGACCACTTTCACCTCATAAGGGATGCCGAGCTTTTCCAGCATATCGGCGGTGTGGCTAAGGGTGGACCAATCGGACTTGGAGCCCATGATCACGCCAACCAGTGCACTCATCGTCGTGCCTCTTCTCTCTGGGCGCCCGCAGGCGCGTCAAAAAACAACAAGCCACGCGGGAAACCGGCGTGGCTTGTTGTACGAATAATGGCCGATCTGGACCGGCCGAAGGCCGCGCAGTATACCGCAATGAAGCAGATAAACAGCCCCTGTCGCGACCATCTGTCATTTGTGCCTGGACAGCGGTTTTATTGACTTCAAGGTCAATACAAGAACACCCCAGATCCCCCTCTGTGGGAGCGGGCTTGCTCGCGAAAGCGGAGGATCAGTGCAGAAGGTGGTGACTGGCACGCCGCCTTCGCGAGCAAGCCCGCTCCCACATCTGATCTGTATTGATTCCATACGTTGTGAACGACACAAACCCTGTGGGAGCGAGCCTGCTCGCGATAGCGGTGGGCCAGGCAACAGTGATGTTGAATGTCAGTCCGTCATCGCGAGCAGGCTCGCTCCCACAGGGTTGTGCGTGTTTTCAGGAGCCGGCGCCACCTTCGAGCTTGCGCCACAGCAATCGCACATTGGCCTTGCGCACCAGGGCACAGCGGTACAGGCGGATCTCCAGCGGGACGTGCCATTGCGCACCGCCGCAGATCACCAGTTCGCCCCGGGCCAGTTCGGCGCGCACGCTCAGTTGCGGCACCCAGGCGATGCCCAGGCCTTCCAGGGCCATGCTTTTCAAGCTGTCGGCCATGGCCGTTTCGTAGACAGTGGTGAAACGCAGCGCCCGCTGACGCAGCAACTGGTTCACCGAACGACCGAGAAACGCCCCGGCGCTGTAGGCCAGTAGCGGCACGCTGGCCTCGCCTTCGAGGTCGAACAGCGGCTTGCCGTTGGCATCGGCGGCACACACCGGCAGCATTTCGGTCTGGCCCAGGTGCAGCGACGGGAAGATTTCCGGGTCCATCTGCATCGCCGAATCCGGGTCGTAGAACGCCAGCATCAGGTCGCAACCGCCTTCACGCAGGGCATGGACGGCATCGCCGACGTTGGTCGCCACCAGGCGCGTGGCGATGTTCATGCCTTCGTTGCGCAACTGCGCGATCCAGCGCGGGAAAAAGCCCAACGCCAAGGAGTGCGCAGCCGCTACCTGGATCACTTCGCCCTGCCCGCCTTCCAGATGATGCAAATGCCGCAGCACCTCGCCCAACTGTTCCACTACCGTGCGCGCCGTCACCAGGAACAACTGCCCGGCCGCTGTCAGCTCGACCGGCGTGCGGGAGCGGTTGACCAACGTCAGCCCCAGCGCCGCCTCAAGGCTACGGATCCGCCGACTGAACGCCGGTTGCGTGACGAAACGCCGTTCGGCCGCCTGGGAGAAACTGCGAGTAGCCGCCAAGGCACTGAAGTCCTCGAGCCATTTGCTTTCAAGATTCATCACGCTCTCCCGAAACATGCACCAAAACAGGTCACACGTCCGCCGTACCGTCGGCGTCACATCCGCATTATGCCGAATATGCATAGGGCAGTGTTTAACAGCATTGGCCCTTACGTTTATGAGAGCCTACGATCCACAGCGTTCCGGCTCAGACCGGGTCCTTATCGAGATGATTTCCATCATGTCCTCCGCTGCATCATTCCGCACAGAAAAAGACCTGCTTGGCGTACTCGAAGTACCAGCACAAGCGTATTACGGCATCCAGACCCTGCGAGCGGTGAACAACTTCCGTCTCTCGGGCGTTCCGATCTCGCATTACCCCAAGCTGGTGGTCGGTCTGGCGATGGTCAAACAGGCTGCCGCTGACGCCAACCGCGAGTTGGGCCAACTCAGCGAAGCCAAGCATGCAGCCATCAGCGAAGCCTGTGCCCGTCTGATCCGCGGCGATTTCCACGAAGAATTCGTGGTGGACATGATTCAGGGCGGCGCCGGCACGTCGACCAACATGAATGCCAACGAAGTCATCGCCAACATCGCCCTGGAGGCCATGGGCCACCAGAAAGGCGAATACCAGTACCTGCACCCGAACAACGACGTGAACATGGCGCAGTCTACCAACGACGCCTACCCGACCGCGATCCGCCTGGGTCTGCTGCTGGGTCACGATGCGTTGCTGGCCAGCCTCGACAGCCTGATCCAGTCGTTCGCCGCCAAGGGTGAAGAATTCAGCCACGTTCTGAAAATGGGTCGCACCCAGCTGCAGGACGCCGTGCCGATGACCCTCGGCCAGGAATTCCGCGCCTTCGCCACCACCCTGAGCGAAGACCTGGCGCGCTTGAAAACCCTGGCGCCCGAACTGCTGACCGAAGTGAACCTGGGCGGCACCGCCATCGGCACCGGCATCAACGCCGACCCGCGCTACCAGGCCCTGGCCGTACAGCGCCTGGCAACCATCAGCGGCCAGCCGCTGGTACCGGCCGCCGACCTGATCGAAGCCACGTCTGACATGGGTGCCTTCGTCCTGTTCTCCGGCATGCTCAAACGCACCGCGGTCAAGCTGTCGAAGATCTGCAACGACCTGCGCCTGCTGTCCAGCGGTCCACGCACCGGTATCAACGAAATCAACCTGCCGGCCCGCCAGCCAGGCAGCTCGATCATGCCCGGCAAGGTCAACCCGGTGATCCCGGAAGCGGTCAACCAGGTGGCGTTCCAGATCATCGGCAACGACCTGGCCCTGACCATGGCAGCCGAAGGCGGCCAACTGCAGCTGAACGTGATGGAGCCACTGATCGCCTTCAAGATCTTCGACTCGATCCGCCTGCTGCAACGGGCCATGGACATGCTGCGCGAGCACTGCATCGTGGGCATCACCGCCAACGAAGCGCGCTGCCGCGAACTGGTCGAGCACTCGATCGGCCTGGTCACCGCCCTGAACCCGTACATCGGCTATGAAAACGCCACCCGCATCGCCCGTGTTGCCCTGGAAAGCGGCCGCGGCGTGCTGGAACTGGTGCGCGAAGAAGGCTTGCTCGACGACGCCATGCTCGACGACATCCTGCGCCCGGAAAACATGATTGCTCCGCGTCTGGTCCCGCTGAAAGCGTGATCGATGCAACCACCGCTCACCAGGTCGAGGGACTAGACACCTCTCACCTTTTGAGGGCTTGGGGATTATTCCCCAAGCCCTTTTTTTGCCACTGCCACGGAGGCCTTATGCCGAAAACGACAACATCGGATAAAGATCGCAGCCTTGGACAGCTCCTGCAAAGGGCTGTCGAAGGCTGCGATTTTCGTTAATCCCAGCAAGTCGTTTCGTCGCTTGCACCACAACCGTGCAGACGGGCATCGCACTGATAGGTATAGTGCCGCCCCTCTTCACATGTGTGGTCGTCGGTAGCGAGATCTTAAACATGCGAAACCCGAACTAATAACAACCCGCGAATTGGACCGGGACGAAACCTCGCCTCACCTGTCAAGCCGTGCGCCGACGGATGTTTCGTGATGTTTCCAAATGGCCAGCATTTGCTTAAACAAAAAACAGCGAGGAATACTCATGCTCGAAGTCATCAACGACTTCCTCTCAGGGAAAGTGCTGATCCTGCTCATTGTCGGGCTCGGCGGCTACTTCACGATCCGCTCGCGTTTCGTCCAGTTCCGTCATTTCTTCCACATGTTCGCGGTGTTCCGTGACAGCCTAAAAAGCAGCACCGACCAGCTCAGCTCCTTCCAGGCCCTGATGCTCAGCCTCGCCGGTCGTGTCGGCGCGGGCAACATTGCCGGTGTCGGCATCGCCGTGACCCTCGGCGGCCCCGGTGCAGTGTTCTGGATGTGGGTAACCGCGCTGGTCGGCATGTCCAGCAGCTTCTTCGAGTGCTCCCTCGGCCAGCTGTACAAGCGCTGCGACTCCGAAGGCCAGTACCGTGGCGGCCCGTCCTACTACATCCAGCACGGCCTGCAGAAACGCTGGTTGGGCATGATCATGGCCTTCCTGCTGCTGATCACTTTCGGCTTCGCCTTCAACGGCCTGCAAGCCCACGCCGTGACCCACTCGCTGAACAATGCCTTCGGCCTCGACACCACCTACACCGGCCTGGGCCTGGCGGTGCTGCTGGGCCTGGTGTTCATCGGCGGGATCAAGCGTATCGCCCGCGTCGCCGACCTGCTGGTACCGGTCAAGACCCTGGCCTACATCGCCGTGACCATCTACGTGATCGTGCTGCAGTTCGACCACGTACCGGCCATGCTGGCTACCATCGTCAAGAGCGCCTTCGGTCTGGACCAAGCGTTCGGCGGCCTGATCGGCAGCGCCATCGTCATGGGCGTCAAGCGCGGCGTCTTCGCCAACGAAGCAGGCCTGGGCAGTGCGCCTAACGTGGCCGCCGTTGCATCGGTCGAACACCCGGTCGCCCAAGGCGTGGTCCAGGCGTTCAGCGTGTTCCTGGACACCTTCGTGATCTGCACCTGCACCGCGCTGCTGATCCTGCTGTCGGGCTTCTACACCGCAGGCTTCGAAGGCGACGGCATTGCCCTGACCCAGAACTCCCTGGCCGCCGTGGTCGGTGACTGGGGCCGGATGTTCATCTCCGTGGCCTTGGCGCTGTTCGTGTTCACCTCGATCCTCTACAACTACTACCTGGGCGAAAACAACCTGCGCTTCATGCTCGGTGAGAACCGCAAGGCGCTGATCGGTTATCGCGCACTGGTACTGGTGCTGATTTTCTGGGGCGCCATCGAAAATCTCAGCACCGTGTTCGCTTTCGCCGACATCACCATGACCCTGCTGGCCTTCGTGAACCTGATCGCGCTGTTCCTGCTGTTCAAGGTCGGCATGCGCATCCTGCGCGACTACGACGCCCAGCGTTCGGCCGGCATCAAGACTCCGGTCTTCGATTCCAGCAAATTCCCGGACCTGGATCTGGACCGCAAAGCCTGGCCAGCCAGCCCATCCGCCTCGGCTGCCCAGCCTGACGCGGTGACCGGTGTGGCCGCAGCGCAACGCTGATCGGCAAGCCTGCTGCAAAAACCGGGCGCATCCCCTGCGCCCGGCGTGACACAACGTAAGGTCGGCGTCATGCTCGACCTTATGTTGGGCAGCTCGACGAAGCTGCCGTTTTCGTCCTCGGAGAACAACCATGAATTCCTCGACCTATCCTGCCGCCCAGCACGTCATGGTGCTCTACACCGGCGGCACCATCGGTATGCAAGCCAGCGCCCACGGCCTCGCCCCGGCTTCCGGCTTCGAAGCTCGCATGCGCGACTACCTGCACAGCCAACCTGAACTCGCCGTCCCGCAATGGCGCTTCCGGGAAATGTCGCCGCTGATCGACAGCGCCAACATGACCCCAACCTATTGGCAGCAACTGCGCGAAGCGGTGGTCGACGCCGTGGATGTGCAAGGTTGTGACAGCGTGTTGATCCTGCACGGCACCGATACCCTGGCCTACAGCGCGGCGGCGATGAGCTTCCAGTTGTTGGGCCTGCATGCCCGTGTCTGCTTCACCGGTTCCATGCTGCCCGCCGGCGTGACCGACAGCGACGCCTGGGAAAACCTCAGCGGCGCGCTGGTCGCCCTCGGCCGGGGCCTGGCGCCGGGCGTGCACCTGTACTTCCACGGCGAGCTGCTGGCGCCGACCCGTTGCGCGAAAGTACGCAGTTTCGGTCGCCATCCGTTCAAACGCCTGGAGCGTCAGGGCGGCGGTGCCAAAGCCACGTCGCTGCCGGCGCAGTTGAATTACAACCAGCCGAAGCAACTGGCGAACGTCGCGGTACTACCGTTGTTTCCGGGCATCAGCGCCGACATCCTCGATGGCCTGCTGAGCAGCGGCATCCAGGGCCTGGTGCTGGAATGCTACGGCAGCGGAACCGGCCCGAGCGACAACCCGGCCTTCCTCGCCAGCCTGACCCGAGCGCGGGACAGCGGCGTGGTGGTGGTGGCGGTGACGCAATGCCATGAAGGCGGCGTGGAGCTGGACGTGTACGAGGCCGGCAGCCGTTTGCGTGGCGTCGGCGTGCTGTCCGGCGGCGGCATGACCCGCGAGGCTGCGTACGGCAAGTTGCAGGCGCTGATCGGCGCAGGGCTGCCGGTGGATGAGATCCGGCGGTTGGTTGAGCTGGACCTGTGTGGCGAACTGATCTGACCGCCAGGCACACCTGTGGGAGCAAGGCTTGCCCGCGACAAAGTTGACGCGATCCTCAGAAATCGCGGCGATATATCGCGAGCAGGCTTTGCTCCTACAATTTGCTGCCACGAAGCATGGCAGCTTTGGGCTTTACTCCCGGCACACAACTTGCTCAATTTACAGCTTCCCCAGGCTGGAAACGGACATGCTTCATTCCCACCTCACCACCCTCAACGCCGTCTCACTGGTGCTCAACGCCTTCAAACATGAAGGCCTGCCCAGTGACGAATTGCTGGCCGGCAGCGGCATCAGCGCGGCGGACCTGAGCCGGGCCGACACGCGTATCACCACCAACCAGGAAATGCAGGTCTGCGCCAACGCCGTGGCCCTCAAGCGCGACATCGGCCTGGAATTGGGGCGCAGCATGCACGTTTCCTCCTACGGCATGCTCGGCTACGCCCTGCTCACCAGTGCCACCTTAGGTGACGCCTTGCAGCTGGCGCTGCGCTATCCGGCGCTATTGGGAACACTCTTCGACCTGAACCTGGAAGACGATGGCGAGCACCTCTGGTTCAGCGCCAGCGACTATCGGGAGGCCCCGGCCCTGGCCGCATTCAACGCCGAATTCTGCATGGTCTCGCTAAAAGTCATCTGCAACGACCTGCTCGGTCACCCGCTGCCCTTGCGCGCGGCGCGCTTCGAACACCCGGCACCGGATTACCAAGCCCGCTACGGGGCCCATTTCGATTGCCCGGTGCGTTTCGACGCCATCGACAACGCCTTTGCCTTCGACCGCCACTGGCTCGACCACCCGTTGCCGCTGGCCGACCCCATCACCCACCACGCCATGGTCGAACGCTGCCGCAAGCAAAATATCGAATTCACCGGCCGCCAGGCCTGGCTGGGCCGCATCCGCCAACTGCTCGCCGCCCAGCTCGACGCCGCCCCCGGCCTGGAAGGCCTGGCCGAACAAATGAACTGCTCCGCCCGCACGTTACGCCGGCACCTCAAGGATTCGGGTTGCAGTTACCAGGAGCTACTGGACGAACTGCGCTTCGAGCGGGCCAAGCAAATGCTCTGCGAGGACCAACTCCCCATCCACCGCATCGCCGAACTGCTGGGCTTCAGCGAAACCGCCAGCTTCCGCCACGCCTTCGTCCGCTGGAGCGGCGTGGCGCCGAGCCAGTTCAGGTCTTGAGCCCACGACTGTGGACCGCTCCCATCTCCTGTGGCGAGGGGATTTAGCGAAGCGTCGCACCGCCCCGCTGGGGTGCGCAGCAGCCCCAATCCAACCGACGCCACACACTCGTAAACCGGATAACGGCCCTTGACCAATTAGGATGCCCGTCCTACGCTCAGAACCATTAATTAGGTCGACCGTCCTAACCTCAATCAATGGGGGCCGGAAAGGTGATGGGGAGACAGTTGGATGGCTGAAATCACAACCCGCGAGCGCATCGTCGCGGAGGCAGACCGGCTGTTCTATGAGAACGGTTACGAACACACCTCTTTCGCAGACATCGCCCACGCCGTCGGTATCTCTCGTGGCAACTTTTATTACCACTTCAAAAGCAAGGACGAGATCCTGGATGCCGTTATCGCGGAACGTCTGCTGAGCACTTCACACATGCTTAAAGCATGGGAGGCAGAAAGTGCCTCCCCCTCCGAACGCATCAAGAGCTTCATCTTCATCGTCGTCACGAACCAAGCCCAGATCATTCGCCATGGTTGCCCGGTTGGCACGCTATGCAGCGAGCTGGCCAAGCTTGGCCACCCGGCGCAGCCACAGTCCAGCCAACTTTTTGCCCTGTTCCGTACCTGGTTGCGCCAGCAATTCGCTCTATTGGGGCGCGGGCCAGACGCGGATTCGCTGGCAATGCATGTATTGGCGTTCAGCCAGGGTGTGGCGTTGCTTGCACAGGCGTTTCACGACGAGCACTTCGTCAAGCTCGAGGCCGAACGCATGAGTAGATGGCTCGACGGCATCACCGGCACGACACGGACTTCGACCCAATAACCCATCACCCTTAGGAAGGACCTACGAATGTTCATCGTATCTCTGCGATTTTCAGCTGGACGCGAACTGGCGGGTCAGTGGATGCAAGCCCATAAGGACTGGCTGCAGTGCGGCTTTGACGACGGTGTCTTTATCCTGGCTGGAAGCCTTCAGCCGCAAGCCGGAGGGATGATCCTGGCAAGCGGAATCACACTGGCCCAACTTGAGGATCGCGTCAGTGGCGACCCCTTCGTGATTCAGGGTGTCGTGCAGGCAGAAATTGTCGAGGTGAAGCCATCGAAGGCCGACCCACGCCTGGCATTTTTGCTGGCCAGTACCGGGAGCTGACGCCATGGATACGACGATCATTGGCCTGGATGGGCAGCGTCGATGCCGCTGGTGCGCAGCCGCGCCGGAATTTCTTCAATACCACGATACCGAGTGGGGCTTTCCTGTGGTTGACGATAGACGCCTGTTCGAGAAGATCAGCCTTGAGGGATTCCAGTCTGGCCTCAGCTGGCGCACGATCCTGGCCAAGCGGGATAACTTTCGTGCCGCCTTTGATGGCTTCGACTTCGTCCGGGTCGCTCAGTACAACGACAGCGATGTAGAGCGTCTGCTTCAAGACGCTGGCATCGTTCGCCATCGCGGCAAGATCGAAGCTGTCATCAACAATGCCCGTCGTGCCTGCGAGCTCGTCGAAACGGAAGGCTCGTTGGCTTCCTTTTTTTGGCGCTACGCTCCTCAGGTTGCGAACCCGATTGAACCTCAGACCGCCTCGACGTCTGTCGAGTCGGTCGCGCTATCGAAAGAGCTGAAAAAACGAGGCTGGAAGTTCGTTGGGCCTACGACCGTTTATGCGTTCATGCAGGCAATGGGATTGTTGAACGACCATGCAACTGAATGCGTTATCAGGACACGAGTCGAACATGCACGGCGGGGCTTCGCACAACCTCAGGTGTTCCTGAAGCCAGGCACACCCTAGCCCCGATCGAACCGATGCCTATCTACCGACAGACCACATCAGCCAACCTGCGATCGCTGCGCCGTCGAGCGGGAGCAAGCTCCCTCGCCACAAATTGCAGCCATTTCCAGTCCGCATCGCATGGCCTGACTACAAGCCTTCCGCCAGGCTACCCAACCTTGCGCCTTTGCCTACAACTGCGCCGGAATCCGCCCGCTTGCGCGCCCAGGTCCTGGCCCCTATCGTAATTCCGGTCGCCGCACGCTCTGCGACCGGGTTTGAAAACCCTAGGCTCTGTACGAAAAGTCTTGAGACAAAGGTCAGTCAAGGCGAAAACAGCCGAGGAACGGCCGGGGTCGCGTCCGACTGTACTGAAGTACATGAGCATTCCGATGCTGTTTTCAACGCAGCATGAACGAGTCTCAAGGCTTTTCGTACAGAGGCAAGGAAGATCATGGGCTTTCATCGAACTCGATTGACATAGTGATTGTTCCGCAACAATAATCATCCCAACGCATGAGGGGTGACTCTCGTGCCTACCTTCCGAGGCCCGCTTGAGAGAAATCTCTGCGGGCTTTCGTGTTTCTGTGACAAGGAATCCGGTCACTATGACGCATTACGTGGCGTACCTAGACGAATTCGGGCACGTCGGCCAGTACGTCTCACGCAATCATCCAAGGTACAAAACCCATCCCATTTTCGGGTTTGCTGGCCTGATACTTCCGGCTACCGAAATCCGCGAATTCGCAATCTATTTCTACAAGCTAAAATGTCAGCTCCTGGCGTTCGACCTTGCCAACGATAATCCTAAGAACCTGCCCGCATACCAGTGGGAGAAAAAGGGCTCTCAGCTCTATGCCCTCCGGAACATCACCAGGTACGAACAACTCCGCCGCTCCACGTTCCGTCTCCTGAGCCACATAGAGAAAATTGGCGGCCACGTCTTCTACACAGGGGAGCGCAAGACCACTGACCCTGGTGCCCATGACTCCGCCGAAACGTTCAAACGGCAGCTCCTGCAGTCGGTGCGCAAAATAGACCGATTCTGCGTGCAGAGCGGCTCAACCTTCATGTTGATGCTCGATGAACAACGCTGCGGTAACGAATGGCGGGAAACCAACGTGGAGGTCTGCACGCTGGCCATGTTTGAGGACGCCTCGGAGAAATGTAGAGCACTCATAGAGCCGCCCATTCAGGCCGAAAGCCACCTGTTCCAAACCATCCAGTGCGCCGACTGGATCTGCGGCCTTATCGGGCGGCTGACGGCCTTATCAGTTGCACCTGACGAATATCCAGAGTTGGAACCATTCGATAAATATTTTTCAGATCGTATCGCCACAGTCACCATGCCAGGCAGCGGCCTGGAACATCAGAAGAGCGCTGAGATACCTGCCGAGCAGGCCGGAGAGCCTATGCCCGACGCAACTGGTGCCTTCGTAGGCGATTAATGCCCATCCACGCATGGGCGCCGGGCTGTATAACGCGTCGTCCGTGCGAAGCACTTAGAGCGAGCGGCCGCCGTCGACAATGATTTCCGAACCAACCGTCCATCGTGACTCGTCCGAAGCCAGGTACAGCACAGCCTTGGCGACTTCGTCGGGCGTGCCGAAGCGGCCGAACGGGATGGTCGCAATGATGTCTTTGTTGACCTGCTCGCGATAGGCATCGGGAATCCCGAGCTTGTCGTAAAGCGGCGTATCGACCGGGCCGGGGCTGACGGCATTGAAACGAATGCCACGCTGGAGCAGTTCGCTCGAAAGCGTCTTCGACATGTTGAGGAACGCGGCCTTTGTCGCCCCATACACCGATGAATGCGCAGCGCCGATGTGTGCATTGACCGATGTATTGAGCACGACCGACGCGGGGTTCGCAAAGACGGGTAGCAGCGCCTGAATCAGAAAGTACGGCCCCTTGACGTTGATGTCGAAGGAGCGATCGAACATGTCCTCCGTCCACTCCTCGATTGGCAGCCAAACGGATACGCCCGCATTGAGGAAGGCAACATCGAGTTGGCCATAGTGAGTCTGAACGACATGCGCCAGTTCCTTCTGAGCAGCGATGCTGGCCGAGTCGGCACGGAGTACCAGAACCTCGCTCCCCAGTTCCGCCTGGGCATTTGCGATGGATGCCGGATTGACTCCAGTGACGATCACCCGTGCGCCTTCAGCAAGGAATTGCTTGGCCGTTTCCAGGCCAATGCCGCTGGTGCCACCGGTAATGAGAGTGCGTTTGCCTTGTAATCGGGACATGTAAAGTTTCCTTTCGGTTTTCAAGGTCAGTCGATGCACTGACCTGCTTGAGGGAAACTATGTATTCATGCCCACATATTGATAAGATTGTTTCTTTGCATACATTTCATGCCGAAACTGCATGAATAAGGACCCAAATGGATCGACTGCTGCTGATGACCTGCTTTGTCCGCGCTGTCGAGACAGGAAGTTTCTCGGCTGCGGGGCGCGACTTGGGGCTGGGTCAGCCCAACGTCAGCCGCTATGTGGCTGCGCTGGAAGATCATCTACAGACCAGGTTGCTGCACCGATCCACGCGAAAGCTTGCTCTCACCCCCGAGGGAGAGCGCTATTACGCAGACGCCTTGCGCATTCTCGACGCCGTAGCACAATCGGAGTCGTCATTCAGGGAAAACGTCGCCCCGTCCGGATTGTTGCGCATCGCCTGTCCGACCGCGCTAGCCCATACCTTCGTCTTGCCGCATGTCTCCACCTTCCTGGAACGCTATCCAGAGTTGACGCTCGATCTGCAGCTCAATGACCGCTATGTAAATCTGGTCGACGAAGGGGCTGAACTGGCGATTCGCATCGGACATCTGGAAGACAGCGCAATGCGTGCCCGACCGCTGGCCTGGTTCGAGCGTGTGTGCGTTGCCAGCAAGGGATACCTGGCCAAACGCGGAATCCCCGTTACGCCCAATGATCTGAGAACGCACGATTGCCTGATCTACACCTTGCTGTCGACAGGCACTACATGGCGTTTCCGCAATATCGAGGTTCCCGTTTCCGGCAGGCTTCGGGTCAACTCGCCCGAAGCCATACGAACGTGTGTCAATGCCGGGCTGGGGATCGCACAGGGGCCTGAATGGCTTTACGAGGAAGGGCTGAAAAATGGCAATCTGCAGTTGGTGCTGAGGGACTACGTAGCCCCGCCCGTCCCCCTTCAAGTCGTCTACCTGGCGGATAGGCTCCTGCCCAAACGCGCCCTCGTATTCATGGATTTCATCGCCGAAGTATTTGCGAAGAGTCCTGCATTCAGCGAGCGCCACAAGCTGTCTCAGTTGCAATAGTCCAGCGTACGACCGCGCCATCGCCATGCCTTGATCCTAAGGTCCTGATCCCACCAAAGAGCCATTTCCGGTCAAACCTTTTGGCCATTTCAATCCCCTTTTGGCCTCTCCCACCGTTCTCCTGAGTTCCACCCGCCGCAAGACTATCCTCAACCGATCAGTCCCCTTGCGGAGAACAACAATGCTGACGATCTATTCAGACGATCACCACCTGCACCACGGCCGCTGCGAGCTCATGGACGGGCAGCTCATGCCCTGTTTCGAAATGCCCTCCCGCGCCGACCACGTGCTGGAGCGGGTCAAGGCTCGTGCGCTGGGGCCGGTGGAAGCGCCACGGGATTTCGGCCTGGCGCCCATCCAGCGCATCCACACCCCCGCCTACCTGGAGTTCTTCAAAGGCGCCTGGGATCGCTGGGCCGAATACAACCGCGACGGCGACTTGCTGCCCTTCACCTGGCCGGCTCGCACCCTGCGCACGGTGATCCCGAAGAGCCTGCACGGCCAACTCGGCTATTACAGCTTCGACGGTGGCGCGCCGATCACCGCCGGGACCTGGCAAGCCGCCTACAGCGCGGCCCAGGTGGCCCTCACCGCCCAGGCCGAGATCCAGCGTGGCGCGCGCAGTGCCTTTGCGCTGTGTCGGCCGCCGGGGCATCACGCTGCCAGTGATCTGATGGGGGGTTATTGCTACCTCAACAACGCGGCCATCGCCGCCCAGGCGTTTCTCGACCAGGGCCATGGGAAGGTCGCAATCCTCGATGTGGATTACCACCACGGCAACGGCACTCAGTCGATCTTCTATGGGCGCAGCGACGTGCTGTTCGCCTCGATTCATGGCCATCCGGAGGCAGAATTTCCGTTCTTCCTCGGTTATGCGGACGAGCGCGGCGAAGGCGCTGGCGAAGGCTTCAACTTCAACTATCCATTGTCGGCCGGTTCAGGCTGGGACACCTGGAGTGCTGCGCTGGAGCAGGCGTGCAGCGAGGTCCAGGGTTACGACGCCGATGTCATCGTCGTCTCGCTGGGCGTGGACACGTTCAAAGACGACCCGATCTCGCAGTTCAAGCTCGACAGCCCGGATTACCTGGCGATGGGCAAACGTATCGCGGCACTTGGCAAGCCGACGCTGTTCGTGATGGAAGGCGGCTATGCGGTGGCGGAAATCGGCATCAACGCCGTGAATGTTCTCGAAGGTTTTCAAAGCGCCCAATGAGGAAGAAGAGCATGCAAAGACTCAAGCGTTTGATGGTCCCCGCCCTCTGCACCGCGCTGCTGTGTAGCGCCGCCCAGGCCGAAGAGCGGACCTTGCGCGTCTACAACTGGTTCGACTACATCACGCCCAAGGCCCTGGAAGACTTCAAGGCGCAGAACAGTCAGGTCAAGTTGGTCTACGACATTTTCGATACCAATGAAGCCTTGGAGGCCAAGTTGCTGACCGGTAATTCCGGCTATGACGTGGTGGTGCCTTCCAATGTGTTCCTTGCCAAGCAGATCGAGGCCGGGGTATTCCAGCCGCTGGACCGCAGCAAGTTGCCGAACTGGAATCACCTCGATCCCAAGTTGATGAAGTTGATCGAGGCCAACGATCCGGGCAACAAGTTCGCCGTGCCGTACATGTACGGGACCATTCTGATCGGCTTCAACCCGGACAAAGTCAAGGCTGTCCTGGGTGATAACGCGCCAGTGGACAGTTGGGACCTGATCTTCAAGGAAGAAAACATCAGCAAGCTCAAGCAGTGCGGCGTGGCGCTGCTGGATTCACCTTCGGAAATCCTGCCCCTGGCCTTGCAGCACCTGGGACTGGACCCCAACAGCAAGAAGCCGGCGGATTATGCCAAGGCCGAGGCGTTGATGATGAAGCTCCGGCCGCACATCACGTACTTCCATTCTTCCAAGTACATGGCGGACATCGCCAATGGCGACATTTGCGTGGCGGTTGGGTATTCCGGGAGTTTTTCCCAGGCGGCCAATCGGGCCAAGGATGCCAAGAATGGTGTGACGGTGGACATGCGGCTGCCCAAGGAAGGCGCGCCGATCTGGTTCGACATGCTTGCCATTCCAAAAGGGGCGAAGAACCCGGATGACGCGTACGCCTTTATCAACTACTTGCTGCAGCCGAAGGTGATTGCACCGGTGAGTGATTTTGTGGGTTATCCGAATCCGAACAAGGATGCTACCGAGATGGTGGATCCGGCGATTCGTGGCAATCCCAATCTTTACCCGACAGAGGCGGCCATGGCGACGCTGTATACCTTGCAGCCTTTGCCGAGGGATGCCGAACGGGTGCGCACGCGGGTCTGGACCCGGATCAAGTCTGGGCAATGACCAGGGGGCTTGCTCGCGATGGCGGTGGGTCAGTCACCAGCGATGTTGGATGGGCCGACGCCTTCGCGAGCGAGCCCGCTCCCACAGGTTCTGCGTCGGGCATGAAGATCGGGTACGCCGCCAATCCCATTGTGGGAGCGAGCCTGCTCGCGATGGCGATGGGTCAGTTACCCGTGATGTTGGAT
>NZ_JBMDKO010000030.1:0-71329 GCF_057809755.1 Pseudomonas sp. FG13
ACAACGCCAAGGAAAAATCCTGGCAAGTGCGCCACGACTTCAACTTCGCCGCCGTTGGCGTGCCGGGCCTGACCCTGATGAACCGCTACATCAGCGGTGACAACGTGCACACCGCCACGGTGGACGACGGCAAGGAATGGGGTCGTGAAAGCGAACTGGCGTACACCGTGCAGAGCGGTGCGTTGAAGAACCTCAATGTGAAATGGCGCAACTCGACGCTGCGGCGGGACTTCAGCACCAACGAGTTCGATGAGAACCGGTTGATTGTCAGCTATCCGATGAGTTTGTTGTAAGGCGGCTGGGGTGGGTCTGTCGTTCAGGTGGCGGCTGACCCACCGCTATCGCGAGCAGGCTCGCTCCCACAGAGGATGTGCGGTGTACGCAGAATCTGAACGCGACGCCAAACCACTGTGGGAGCCGAGCTTGCTCGCGATGGCGGCGGTACATCCAACCTCTATGCAAGCTGACCCACCGCTATCGCGAGCAGGCTCGCTCCCACAGGGGATTTGCGGTGTACGCAGAATCTGCATACTGCACTGAACCACTGTGGGAGCGAGCCTGCTCGCGATGGCGGTGGCACATTCAACATCTTCATCGACTGCCCCACCGGGATTACGATGAGCCTACTCTCGGGACTCGACGCCCAACTCGTCCCACACCGACTCGGCCAGGTGGAACGTGGCGTTGGCGGCAGGAATGCCGCAGTAGATGGCGCTCTGCATGATCACTTCCTTGATCTCGCCACGGCTCACGCCATTGTTGGCCGCGGCGCGCAGGTGTAGCTTGAGCTCTTCGTTGCGGTTCATGCCGATCAGCATGGCGATGGTGATCAGGCTGCGGGTGTGGCGCGGCAGGCCCGGACGGGTCCAGATGTCGCCCCAGGCGTGACGGGTGATCATCTCCTGGAATTCGCTGTTGAATTCGGTCAAAGCATTGAGGCTGCGATCCACATGGGCATCGCCCAGCACCGCGCGGCGGACTTGCATGCCTTCGTCGTAGCGTTGTTTCTCGTCCACAAAAAACTCCTCAGGCGCGACTGGAATCAAGCAGGAAATCCAGCACCCGCTCGCTGAACGCAGCGCCGGCCTGGACGTTGGACAGGTGCGCGGCATGGAACTCGGCATACTGCGCCCCGCTGACCCGCTCCTGGATAAAATGCCCGCCCGACGGCGGCGTCACTGCATCTTCGATACCGGCCACCACCAACAGCGGCACACGGATAGAGGACAATTGATCGCGAAAATCGGCATCGCGCACCGCGGCGCAGTTGGCGGCATACCCCTGGGGCGAGGTGGCGGCGAGCATGTCGGTGATTTTCCTCGCCGTGTCCGGGTTGGCCTGGGCGAATTCAGGGGTGAACCAGCGGGCAATCGAGGCATCGCGCAGCGCCACCATGGCCGCCTTGCCGTCACGCAGCACGGTTTCGATGCGCGGGTTCCACATCGACGGATCACCGATCTTGGCCGCAGTGTTGCACACCACCAACTTGTGCAGTCGCTCGCCGGCATTGATGCCCAGCCATTGGCCGATCAGACCGCCCATGGACAGCCCGCAGAAGTGCACCTTGTCGATGTCCAGCGCGTCGAGCATCGCCAGCACATCGCGGCCCAATTGCTCGATGCTGTAGGGGCCTTCGGTGACCAGCGACTGGCCGTGACCACGGGTGTCGAAACGCAGCACGCGAAAGTGCTCGCTGAACGCCGCGATCTGCTCGTCCCACATGTGCAGGTCGGTGCCCAGGGAGTTGGACAACACCAGCACCGGCGCGTCTGGCCGGCCGTCAAAGCAATAGTTCAGTTCGCCGTCGGCGAGTTTGACGAATCCCACAACAATCTCCTTTCAGGCCTTCAAAGCCAGGTGTTCGGCCACTGCCCGGGCGACCCAGGTCTGGGCCTGGCCGAGGTAATGGGCGGGGTTGAGCAAATGATCGAGTTCGGCAGCAGACAGGTGCGCGCAAACCTGGGATTCGTCTCCCAGCACGTCGCGCAGGTGACGTTGTTCGGCCACGGCACGCTTGCAGCACTGCTCCAGCAGATGGTGCGCGGTGTCCCGTCCGACACGCTGGGCCAGGACGATGCTCACCGCTTCGGCCAGCACCAGGCCCTGGGTCAGTTCGAGGTTGCGGGCCATGCGCGCCGCATCCACCTCCAGCCCTTCGGCCAGCAGCCGCGCCTGTTGCAGGGCGCCGGACACCAGGCAGCAGATTTCCGGCAGGGTTTCCCATTCGGCATGCCAGAGGCCCAGGCTGCGCTCATGCTCCTGGGGCATCGCACTGAACAACGTCGACAACAAGCCAGGCACCCGTGTCGCCGCGCCGATCAGTACCGCCGCGCCCACCGGGTTGCGCTTGTGGGGCATGGTCGACGAACCGCCCTTGCCCGGTGCCGACGGCTCGAACGCTTCGCCGGCCTCGGTCTGCATCAACAGGCTGACGTCGCGGCCAAGCTTGCCCAGGCTGCCGGCGATCAGGCCCAGCACCGAGCCGAACTCCACCAACCGGTCGCGCTGAGTGTGCCAGGGCTGTTCCGGCAGACCCAGTCGCAGCTCGGCGGCCAGGGCTTCGGCGACCGGCAGCGCCTGTTCACCCAATGCGGCGAGCGTTCCGGAAGCACCGCCGAATTGCAGCACCAGCAAGCGCGGCTTGAGCTCCGACAGACGTTGGCGGCTGCGGCTGATCGCGCCCAGCCATCCGGCGATTTTCATGCCCAGGGTCACCGGTGTCGCATGCTGCAGCCAGGTGCGCCCGGCCAACGGCGTGGCGGCGTAGCGCTCGGCTTGTCGGGCAAGGATGGCGGCCAGTTGCGCCAGCTCGCCTTCGATCAGTTCCAGCGCCTGGCGCAGTTGCAAGACCAGGCCACTGTCCATCACGTCCTGGCTGGTGGCCCCCAGGTGCACGTACCGCTCGGCCTCGGCGTGCTCGCTGGCAATGCGTTTGCCCAAGGCCTTGACCAGCGGGATCGCCGAATTGCCGGCACTGGCAATCGCTTCGCCCAAAGCCGAAAAGTCGTACAACTGGGCGTGACAGGCAGCCTCGATGGGAGCCACCGCGTCCTGGGGGATCAGCCCTACCCGCGCCTCGGCCCTGGCCAGTGCCGCCTCGACGTCGAGCATGGCCTGCACCCGGCCCGCATCGCAGAACACCTCGCGCATGTCGCGGGCAGTGAAGTAGGCATCGAACAGCTGATTGCCCGGTCGTTCGCTCATAAACAGTCCTTGGGTGCGCCGGCCTCACGGCCGGTCGCGGTGGAATCAAAGGAGTGGTTCAAAGATCGTGGTGCAAATACGTCGGCTGCTTCGGCAGGCGCAGGCTGAACAGAAACGCCACCACCATCATGACCGTGACGTACCAGTAAAAGGCGTTTTCCATGCCCTGGGCTTTCAGACTCAAGGCAACGTACTCCGCCGAGCCGCCAAAAATCGCATTCGCCACCGCGTAGGCCAACCCTACCCCCAGCGCCCGCACTTCGGGTGGAAACATTTCAGCTTTTACCAGGCCGCTGATGGAGGTGTAGAAGCTGACGATTGCCAGTGCCAGGGTAATCAGGACGAACGCCAGGAACGGGCTGCTGATGCTTTTGAGGGTCAGCAGGATCGGCACCGTACACACAGCCCCCAACGCGCCGAACCAGAGCATGGAATTGCGGCGACCGATCTTGTCCGCCAGCATGCCGAACAAGGGTTGCATGCACATGTAGAGAAACAGTGCGCCGGTCATGATGTAACTGGCGGTCTTGGCATGCAGGCCAGCGGTGTTCACCAGGTATTTCTGCATGTAGGTGGTGAAGGTGTAGAAAATCAGCGAACCGCCGGCGGTGTAGCCCAGCACGGTGATGAACGCGGCCTTGTGGTCACGAAACAGCGCGGCGATGCTGCCGGCGTCCTTGTTCTCACGCATTTCCTTGCTGCTGGTTTCCTTCAGGGAGCGGCGCAGGAACAGGGAAATCAATGCCGCCACGGCGCCGACCACGAAGGGGATCCGCCAGCCATAGGCACGCAGTTCGTCTTCGTTGAGGAACTGTTGCAGGATCACCACCAACGATACGGCCAGCAGTTGCCCGCCGATCAACGTCACGTACTGGAATGAAGCGAAAAAGCCACGCTGGCCCTTGAGGGCGACTTCGCTCATGTAAGTGGCGGTGGTGCCGTATTCGCCCCCCACCGACAAACCTTGCAGCAAGCGGGCGAACAACAGCAACAGCGGCGCCCAGACGCCAATGTCCTTGTAGGTGGGCAGGCAGGCGATGAGCAACGAGCCGAAGCACATCATCAGCACCGAAATCATCATCGAGTTCTTGCGCCCGTGACGGTCCGCCACCCGGCCGAAAATCCAACCGCCGATCGGCCGCATCAGGAATCCGGCGGCGAAGACACCGGCGGTATTGACCAGTTGCACCGTGGGGTTGTCGGAAGGGAAGAAGGCCGGCGCGAAATAGATCGCGCAGAACGCATAGACGTAGAAGTCGAACCATTCGACCAGGTTGCCGGAGGAGGCGCCGACGATGGCGAAGATGCGCTTGCTGCGTTCTTCGCCGGTGTAGTGGCTGGTTAAGGTGGTCATGGGTTATTCACTCTTGGGGAATCGACAAAGTCTAGACACACTTCGTAACAGTCCCGTTCCTCAATTCGCGGTACCTGTGCTGGCGCCATCGCGGGCAAGCCTTGCTCCCACAGAGGCGTGCTCGCCCGGCAAGGAGGCGACACTGTGGGAGCAAAGCTTGCTCGCGATGCAATCTTGAGCACTCACTCAATAATCGAAGAACACCGTCTCGGCATCCGTCCCCTGAAGAATCACATTCCACTGGTACACGCCCGATCCATCGGGTTTGCTCACGATAGTGGCTCGACGCTCTTCAGGGACGCAGGCCAGCAACGGGTCGGCTTCGTTGGCCGGTTCGCCATCGAAGTAGATACGCGTCAGCAGGTGCTTGACCAACCCACGGGCGAATACCAGTACCACCAGGTGCGGTGCCTGGGTCGTGCCGCCCAGGCCCGGCACCGTGCCCGGCTTGATGGTGGTGAACCGAAAACGCCCCTCGGCGTCCACCGGCACCCGGCCGAAACCTTCGAAATTCGGGTCCAGGGGTTTGTCCTGATCATCTTCAGGGTGAGCGTATTTGCCAGCGGCGTTGGCCTGCCAGACTTCCAGCATCGCGTCGTTGACGAACTCGCCGTTACCGTCGATCACCTGCCCGGTGATCGCCACGCGTTGGCCGAGGGTTTCGGCGACGGTCATGTCTTCGCGGTTCAGCCAGGTCAGGCCGATGTGATAGTAAGGGCCAACGGTATGGGACGTGGTGGCGGTAAGCGTCATCTTATTTCTCCATCGGCGTGGCGTCGCGGCCGCGCAAGACGATGTCCCAGCGATAACCGAGGGCGTAGTGAGGGATGGTTTTTTCCAGGTCGAAGCTGGCGATCAGGCGCTCCTTGGCGCTGGTGTCCGGCACGCAGTTGTAGATCGGATCGTAGGCCAGCAGCGGGTCGCCGGGGAAATACATCTGCGTCACCAGGCGCGTCAGGATGCTCGGTCCGAACAACGAGAAATGGATATGCGCCGGGCGCCAGGCATTGTGGTGGTTGCCCCAGGGGTAGGCGCCGGGCTTGATGGTCTGGAACTGGTACCAGCCGTCGGCATCGGTGATGGCGCGACCGGTGCCAGTGAAATTCGGGTCCAGCGGCGCATCGTGTTTGTCGCGGTCGTGGTGATAGCGACCGGCGGCGTTGGCCTGCCAGATCTCCACCAGAATGCCCGGCACGGGATGGCCGTTCTCATCCAGCACACGTCCGTGAATGATGATCCGTTCCCCCAGTGGCTCGCCGGCATGCTGGGCGGTCAGGTCATTGTCCTTCTCCTGGACACGCTCGGCGCCGATGGTCGGGCCGGTGATTTCCGACAGTGAATGAGGCAGGTGCACCAACGGCTTGGACGGCGAGCGCAGGTTGGTGGACTGATACGGCGGGTGCAGGTACTCCGGCTGGGTGCCCGCTTGGGGGCGACGGTAACCAGGCTTGTCAGTCATGAAGCATTCCTCGGTTTTCTTATGAGTAGTACGACGCGTCAGACGCGTTCGATCGCCAATGCCAGGCCCTGGCCGACGCCGACACACATGGTCGCCAAGCCTTTCTTGCCGCCGGTTTTTTCCAGATGATGCAGCGCCGTCAGCACCAGTCGTGCCCCGCTCATCCCCAATGGATGCCCGAGCGCGATGGCGCCGCCGTTCGGGTTGACCTGCGGCGCATCATCGGCCACCCCCAGTTCGCGCAGCACCGCCAGGCCCTGGCTGGCAAACGCTTCATTGAGTTCGATCACATCGAAATCGGCGACCGCCAGGCCCAGGCGCCCGATCAACTTGCGCACCGCCGGCACCGGGCCGATACCCATCACCCGTGGCGCCACGCCGGCACTGGCCATGCCCAGCACTTTGCCGCGGGGGGTCAGGCCGTGTTTTTTCACCGCTGCGGCCGAGGCCAGGATCAGTGCCGCCGCACCGTCGTTCACACCCGAGGCGTTGCCGGCGGTGACGGTCTTGTCCGGCCCGTTGACCGGCTTGAGTTTGTTCAAGGCCTCCAGTGTGGTGTCGGCACGGGGATGCTCGTCCTGCTCGACCACGGTTTCGCCTTTCTTGTGGGCAATGCGCACCGGTACGATTTCTTCGGCGAAAAATCCTGCGGCCTGGGCCGCCGCCGTGCGTTGCTGGCTGCGCAGGGCAAACGCATCCTGATCGGCGCGGGACACCGCGTAATCGTCCGCCACGTTATCGGCGGTCTGCGGCATTGCGTCCACGCCGTACTGGGCTTTCATCAATGGGTTGATGAAGCGCCAGCCAATGGTGGTGTCTTCCAGTTTCATGTTGCGGGAAAACGCCGCATCAGCCTTGCCCATCACGAACGGCGCGCGGGACATCGATTCCACGCCGCCGGCAATGGCCAGTTCCATTTCGCCACTGGCAATGGCGCGGAACGCCGTGCCGATGGCGTCCATGCCCGAAGCGCAGAGACGGTTGAGGGTCACGCCGGGAATGCTCTCCGGCAACCCTGCCAGCAACAGCGCCATGCGCGCCACGTTGCGGTTGTCTTCGCCGGCCTGGTTGGCACAACCGAGGAAGACCTCGTCCACCGCGCTCCAGTCCACCGACGGGTTGCGCTCCATCAATGCCTTGATCGGCACGGCCGCCAGGTCATCGGCACGCACGGCAGACAGTGCGCCGCCAAAGCGGCCGATGGGGGTTCGAATCGCATCACAGATATAGACGTCGCGCATCAGGCTTCTCCCGGTGCCTGGCCGTGGGCCGCAGCCGTGCGAGCTTCCAGGTCGCGCAGTGCGCGCAGCTCCACGTCAGTCGGTTCGGCGGTGGTGTGCACCTGGTCGGCGAAACGGATCGCCCACCCGGTGGCCGCAATGACTTGCTCGCGGGTCACGCCGGGGTGCAGTGAAGTGACCACGAATTCATGGGTACCGGCTTCCGGCTCCATGATGCACAGGTCGGTGATGATACCCACCGGCCCCGCACCTGGCAGGCCCAGGCGCTTGCGCGAATCGCCGCCTTCGCCGTGACCGACCGAGGTGATGAAGTCCAGCTTATCGACGAAGGAGCGCGCCGACTGCTTGAGGATGATCAGCACGCTCTTGGCGGAACCGGCGATTTCCGGTGCACCGCCGGCGCCCGGCAGACGGACTTTTGGCTGATGGTAGTTGCCCACCACCGTGGTGTTGATGTTGCCGAAACGATCGACCTGGGCCGCGCCGAGGAAACCGACGTCGATACGTCCGCCCTGCAGCCAGTAGCGGAAAATCTCACCGGTCGGTACGACGGTATCCGCCGTCTCAGCCAACTCACCGTCGCCAATGGACAGTGGCAACACGCTGGGCTTGGCACCGATCGGGCCGGACTCGTAGATCAGCACGACGTCCGGCGACGAGGTCAACCGCGCCAGGTTGGCCGCTTTCGATGGCAGGCCGATGCCGACGAAGCACACGGCGTTGTTCTTCAACCGACGGGCCGCGGCAACGGTCATCATTTCGTTGGTGGAGTACGTCATTGTTTCGCCTCCGAAGCGGCTGCCAGTTTGGCCTGCAATTCACTGAAATCCCGAGTGCCATGGATGTATTCGTCGATCCACGCGGTAAAGGCCCCACGGTCCCGGGCGATGGCGTCCCACGCCTGGTAGAAACGATTGTCACGCTCGGTGTAGCCATGAGCGTAGGACGGATGAGCACCACCGGGCACATGGCAGACCGCGCTCAGGGCCCAGGTCGGCAGGACGCAGGCATTCATCGGCGCGTTCAGGTCGTCGACGATCTCTTCCACGGTGACGATGCAGCGCTTGGCGGCCAGGGCGGCCTCTTTCTGCACACCGAGGATGCCCCACAACAACACGTTGCCCTTGCGGTCGGCTTTCTGGGCGTGGATCACGGTGACGTCGGGGCGCACCGAAGGCACTGCGGCCAGGACTTCACCGGTAAAGGGGCAGGTCACGCTTTTGATCAGCGGGTTGACCTTCGGCAGGTCGGAACCGGCGTAGGCCCGCAGCACGGCGAATGGCAAGCCGGAAGCGCCGGCGACGTAGGCGTTGGCCAGGTCGGCGTGGCTGTGCTCCTCGATCTCCAGGGGCTGCGGCCACTGTTTTTCCACGGCATCGCGCAGGCGGTGCAGCGAGCCCACGCCCGGGTTGCCACCCCAGGAGAAAATCAATTTGCGAGCACAGCCTGCGCCGATCAGCTGGTCATAGATCAGGTCCGGGGTCATTCGCACCAGGGTCAGGTCTTTCTTGCCCTGGCGAATGATTTCATGACCCGCCGCCGTCGGGATCAAGTGGGTGAAGCCTTCGAGGGCGACGGTATCGCCGTCGTTGACGAATTGCTTCACCGCGTCGTGCAGCGAAAGGATTTCAGCCATGGGCAGGCTCCCGTTTTCCAGTGGACCGATATGAAGAAAAAGGCGCGAGGTTCAGCGCCGGAGTGACTGAAGATTAAGCTGCGGGAAAAAGCCAAACAATCCGATAATCGACTGAGTGTTCGTTTATCGAACGGATTGTTGCTTGGCTATCGATTTACTTGGTCAATGAATTCCGGGTGGGAGCGAGCCTGCTCGCGATGGCGGTGTATCAGGCAATAGAATCGCTACTGATAGATGGCTATCGCGAGCAGGCTCGCTCCCACAGGGGTAAGGCGCTCAGGCCAGCGAGTCAGGTCGCATCCGCATGACTGACCACGCCTTTGATCACCACGGCCGCAGTCGCCAACGCGGCAGGAATGACCAGGGCGGTCAGCACCTGCTCGAAGTTCCAGCCCAGACCCAGCAAAGTCGCCCCCATCCAGGCCCCGAGGATCGCGCCGAAACGACCGATGCCGAGCATCCACGACACCCCCGTGGCCCGGCCCTGGGTCGGGTAGAAACGCGCCGCCAGGGAAGGCATCGCCGATTGCGCGCCGTTGACGCACATGCCGGCCACCAGCACCAAGGTCGCGAGCAACGTGATATGGCCCAGGCTCTGCCCTACTGCGTAGGCAAATATTCCGGCCATCAGGTAGAAAAAGCCGATGACCTTGTGGGGATTGAACCGATCCATCGCCCAGCCCACGCCCACTGCACTCAGGACGCCACCCAACTGGAACAGCGCGCCGATGAAAGCGGCCTGTTCCATGCTTGCGCCGCTGTCGCGCATCAGCGTCGGCAGCCAACTGGTCAACAGGTAAACGATCACCAGCCCCATGAAATAGGTCAGCCACAGCAACAATGTACCGGCGCTGTAGGTACCGGAGAAAATCACCGCGAGGACGTTTCGGGCCTTCACGGTTTTCTGCTCGGGGACACTGAAGCTGGCCGCCTGGGCAATGGTGGCTGGGTCGATCGGTGCCAGGGCCTTGCGTACCTTGTCGGTGCCACGATTGCGCACGAGCAGGTAGCGCGCCGACTCCGGTAGCCAGAACAGCAGCACCACCGCCAGGATCAATGGCAGGATCCCGCCGATCAACAGCAAGCTGTGCCAGCCGAACGTCGGGATCAGTTTGGCCGAGATAAAGCCGCCGCCGGCCATCCCCAGGTTGAATCCGCAGAACATGCTGGTAACCAGCAGGGATTTCTTGCGCTCCGGGGTGTATTCCGACAGCAAGGTGGTGGCATTCGGCATCCCTGCGCCCAACCCCAGGCCCGTCAGGAAGCGCAGCACCAGCAATTGCTCGACATTGGCGCTATAGGCCGACGCCAGGCTGAACGCACCGAACAGCACGACCGCACCGACCAGGACGACCTTTCGCCCGAAGCGGTCAGCCAGCGGACCGGAGCCCAGCGCGCCGAAGACCATGCCGATCAGCGCCGCGCTCATGACCGGGCCGAGGCTGGCGCGATCGATACCCCAATCCTGGGACAGGGCCGGGGCGATGAAGCCCATGGCCGCGGTGTCGAGGCCATCGAGGAAGACAATCAGGAAACAAAGGATCACCACCCGCCACTGATAGCGCGAAATGGGTTGTCCGTTGATGAAGGACTGCACGTCGAGGCAATGGCCTACGGAGGTCTGGGGCTGGTTCATCGTCTGTCTCATTATTATTGTGCCGGGCCCTACATGGGTGGGCCCGATCGCGCCGGATGACGCTGCCGCGACATTAATGAGGCCAGATAAACACCGTCAATTCACCCGAGACGTCTCTGTGCGTTTATCGAACAGCTTAAGCGAACAGTTGCGCGCTCAGGTCCCGGCTGGCCCCCAACAGACTGGGCAGGAACCGCTGCTCCAGTTCACTGCGGCTGACACGTCCGGCATGGGTACTGACATTCAGCGCCGCCACGACCTGGCCGGAAGCGTCATAGACCGGAACGGCAATGGCCCGCAGCCCCTGCTCCAATTCCTGATCGACGATGCACCAGCCCTGCAGTCGCACCTGCTGCAGGCATTCGAGCAGCGCCTCGGGGGTGTGCAATGTCCGGCTGGTCTTGGCCTGCAGGTCGGCGTGGTCGAGGTAGTCACGCAGCGAAGCATCATCCAGGGCCGCCAGGAGAATCCTGCCCATGGAGGTGCAATAGGCCGGCAGGCGTCCACCGACGGACAGGTCCACGGAAATCAGCCGCTGGGTGGTGGCTGACCGGGCGATATAGAGAATGTCGTCACCTTCGAGCGTCGCCATGTTACAGGCCTCGTGCAGCTGTTCGCTCATGCGATCCAGGTACGGCTGGGCAGAAACCGCCAGCGGCGTCGACGACAGGTAGGCGTGGCCGAGGGTCAACACCTTGGGCAACAGCGAATAGGTGCGCCCGTCGGTGGTGGCGTAGCCGAGCTTGATCAACGTGTGCAGGCAGCGTCTGACCGCAGCACGGGGGATTTCGGTGCGATGGCTGATCTGCGCAATGGTCAGGTGCCGCTTGCGCTCCTGGAACGCCTGGACCACGGCCAGTCCGCGGGCCAGGGACGTCATGAAGTCCGGGTCGCCGGTCAGGGCCTGGATCCGTTTGGCCGGCGAGGCGACAATCGGTGGCGCGACTGAAGAGAAGGCGTTGCGCAGTTGGTCGTTCATGTCTGGTACTTCCCCGGCAGTGAGGGTTATTACAAACGGCGGCCAGCGGAACAACAAGGGCTGGCCATCAACACCGTTCGATTATCGAACCCTCGACCGATAATCGCAATCAACGAGACGCCTTCGGAATCGTCCGAGCGCTCAACGAATCCGACAATTAGTTTGAAGAGCGGCGTCAGGCACATTTGACTTTGAACAACGAGGTTGCAATATTGAACTTGTCGCCTTGAACGGCGCGAGGGTATCGGCACGGGTGGTATTGCTTGAAACGTAATTGCCATAAGTTGCACACGCAAATATGGGTACACACAACAATCCGCCCTTTAAATATTTCCCGATAGTGTTCTTCGGGTGGACCGCTATAATGCAACTCAGCGACGGTAAGGCCCATTGGCCTGCTCCGTCCTCAGGTGCCTGAAGCCCCATGGCCGCTTCCCCTGTATCGGCAACAACACGAAGCCCTGATGCTACGTCAGCTGTCAGCTCTGGTGCCGTGGCCGTCTGCGTGGATACATGCAGTGCGTATCACCAGATTCAATTTCACTTTGCTAGGTAATACTGTGACGAAAGACGAACTGCGCGCGGAACTTGAGCGCCAGGAACAACGTTACAAGGAAGTTTACGGTGGGGAAGTCACCACCTACGCCGCACAACCTGAACCGGAACGCAAACCCTGGCGTAAACGCGCCACTGTTCAGGACCAGGCCTTTTCCCAGGAACTTCAGAAAATGGAAAAGGAACTCAGGCCCGAAGAGCGATGACACGCTTTCCTTGAAAACGGTATCCGGTCGCCACCCAGACCGGACACCGCGGCTGGACGCCCGTCATGAGCGGGCCGCCCTCTCCTTCCGCCATGGGCTGGATGAAGCCGTGACTGACCTTCTTTTCAGATATTTCATACAAATTCCTGGCCCCCTGCCCAGCCTTGGCGTCTCTTGCTCGCCTGGCTTTTAACCCCCGGAATCAATGGGTTGCGCAGCCCTTGGAAAACCTGCTCCCGGAGGGTTTCCTACAAATTATTTCGTTGAAGAATGTTACCGATGAGCAGGCAATGCATCGATCAATGAGGTTTTCTGGCATAATCGCGCCCCCTTATGACCGGGTCAGAAAACCTTCATGATCGATTTATTCAGCGGACTGGATGCTTGGGTGCTTGTGAGCCTCTTGCTCGCCCTGGCTTTTGTCCTCGCCTTCGAGTTCATCAACGGCTTTCATGACACCGCTAACGCGGTTGCCACTGTTATCTACACCAAGGCGATGCCGCCGCACCTGGCGGTGTTCTTTTCCGGGGTGTTCAACTTCCTCGGCGTGCTGCTGGGCGGCGTTGGCGTGGCGTATGCCATCGTCCACCTGTTGCCCGTGGAGCTGCTGATCAACGTGAACACAGGACACGGGCTGGCGATGGTATTTTCGCTGCTCGCTGCGGCCATCACCTGGAACCTGGGTACTTGGTACTTCGGTATCCCGGCGTCCAGTTCCCATACGTTGATCGGTTCGATCCTCGGCGTGGGCCTGGCCAACGCGCTGATCAACGATATCCCGTTGGGCGACGGGGTGAACTGGCAGAAGGCGATCGATATCGGCGCCTCCCTGGTGTTCTCCCCCATGGCCGGCTTCCTGGTTGCAGCCCTGGTGCTGATCGGCCTGAAATGGTGGCGTCCGCTGTCGAAGATGCACAAGACACCGGAACAGCGCCGCAAGATCGACGACAAGAAGCACCCTCCGTTCTGGAATCGCCTGGTGCTGGTGATTTCGGCCATGGCCGTCAGCTTCGTCCACGGCTCCAACGACGGCCAGAAAGGCATCGGCCTCATCATGCTGGTACTGATCGGTATCGTGCCCGCGCAGTTCGTACTCGACCTGAGCAGTACCACCTACCAGATCGAGCGCACCCGTGACGCGACCCTGCACCTGAGCCAGTTCTACCAGCGCAACAGCGAATCCCTGGGTGAATACCTGGCGCTGGGCAAAAGCGTGCCGGGCGATCTGCCGGAGAAATTCCGTTGCAACCCGCAGCAGACCGAACCCACCATCAATGCGCTGCTCGACACCCTCAAAGGCGTGGCCGACTACCATTCGCTGCCGTCGGAAAGCCGCATCGAGATTCGTCGCTACCTGCTCTGCCTGGACGACACGGCCAAGAAGGTCGGCAAGCTGCCAAACCTGGCAGCCCGTGAAAAAGACGACCTGAACAAGCTGCGCAAGGACCTGACCGCCACCACCGAATACGCCCCGTTCTGGGTGATCCTGGCCGTCGCCCTGGCGCTGGGCCTGGGCACCATGGTTGGCTGGAAGCGTGTGGTGCTGACCATCGGCGAGAAAATCGGCAAGCAGGGCATGACCTACGCCCAGGGCATGTCGGCGCAGATCACCACCGCGTGCATGATCGGCCTGGCCAACGTCTTCAGCCTGCCGGTATCCACCACCCACGTGCTGTCTTCCGGCGTGGCCGGCACCATGATCGCCAACAAGAGCGGCCTGCAAGGCGGCACGGTACGCAACATCCTGCTGGCCTGGGTGCTGACCCTGCCGGCGACGGTGGCGCTCTCGGCCGGGTTGTTCTGGTTGGCTTCCAAGGCCCTGGGCAGCTGATTCCAGCAGCTCACAAAAAAGGTGCAATCCTTGCGGATCGCACCTTTTTTTATGCCCGGAAAACTGGCCCTGTGGGAGCAAACCTGTGGGAGCAAAGCCTGTGGGAGCAAAGCCTGTGGGAGCAAAGCTTGCTCGCGACGAAGGCACCTCGATTTACAGACCGTGTTTCAATTCATCGCGAGCAAGCTTTGCTCCCACAGGCTCGAACAGGGCTTCGGTGTATGGGCAAGAATCTGGCACAAAAAAAAAGGGCGACCGAAGTCGCCCAAAATGCCTTGCGTGCTCGTTACAGCTGGAAAGACCTACGGTTTTTTGCGCTTATGGGCGTCTTTCCAGATGAATAATCCAAAAACAGCGAAGAATACGAACATGAAGCCGACCGTTAACATTCCGGCAAACACCACATTATCGAAAAACATGATTGGCCTCCTTGGTCCTGCTCCTGTTGTGTTGGAGCCACATTAACCAATCGAACCGGGATGAACATTGACCGGGGTCAATAACGCTCGCGACCGAGCGAAAAGGAGGGAAATAACTGATCCACTGAATGGATCGAGGGGGCGTCAACGCTTCTTCGGTTTGTTCTTCGGCTTTTTCTTGGCCTTGCCCAGGGGCATGGCCTGCTCGAATGCCTGGCGGACTTCATTGAGGCGTTTTTCGTTGAGGTCATGAACGCGCTTGGCGCGCTCAGCGCTCAGGTCAATCAGTTTGTCGTCTTGGCTCATGGCGTGTCGGCATCATGCAGTGAAGTGCGAATGTGCTCATGATGGGGGCTGTTGGCTGCGTTGACCAGCCTGCGTGCGTGGGCAAACATCGGAAATCAGATCTGGATATCGACCCACAGGCCCTGGCGCGCCTCATCGTCAATCAGGGGTTTCACCGGCACGGTGTTGTCGGCGTTGAGTTCGGTCCCCGGTATGGCCAGGTGTTCCTCGGGGTCTTCATCGGCTTCGCGACGACGCCTGTCGCGCTCCTGCTGGCGACGCTGTTCCTCGCGCAGCAACAGCGCAGCCTCTTCCGGATCGCGCTTTTGCAGGTCGATGGTGCTTTCGCTGGAGGTTTGCTGTACCGGGGCCACGGGCGGGATGTCCGGTCGCTGGCGGACTGGATCCTGTTGTGCGGTGATGGGTACGGCGCTCAAAGGGAGCGTGGGTAGCAACATAGAAATCTCCTGTCATCAGGTTATCGGCCGCGGCGCAGGCTGCTTGAACCACTGGTCCGAAACTTGTGACCCGGTTGGCATTAATGCAAGGCAGGCACAAGCCTGTTTGATCGCCAAACCCGCTGAAGTTCCATCGCGCCGGTCGAAGGAACGGCGCTCATAACAGCCCGTTATGTGCGTAATTCCTTTGGTCTACGGGATCATTCCGTTAAGATAATCGGCTTTTTCAAGGCGGGAGTCAGGCAGCATGGCGCAGCAGTATCAACCGGGGCAACGCTGGATCAGTGACAGCGAAGCCGAGCTGGGTTTAGGCACCGTTCTGGCACAGGACGGCCGCTTGTTGACCGTGCTCTACCCGGCCACTGGCGACACCCGCCAGTACGCGCTACGGAATGCGCCTCTTACACGTGTACGGTTTTCACCGGGCGACGTGATCACTCACTTCGAAGGTTGGAAAATGACCGTGCGCGAAGTCGATGATGTCGACGGGCTGCTGGTCTATCACGGCCTCAACGGGCAGAACGAAGTCGTCACCCTGCCGGAAACCCAGCTGTCGAACTTCATCCAGTTCCGCCTGGCCAGCGACCGTCTGTTCGCCGGCCAGATCGACCCGCTGGCCTGGTTCTCCCTGCGTTACCACACTCTGGAACACACCAGCCGCCAGTTGCAGTCCCCGCTCTGGGGCCTGGGTGGTGTTCGGGCCCAGCCCATCGCCCACCAGTTGCACATTGCCCGGGAAGTGGCCGACCGCATTGCACCGCGGGTACTGCTGGCGGACGAAGTGGGGTTGGGCAAGACCATCGAAGCCGGCCTGGTCATCCACCGCCAGCTGTTGTCCGGACGCGCCAGCCGCATATTGATCCTGGTCCCGGAAAACCTTCAGCACCAGTGGCTGGTGGAAATGCGCCGGCGCTTCAACCTGCAAGTCGCCCTGTTCGATGAAGAACGCTTCATCGAAAGCGATGCGAGCAACCCGTTCGAAGACACGCAACTGGCGCTGGTGGCGCTGGAATGGCTGGTGGACGACGAGAAGGCCCAGGACGCGCTGTTCGCCGCCGGCTGGGACCTGATGGTGGTCGACGAAGCCCATCACCTGGTGTGGCACGAAGATCAGGTCAGCCCGCAGTACGCGCTGGTCGAACAGCTTGCCGAGACGATCCCGGGCGTACTGCTGCTGACCGCAACCCCGGAACAGTTGGGCCAGGACAGTCACTTCGCCCGCCTGCGCCTGCTGGACCCGAACCGCTTCCACGATCTCAAGGCCTTCCGCGCCGAGAGCGAAAACTACCGCCCGGTGGCCGAGGCCGTGCAGGAGCTGCTGGACAAGGGCCGCCTCTCGCCCGAAGCCCACAAGACTATCCACGGTTTCCTGGGCAATGAAGGCGAAGCGCTGCTGACCGCCGTCAACGATGGCGACAGCGAAGCCAGCGCCCGTCTGGTTCGCGAGCTGCTGGACCGCCACGGCACTGGCCGCGTGCTGTTTCGCAATACCCGTGCCGCCGTACAGGGCTTCCCGGAACGCAAACTGCACGCCTATCCACTGCCGTGCCCGGACGAATACCTCGAGCTGCCCCTGGGCGATCATGCCGAGCTGTATCCGGAAGTCAGCTTCCAGGCCCAGCCGGACGCCAGCGAAGAAGAACGCTGGTGGAAATTCGACCCACGTGTCGAATGGCTGATCGACCAACTGAAAATGCTCAAGCGCACCAAGGTACTGGTGATCTGTGCTCATGCCGAAACCGCCATGGACCTGGAAGATGCCTTGCGCGTGCGCTCCGGCATCCCGGCCACCGTGTTCCACGAAGGCATGAACATCCTCGAGCGAGACCGTGCCGCTGCGTATTTCGCCGACGAAGAGTTTGGCGCACAAGTGCTGATCTGCTCGGAAATCGGCAGCGAGGGGCGCAACTTCCAGTTCGCTCATCACCTGGTGCTGTTCGACCTGCCCTCTCACCCGGACCTGCTGGAACAGCGGATCGGCCGTCTGGACCGAATCGGGCAAAAGCACACCATCGAGTTGCACGTGCCGTACCTGGAAACCAGTCCACAGGAGCGGCTGTACCAGTGGTACCACGAGGCGTTGAACGCCTTCCTCAACACCTGCCCGACCGGCAACGCCTTGCAGCATCAGTTCGGCCCACGCCTGCTGCCCTTGCTGGACGAGGCCGACGATGGCCAATGGCAAGCGCTGATCGACGAGGCCCGCACCGAACGCGAGCGCCTGGAGACCGAGCTGCACACCGGTCGCGACCGTTTGCTGGAGCTCAACTCTGGCGGCGCCGGTGAAGGCGACGCACTGGTGGAAGCCATTCTTGAACAAGACGATCAGTTCGCCCTGCCGATCTACATGGAAACCCTGTTCGACGCCTTCGGCATCGACAGCGAGGACCATTCGGACAACGCGCTGATTCTCAAGCCAAGCGAAAAAATGCTCGATGCCAGCTTCCCGCTGGGCGACGACGAAGGCGTGACTATCACCTATGACCGCAACCAGGCGCTGTCCCGCGAGGACATGCAATTCATCACCTGGGAACACCCGATGGTGCAAGGCGGCATGGACCTGGTGCTGTCCGGCTCCATGGGCAACACGGCCGTGGCGCTGATCAAGAACAAGGCCCTCAAGCCCGGCACCGTGCTGCTGGAACTGCTTTACGTCAGTGAAGTGGTTGCCCCGCGTGCGCTGCAACTCGGCCGTTACCTGCCACCGGCCGCCCTGCGCTGCCTGCTGGACACCAACGGTAACGATCTGGCGGCCCGGGTTTCGTTCGAGACCTTGAACGACCAGCTCGAGAGCGTACCGCGCGCCAGTGCCAACAAGTTCATCCAGGCCCAGCGTGACCAGCTCACCCCGCGCATCAATGCCGGTGAAGAGAAGATCGCCCCACGGCACGCCGAGCGCGTGGCCGAAGCCCAGCGCCGCCTGGCGGCCGATACTGACGAGGAACTGGCCCGCCTGACCGCGCTGCAAGCCGTCAACCCGACCGTGCGCGACAGCGAACTGATGGCCCTGCGCCAACAGCGCGAACAAGGCCTGGCGATGCTGGAAAAAGCTGCGCTGCGCCTGGAAGCGATCCGGGTGTTGGTGGCGGGCTGATCAGCCCTGGCAACACAAAAAAGGCCCGCAGCGCTGCGTAATGCCAGTCAGTTAAGGATCAAACGGCGCAACGCCTGTGGGAGTAAAGCTTGCTCGCGATAGCGATGGACCCGTCAACATTGTTGCTGACTGACCTACCGCAATCGCGAGCAAGCTTTGCTCCCACAGGTTTGTGGCTTAACTGACTGGCATTACGCAGCGCTGCGGGCCTTTTTTGTGCGCCGAGCCCACCTTTCACAAACATCCCCGAAACGCTGTGGGAGCAGGCTTGCTCGCGATAGCGGTGGGTCAGTCATGGAATATTGGCTGGACTGACGCCATCGCGAGCAGGCTCGCTCCCACAGGGATTGCGGCGTATACAAATGCTGCTTATCCCGCAGGGAACAGCGCCGAACAGCAAGCACCAAAAAAACCCGTCACTGCCCCCGAGCGCTGAGTTGCTGTTGCAGGTTCTGGATCTGCGCTTGCAGCGTATTGATGTTGCGGGTGACCTGGCCGCGGAAGGCATCGAACTCGGCCGTGCCGCCGCCCGAGCGGTTATCCTGCTGGCTCTTGAGCACCATCATCTCCTGCTCCAAGCGTTCGATGGCAGGGTTCTGGTTATTCCTTTTCAGGGCGGTGATGTCGGCACCGATGCTCTTGAGCTGGGCATCGAGCACGCCGCCTTCACCCTGGTTCTTCAGCGTGGTCACTTCAGCCGCCAGCGTCTTGAGCTGGGCTTGGAGCTCCTTATTGGAAGCTTGCAGCTGAGTCGTGGCGTTCTGCTGTTCAGTGGCCTGGGCAATAAGCTGGGCCAGCTCCTTGTCCAGGTCGGCGGATGGACCGAACGTGGCTTGCTGTTGTTTGTACTGCTCTTGCAACTTGCTTTCGAAGAGCCGGGCCTGGTCTTGCAGCTTGTTGTCCAACTGCTTGACCTGCAGCTTCAAGGCTTCACTGTCGCTCATGACATTGGACTGACCGGCCACCACCTTGCCGGAAATGTCCTGCAAGCGTCCCGCCGCGTCCTCACTGATCCGCGCGAAACTTTCCTGGGTCGCCACCAACTGCTGCTCCATCAGGGAAATCTGCTGGAAGCTCCACCAGGCCAGGAAACCGAACGCACACAGCAACGCGCCAACCAGCGCCCACAGCGGCCCAGTGCTGGCCCCCTTGACCCTGGCTGCCGCCACGGGCGTCGGACGCGCTTGCACATGAGGCTGACGGTTGGGCAGGAAGTCATCGTCATCGGGGATGTCGGCACGCATCCGCAGGCTCGGTACATCGTCGAAGTCGTCGTGTTCATCATTACGCGTGGGCATGGATTCAACCTTTGAAAAACCAGTAATGGCTTGATGCGCCGAGTATAACCCCCTCGCCCGCCGCACCGATTGACCCCGAACCCGGCACTCGGTTCATGACGGACCGATCAGCGGGCTTTCCACCAGGTGCAGAACTCATCGAGAGCGGTCCACAGGCTGACCTTCGGATCGTAATCGAGATAATGCCGGGCCCGGCTGATGTCGAGGGTGAAATTTTTGTTCATGACCTGCATCCCCAGGCGCGACAGCGTCGGTTCGGGCCGGCCCGGCCACACCTTGCAGGCCCCTTCGTTCAACGCGGCCATGCTGTAGGCCAGCCCGTAGGAACGGTAACGCCTGACCTGCGGGACGTCCATCTGCCGCATCACATAGTTGACCACGTCCCACAGCGGAATCGGCGCCCCATTGCTGATGTTGTAGGCCTTGCCCAAGGCTGAACCGGTGGCCAGCAGACTGCTGAGCAGCACCTCGTTGAGGTTGTGCACGCTGGTGAAGTCGACCTTGTTCAAACCATTGCCGACAATCGCCAACCGCCCCTTGCGCTGCATGTTCAACAGGCGCGGGAAGATGCTCATGTCGCCAGCACCGGTCACGAAACGCGGTCGCAGCGCCAGCACTTCAAGACCGAACTCCTGGGCGCCGAAGACTTTCTGCTCGGCCAGGTACTTGGTGGCGGCATAGGGATGCCCGAAGCGCTTGGGCACCTGCTCTTCGGTCAGCCCTAAGTGGTCACGACCGTCGAAATAGATCGAGGGTGACGACAAGTGCACCAGGCGCCGGACCTTTTGCTTGAGGCAGGCCTCGACAACGTTTTCCGTGAGCTGGACGTTACCCTGATGAAAATCCTGATAGCGGCCCCACAACCCCACGGAACCGGCGCAGTGCACCACGGCGTCGACGTCCAGGCACAGATCACGGGCCAACAGCGGATCACTCAGATCCCCCGGGACGAATTGCGCACCGCGACGCACCAGGTGCTCCACGCTCTCGCCCCGGCGTCCGTTGACCCGTACATCCAGGCCCTGCTCAAGGGCGAAACGCGCAAAGCGCCCGCCGATGAAGCCGCTTGCGCCGGTAACCAGAATTTTCATGAATGCTCCCAACCCGTGCAGTGGCGGGCATCGAGCCGCCACGGCCAATTAATCTGTACGCCGCTTGCGGCTTGACGCTCATTGCGGTCCCCAAGGCACCAGCCAGCGCTTCGAGCAGTGAATCAATTGATCGGTCAACAACCCGAGCAACCGCCCACCATTACGCCAATGATGCCAGTACAACGGCACATCGATCGGTTTATCTGCCAGCAACTCCACCAACACCCCACGCGCCAGCTGTTCACGCATCTGCAGTTCCGGCACCAGGCCCCAGCCAAGCCCGGCTTCAGCGAGGCGGATGAAACCTTCGGAAGACGGACACAAATGGTGCTCGAAGCCGCCGTCGACGCCGAGGGAAGCGAGGTAGCGGTGCTGCAGGAAGTCATCCGGACCGAACACCAGGGCCGGCGTGCGAGCCAATTGATCGGCGCGCACGCCATTGGGGAAGTGCCGGGCAATGAAGGCAGGGCTCGCCAGCGCACGATAGCGCATGGCGCCCAGCAATACGCTGCGGGCCCCGGCCACCGGGCGCTCGCTGGCGCAGAGACACGCCGCCACTTCGCCGGCGCGCATACGTTTGAGACCGACGGTCTGATCCTCGACCACCAGATCCATCAACAGGTGATGTTCGGCGCAGAAATCGCCCACGGCCGCCGCCCACCAGGTCGCCAGGCTGTCGGCATTCAACGCGATGCGCAGACGTTCGGGCAGCCCATCTTCATCCAGTGCCGGCACCAGGCTTTGCAGATCGCGCTCCAGCAAGCGCACCTGCTGCACATGGTTGAGCAAACGGCGACCGATCTCGGTAGGCGCCGGCGGCGTGGCGCGTACCAACACGGGCTGGCCGACTCGCGCCTCCAACAGCTTGATCCGCTGGGAAACAGCCGATTGCGACAAACCCAGCACCTGGGCCGCACGCTCGAAACCGGCCTGCTCCACCACGGCAGCCAAGGCCGCCAGCAACTTGTAATCGAACATCAGTATTCCTAATGAGCAATCAGCAATATTGGTTTTTCTTATACAGCTTTCGACCGGAAAATGACCAGCATTCACTGGAAGGAGCGAGCCATGTCTGGCGAAACATCATTGAAAACCCTGCTGCGCAGCATGAGCCCGCAGCTCAATCAGGGCGAATACGTGTTCTGTAGCCTGCCCGACGGCCGGGTACCGGCGGACATCATGATCATTGGCAGCTTTCTCGAGCGAGAGGGACTGACGGTGATCCTGGAAAAATCCCAGGCACAGAAAGCCGGGCTGAGCTTCGATTACGTCGCCGCGTGGATCACCCTCAATGTGCACTCGGCCCTGCAGGCCGTAGGCCTGACCGCAGCCTTCGCCACGGCGCTGGGCAATGCCGGCATCAGTTGCAACGTGATCGCCGGTTACTACCACGACCATCTGTTCGTTGGTCACGACGACGCCGGACAGGCCATGACGGTACTCCAGCAATTGGCCGCGAACGGAGAGTAATGTTTATGTGGCAAAGCTATGTGAACGGGCTGTTGGTGGCCCTCGGGCTGATCATGGCCATCGGCGCCCAGAACGCGTTTGTGCTGGCCCAGAGCCTGCGTCGCGAACATCATTTGCCCGTGGCTGCGCTGTGCGTCACCTGCGACGCGCTGCTGGTCATGGCCGGCGTATTCGGGCTGGCTACACTGCTGGCCCAGAGCCCGTTGTTGCTGGCGATTGCCCGCTGGGGGGGCGCGGCGTTCCTGTTCTGGTACGCCAGCGTCGCCTTGCGTCGGGCCTGCTCGACGCAAAGCCTGCAGCAAGGCGAACGCCAGGCCGTGCGCTCACTGCGGGCGGTGTTGCTCAGTGCGCTGGCCGTGACCCTGCTCAATCCCCACGTCTACCTCGACACCGTGCTGCTGATCGGCTCCCTCGGTGCCCAGCAGAGTGTGCCCGGCGCCTATGTCGTGGGCGCCGCCAGCGCCTCGCTGTTGTGGTTCTTCACCCTGGCCATCGGCGCCGCATGGCTGGCCCCCTGGCTGGCTCGCCCGAGCACCTGGCGGATCCTCGACCTGCTGGTGGCGGTGATGATGTTCACCGTGGCGGTGCAGCTGATCGTCATGGGCTGATTATTCGAAACCGCTCTGGAACCTCTATCCCACACAGTTGTTGCGTGGTTATGCCGCACCCCCGGTGCTATGATCCGACCCTGCGCCGCAAAGAGTACAAACTCCCCGGCGCTAGTCCGGCCGCCCGTGATCGGCCTTGCGCTCACCGCAACTGACCTGATTAGGAGAATCACCATGGCTTTCGAATTGCCGCCGCTGCCCTACGCACACGATGCACTGCAGCCGCACATCTCCAAAGAGACTCTGGAATTTCACCACGACAAGCACCACAACACCTACGTCGTGAACCTGAACAACCTGGTGCCTGGCACCGAGTTCGAAGGCAAGACCCTGGAAGAAATCGTCAAGACTTCCTCGGGCGGCATCTTCAACAACGCCGCTCAGGTCTGGAACCACACTTTCTACTGGAACTGCCTGGCGCCTAACGCCGGCGGTCAACCTACCGGCGCACTGGCTGAAGCCATCAACAAGGCCTTCGGTTCGTTCGACAAGTTCAAGGAAGAATTCAGCAAGACTTCCATCGGCACCTTCGGTTCCGGCTGGGGCTGGCTGGTGAAAAAGGCTGACGGCTCCCTGGCCCTGGCCAGCACCATCGGCGCCGGCAACCCGCTGACCAGTGGCGACACCCCGCTGCTGACCTGCGACGTCTGGGAACACGCCTACTACATCGACTACCGCAACCTTCGTCCGAAATACGTCGAAGCGTTCTGGAACCTGGTCAACTGGAAATTCGTGGCCGAGCAGTTCGAAGGCAAGGCGTTCACCGCCTAAGCTTCGATCCGACGCCCGACAAAAGAACCCGGCACCTTGCCGGGTTTTTTTTGCCCGGTATAAATGCTCGCCCTCGTTTTCGCGCGGATGACCTCACGTCCGAATCCCAACAAAAAATCCCTGAAGGCCTCAAGTTACGGGCCTCTGCAACCGACACAATGACCGTAGAGCAATCACTCTGGAAAAACCGCATATCGGCCATGTTCCAGGCAAAATCCCTTGTGTTTGATTGTCCCTTTGACTGACATCACAGGATTGCCAATACTCATGGCAACTTGACGCTACCCGCACGGTACAAGGAATCCCTCTTTGAAGCTGGAACTCAAGAACAGCTTGTCTGTGAAGTTGCTCCGGGTCGTGCTCCTTTCGGCATTGATCGTTGGCATGATTTTGAGCTGCGCTCAGATCGTGTTCGATGCCTACAAAACCAACCGGGCCGTCGCCAGCGATGCCCAGCGCATTCTCGATATGTTTCGCGACCCCTCGACCCAGGCCGTCTACAGCCTCGACCGGGAAATGGGCATGCAAGTGATCGAAGGGCTGTTCCAGGACGAGGCCGTGCGCATGGCCTCCATTGGTCACCCTCACGAAACCATGCTCGCCGAAAAAAGCCGGCCCTTGCAGCATTCCGAAAGCCGCTGGTTGACCGACCTGATCCTGGGCAAGGAACGCACCTTCACCACACAATTGGTCGGCCGTGGCCCCTACAGCGAATATTACGGCGACCTGAGCATCACCCTGGACACCGCCACCTACGGCCAGGGGTTCATCATCAGTTCCGTGATCATTTTCATCTCCGGCATGTTGCGGGCCCTGGCCATGGGCCTGGTGTTGTACCTGGTCTACCACTGGCTGCTGACCAAGCCGCTGTCGCGGATCATCGAGCACCTGACGGAAATCAATCCCGATCGCCCCAGTGCCCACAAGATTCCGCAGCTGCGCGGCCACGAGCAGAACGAACTGGGCCTGTGGATCAACACGGCCAACCAATTGCTCGCCTCCATCGAACGCAATACACACCTGCGCCACGAAGCGGAAAACAGTCTGCTGCGGATGGCCCAGTACGACTTCCTCACCGGCCTGCCCAACCGCCAGCAGCTCCAGCAGCAACTGGACAAGATCCTGGTGGATGCCGGCCGCCTGCAACGCCGGGTAGCGGTGCTGTGCGTGGGTCTGGATGACTTCAAGAGCATCAACGAACAGTTCAGTTACCAGACCGGCGACCAGCTGTTGCTGGCCCTGGCCGATCGGTTGCGGGCCCACAGCGGACGCCTGGGTGCGCTGGCACGGCTGGGAGGCGACCAGTTCGCCCTGGTGCAGGCCGACATCGAGCAACCTTACGAAGCCGCCGAGCTGTCGCAAAGCATCCTCGACGACCTGGAGGCGCCCTTCGCCCTCGACGACCAGGAAATCCGCCTGCGCGCCACCATTGGCATCACGCTGTTCCCCGAAGACGGCGACAGCACCGAGAAGCTGTTGCAGAAAGCCGAGCAGACCATGACCCTGGCCAAGTCCCGCTCGCGCAACCGCTACCAGTTCTACATCGCCAGCGTCGACAGCGAAATGCGCCGCCGTCGGGAGCTGGAGAAAGATTTACGCGAGGCCTTGGTCCGCAACCAATTCACCCTGGTCTACCAACCCCAGATCAGCTATCGCGACTTGCGGGTGGTGGGCACCGAGGCGCTGATTCGCTGGCACCATCCCGAACACGGCTTCGTGCCGCCGGATCTGTTCATTCCACTGGCCGAGCAGAACGGCACCATCATTGCCATCGGCGAATGGGTGCTGGACCAGGCCTGCAAGCAATTGCGCGACTGGCACGACCAGGGTTTCGTCGAAATGCGCATGGCGGTCAACCTGTCCACGGTGCAACTGCACCATGCCGAACTGCCCCGGGTGGTGAACAACCTCCTGCAGATGTACCGGTTGCCGCCTCGCAGCCTGGAACTCGAAGTCACCGAAACCGGCCTGATGGAAGACATCACCACCGCTGCCCAGCACTTGCTGAGCCTGCGCCGTTCCGGCGCGCTGATTGCCATCGACGACTTCGGGACCGGCTATTCGTCCCTGAGTTACCTCAAGAGCCTGCCGCTGGACAAGATCAAGATCGACAAGAGCTTCGTCCAGGACCTGCTCGACGACGAAGACGACGCGACCATTGTCCGCGCCATCATCCAACTGGGTAAAAGCCTCGGCATGCAGGTGATCGCCGAAGGCGTCGAGACAGTCGAACAGGAAGCCTACATCATCGCCGAGGGCTGCCATGAAGGTCAGGGCTACTACTACAGCAAACCCCTGCCAGCACGGGAGCTGGGTGTTTATCTGAAGCAGGCGCAGCGCAGCAAGGCCTCCATTCTCTGACGCTCTAAAGATCGCAGGCTTGGCCAGTTCCTACAGAGAAATTGCATCTTTCTGTAGGAACTGGCCAAGCCTGCGATCCGCGTACATTAAATAAGAAATATTTACAGCCGCAGCTCTTTACACATAATGCAAATCTTTCGCATTATGTCGCAGCTTTGCGCGCCCTTGCGCCAGTCCCATCCATTTTCGAAGCAGGATGTTTGCCATGATTCGTATGCCCCTGGCTACCGCCAGTCTGCTGGCCATCGCCATTTCCCTCGCCGGCTGCGGCGAAGGCAAGGACAAGGCTGCCGCGCCGCAAGCGCCGACGCCTGCCGCCAGCACCGCGGCACCGACCGCCCCTGCTGCCGCCGGCAAGCTCGACGAAGCCGCCGCCAAGGCTGTCGTCGCGCACTATGCCGATATGGTCTATGCCGTCTACAGCGATGCCGAATCTACCGCAAAAACCCTGCAAACCGCCGTCGACGCGTTCCTGGCCAAGCCGAACGCCGACACCCTGAAAGCCGCCCGGGCTGCCTGGGTCGCCGCACGCGTGCCTTACCTGCAGAGCGAAGTGTTCCGTTTCGGCAACACCATCATCGACGACTGGGAAGGTCAGGTGAACGCCTGGCCCCTGGACGAAGGCCTGATCGACTACGTCGACAAATCCTACGAGCATGCGCTGGGCAACCCAGGCGCCACCGCCAACATCATCGCCAACACCGAAGTCCAGGTGGGTGAAGACAAGGTCGACGTGAAGGACATCACCCCGGAAAAACTCGCCAGCCTGAATGAGCTGGGCGGTTCCGAGGCCAACGTCGCCACCGGCTACCACGCCATCGAATTCCTGCTGTGGGGCCAGGACCTCAACGGCACCGGCCCGGGCGCCGGCAACCGCCCGGCTTCCGATTACCTGGAAGGCGCCGGCGCCACTGGCGGCCACAACGACCGTCGTCGTGCCTACCTCAAGTCCGTGACCCAGTTGCTGGTCAGCGACCTGGAAGAAATGGTCGGTAACTGGAAGCCGAACGTGGCCGACAACTACCGCGCCACCCTGGAAGCGGAGCCGGCCGAAAGCGGCCTGCGCAAGATGCTGTTCGGCATGGGCAGCCTGTCCCTCGGTGAACTGGCGGGCGAGCGCATGAAGGTATCCCTGGAAGCCAACTCGCCAGAAGACGAGCAGGACTGCTTCAGCGACAACACCCACAACTCGCACTTCTACGACGCCAAGGGCGTGCGTAACGTGTACCTGGGCGAATACACCCGCGTCGACGGTACCAAGATGACCGGCGCCAGCCTGTCGTCCCTGGTGGCCAAGGCCGACCCGGCCGCGGATACCGCGCTCAAGGCCGACCTGGCCGATACCGAAGCCAAGATCCAGGTCATGGTCGATCACGCCAACAAGGGTGAGCACTACGACCAGTTGATCGCTGCCGGCAACACCGCCGGCAACCAGATCGTCCGCGACGCCATCGCCGCCCTGGTCAAGCAGACCGGTTCGATCGAACAGGCTGCCGGCAAACTGGGCATCAGCGACCTGAACCCGGACAACGCTGATCACGAGTTCTGATCGACGCTGGGCTGACTGAAAAAGGCGACCTCCGGGTCGCCTTTTTCATGGGCAGAAGAACCCGCTCCCACAGGTTTATTGCTTGGCCAACTCCGCCAATCGCCCCTCAAGAAACCGTCGCTCCGGCAGTTGCTGTGTCAATTCAAGCGCACGCCGATAAGCCGCCCTCGCCTCTTCCACTCGCCCCAACTGCCGGCAGAATTCCGCCCGTGCCGAGTGAGCCAGATGATAGTCAAGCAAGTCGCCACGCCCCAGGATCGCCTCGATCAGGCGCAATCCCGCCTCCGGCCCGTCACGTTTGGCCAGAGCGACGGCGCGATTGAGTTCGATCACCGGTGACGGCATGACCCGCAGCAGCACGTCATAAAGCCCGACGATTTGCGGCCAGTCGGTCTCCTGCGCGGTAGGCGCTTCGGCGTGAACAGCGGCAATCGCCGCTTGCAGGCAATAAGGCCCAAACCGGCGGGTATTCAACGCGGCTTCCACCAAACCGCAGCCTTCGGCAATCAGTTGTGCATTCCACAAGGAGCGGTCCTGTTCATCCAGCAGCACCAACTCACCAGTGTCCGAGGTGCGCGCCGTCCGCCGGGATTCGTGCAACAGCATCAGCGCCAACAATCCCATGACCTCGGCTTCAGGCAACAACTCCATCAGCAGCCGTGCAAGGCGAATGGCCTCGCGGGTCAGGTCTTCTCGGGTCAATTCGGCGCCCATCGAAGCCGAGTAACCTTCGTTGAACACCAGGTAGATCACCCGCAGCACACTGTCCAAGCGCTCGGGCAGTTCCGGACGGGACGGGACCTGGTAGGGAATTTTCGCGTCGCGAATCTTCGCCTTGGCCCGCACGATACGCTGGGCGATGGCGGCCGGTGCGGCGAGGAAGGCACGGGCGATTTCCTCGGTGGTCAGGTCGCAGACTTCCCGCAGCGTCAACGGCACCTGGGCATCCGCCGCCAGGGCCGGATGGCAACAGGTGAAAATCAGCCGCAGACGATCGTCTTCCACGTCTTCGTCGCTCCAGTCAGACTGTTCAAGCGCCTCGAGCTGGGCGATCAGCATTGGCTGGGACGCCGCGAAGCGCGCTCGCCTGCGCAAACTGTCGATGGCCTTGAAGCGCCCGGCGGACACCAGCCAGGCCCTAGGGTTGTCCGGCACACCGTCACGTTGCCAACGCTCGACCGCAATGAAGAAGGCTTCGTGCAGGGCTTCCTCCGCCAGGTCGAAATCCCCCAGCAAGCGAATCAGCGTCGCCAGGATCCGCCGCGAGTCTTGCCGATAGACCTGCTCGACCCGCGCCTTGACCACATCGGCCGACATCAGTCGGGCATGCCTTGGGTGACCAACGCTTCGAGCCGGTCCAGGCTCTGGCCCCAGCCGTCATGGAACCCCATGGCCTCGTGGGCCTGCCGGTCCTCTTCGCTCCAGTGCAGGGCTCGGGCGGTGTAGCGGGTTTTTCCGCCCTCCTCTTCAAGCACCACCTCGGCGGTCATGAAGGCCTTGCCAGAGGGCACCCAGCCAGGCACGAACGCATCGGTGAACACCAGCCGCCGGGGGGCGACGATTTCCAGGAACACCCCCATGCTCGGGTATTCGCTGCCGTCAGGCGCACGCATCAGGGTGCGAAACTGACCGCCTACCCACAGGTCCATTTCGCATTCCGGCGTGGTCATGCCGTGGGGCCCCCACCACTGGACCAGCAGGGCAGGCTCGGTCCAGGCTCGGAAGATCTTCTGGCGCGGGGCATCGATCAGCCGACTGATGGACAACTCGAAAGCAGCAGGTGTGAGGTTCATGAATCGAATCCTGTTTGTGATTGTTGTTCAGGGGTTCAATTGGCGCACCGGTCGGACTTCGACACAACCGACCCGGGCCGCCGGGATGTTGCCGGCGACCTGGATGGCCTCGTTCAAGTCCTTGGCGTCGATCAGATAGAAACCCGCCAGTTGTTCCTTGGTCTCGGCGAACGGTCCGTCGGTGATCGACAGCTTGCCGCCGCGCATGCGCACGGTGGTCGCGGTCTGCACCGACTCCAGGGCCTCGGCGGCGATCATCCGCCCGCTGCCCTGGATCGACTCGGCGTAGGCCATGCACTCGGCGTCCTCCGGGCTGTCGGGCGAGCTGTGCAGCGTTTGTTCGTTGCTATACACCAGGCATAAGTACTTCATGGAAAACTCCGGGATCGAACGGATCAACTATGACGGTAGAAGGACGCGGCGGCGAAAAAACCGACGATCAGGGCTGAAGATCGAAGATCGCCGTGCCCGCCATCGGATCGAACGGCGCCGACCAATGTTCATGGACGATCCTCCACTGTCCCGCCACACGTTGGTAGCAGGCCGTCACTCGCATCCAGCACGCCTGTTCTTCGCCCTTGTCGTTGGTGCCACCGCAATAGGCCAGCCAATGGGCGAAAGCGATGCTGTCCGCCACGTTGATCTTGACCTGGTGGAAGTCGAACTTGTGCGGGCCGGGGCACATTTCCATGCAGGCCTGCCAATGGGCGCGATAGGCGACCTTGCCCTTGAATTGCAGGGCCTGGATGGCGTCGAACGAGACGATGTCGTCGGCATAGAGCGCCATGACTTTTTCAACGTCCTTGGCCATGACGGCCTGACGATAGGTATCGATCAGGGCCTGGATTTCGGTTTCGGTGGCTTGGGTGTTCATGGTGATTCTCCACAGTTTTTGTTGAAGACACCCTTTGTCGTTTGGGGAGACGGCGAATCGACATCTCGGATGAAAATAATTCAAGGAAGAAAATTCGCTAGAATTGCGCTCCATCCTGCAGACAAACAACGGACGTGACTGTGACTGCTCAACTTGTCGACTATGAAAATCTGAGCGCTGCCCAGCGCCAACAGGTGGAAGCCATCGAGCTCCTTCCCGAACAGATCCGGTTCTCCGGCGATATCCACGGTGCACTGCACATGTTGCTGTCCCGGCCCTGCCCGGGGGTCAAGGGTTTCGCGTTGCTGGTCGACGGCGCGCCGGTGGCGTTCCTGCTGCTCAAGCGTCCGCCCATGTTGCCCGCCTGGGCCGATGAGCACAGCGCAACCCTGCATGCCCTGCAGGTCGATCGCCGGGCCCAGGGCAAGGGTCACGGCAGGGCCTGCCTGCAAGCACTGCCCGCAGTGGCGCGTGCGGCCTGGCCGGAAATCAGGGGGTTGGAGCTCGCGGTCGATGCCGATAACGAATCGGCTATTGGCCTGTACACCCAAATGGGCTGGATCGACTGTGGCGAAGCCTACAAGGGCCGCATCGGTTATGAGCGGCGGATGGGCTTGATGTTCCAGGGCCCTAGTGGCCTGTGTGGCTAATTTGAGTACTCGAATTAACCGTACAGGCCACTAGCTTTTGAGCGGTATCCAGATCTCCAGAGTTCCTTCGTTGGTCTTGGGGTTGAAGTCTTCGCTGTAGCGCTCGAACTCCGGAGCGTCCGCCGCTTCGTGACCCGATTGGGGCAACCAGACATTCCAGATGTAGTGAAAGGTGTCCTGCAGGCTCTTCAATGGCCCATGGTGTTCGAACACCGCATAGTGAGCGGGCTGGATTTCGATCCAGCGGTACTGTTCCGGCAGATCGTCGAGTCGACTGATCTCCACCCCGGCGATGTATTCGAATCCGCCGTTCCCGTCCGGGTTGCAACACACACCGTAGGTAACTTCGCTTTTCTGCCCTGGCACGTTACCGAGCCAGGGCAGAAACTTTTCCCAGAGCAGGGGGATACCCTGGGCGGTTTCCTGGGTAAAACGGCCGCCAAAACCGGCGATAAGATGAAAGTTTCCGTGTTCGAAGCGTGGCTCGGCTGTGTAATCGCGTTGGGGCTTTTCCATGCGTCAACACTCCGCAAAACATGAGGTCGGGTTTGGCAGTATAGAAGCCAAACCATGAATGCCAGGGCCGTTTCGCTTATCAGGCCGCGGGAACCAACGTCGCTACAGAGGCCCCTACAAACTCGTTGTAGCCAGAAACGATCACGTAAACAGCGAAATAACAGAAGATCGCAGCGGATGCCCAATAGGAATAACGCAGCAATTTATCCCCCAATAATTTTCCGCCCTGGGTGGCAGCCAGGCACAGGCCTGCACTCCACAGCAGCCCGGCGCAGAGGAAACCACCGAGGAAAAGTATCGAGCTGAGCACAGTGCCACCCCCTGAGCGGGCGATGAGCGTACCGCCCACGGCCGCGAACCAGAGGATGGCACTGGGCGACGACATGGCCAGGAAGATCCCACGCAGAAATTCCTGGCCAGAGGAGTTGCCCCGCGCCTCACCCGCCTGTTCCAGCACTGCGCCGTGATAAATCGCCGAATGGACCATTTTCGCCGCGAAATACAGCAACAGCACCGAACCGCCGATCCACAGTACCCAGCGCACCGCTTCGTACTGCAGCAACACCGTCATGCCGGCCAGGGCCAGCACCGCATAGACCAAGTCGCCCACGCAGGTGCCCAGGCCCAGGGCAAAACCCTGGAAATAACCACGTTGCATGGCAAGCGTGATCATCGCGATATTGGCGACGCCAATGTCCAGGCACAGGGAGAGACTCAGCAAAAAACCGCTGGAAAATTCCATCATCATTCCGTTCGGGTTGGGTATGGCGAATTGAGCAGTCCGCACGCATTCCACGGACGGGTCGACAGTGTCGTCGAAAATAGTTGTGGGCCGCCACTGGACAAGCGGCCATGGCGGCCATTATCTTGCGCCGCAGGCCACCGCAGTGGCCAACGTCGCTCGGACGGTTCCGGGCGCTCACGTATCTCGAGGCAACAATGGCCGAACAAGGTTCGCCGCGCCGCTTTGCGCGCATCGATCGACTCCCCCCTTACGTATTCAATATCACTGCCGAGCTGAAGATGGCTGCGCGTCGGCGCGGCGAAGACATCATCGACTTGAGCATGGGTAACCCCGACGGCGCCACGCCCCCACACATCGTGGAAAAACTGGTCACCGTCGCCCAGCGTGAAGACACCCATGGATACTCCACCTCCAAAGGCATCCCGCGCCTGCGCCGCGCCATTTCGCGCTGGTACAAGGACCGCTACGAGGTGGACATCGACCCTGAAAGCGAAGCCATCGTCACCATCGGCTCCAAGGAAGGCCTGGCCCACCTGATGCTGGCGACCCTGGACCAGGGCGACACGGTACTGGTGCCCAACCCCAGCTACCCGATCCATATTTACGGCGCAGTGATCGCCGGCGCCCAGGTGCGCTCGGTGCCGCTGATACCGGGCGTGGATTTCTTCGACGAACTGGAGCGGGCCATTCGCGGTTCGATTCCCAAGCCGAAGATGATGATCCTGGGCTTCCCGTCCAACCCCACCGCCCAGTGCGTGGAACTGGATTTCTTCGAACGGGTCATCGCCCTGGCCAAGCAGTACGATGTGCTGGTGATCCACGACCTGGCCTACGCCGACATCGTCTACGACGGCTGGAAAGCGCCATCGATCATGCAGGTGCCCGGCGCAAAAGACATTGCGGTGGAGTTCTTCACTCTGTCCAAGAGTTACAACATGGCCGGCTGGCGCATTGGCTTCATGGTCGGCAACCCGGAACTGGTCAGCGCCCTGGCACGGATCAAGAGCTACCACGACTACGGCACCTTCACGCCCTTGCAGGTGGCCGCCATCGCCGCGCTGGAAGGCGACCAACAATGCGTGCGCGACATCGCCGAGCAGTACCGCCAGCGCCGCAATGTGCTGGTCAAGGGCCTGCATGAACTGGGTTGGATGGTGGAGAACCCCAAGGCGTCGATGTACGTCTGGGCCAAGATTCCCGAGGCCTATGCCCACCTGGGCTCGCTGGAGTTTGCCAAGAAGCTGCTGGCCGAAGCCAAGGTCTGCGTCTCACCGGGCGTGGGCTTCGGCGAATATGGGGATGATCATGTGCGCTTTGCGCTGATCGAGAACCAGGACCGGATCCGCCAGGCCGTGCGTGGGATCCGGGCAATGTTCCGGGCGGATGGGTTGGTCGGCAAGACCAACACCTGATACAAGCCCAATGTGGGAGCGAGCCTGCTCGCGATAGCGGTGGGTCAGTTGCATGGATGCTTCTGACATACCGCCATCGCGAGCAGGCTCGCTCCCACAGTTGTTTGTGCTGGGCCTTCAGACCACCAGCGACAGCAACAGGATGAAGCCCAACCCCACCACCGACAGGATGGTTTCCATCGCCGTCCAGGTCTTGAAGGTTTCGGCCACGGTCATGTTGAAGTACTGCTTGACCAGCCAGAAGCCCGCATCATTGACGTGAGACAGAATCAACGAACCGGCGCCGGTGGCTAGCACCAGTAGCTCACGGTTCACACCTGGAATCATCCCTACCACCGGAACCACGATGCCTGCGCCAGTGATGGTGGCGACGGTGGCCGAGCCGGTGGCGATACGAATCACCGCTGCGACCAGCCAGGCCAGCAGGATCGGCGAAATCTGCGCACTCACGGCCATATGGCCGATCACGTCACCCACGCCGCTGGTCACCAGCATCTGCTTGAAGCCACCACCGGCACCGATGATCAGGATGATCGCGGCAGTCGGTGCCAGGCTCGCGTCGAGCAACTTCAGGATCTGGTTGGAACCGATGCCCTGGCGATGGCCGAAGGTGTACAGCGACAGCAGCAAGGCCAGCAGCAGTGCCGAGATCGGGTGACCGATCAGGTCCATGAAGGTGCGGAAGATGTTGCCGTCCGGCAGCACCACGTCGGCAAAGGTCTTGAGCAGCATCAGGAACACTGGCAGCAGCACGGTGACCAGGGTGATGCCGAAGCTCGGCAGTTCCTTGGCCTCGGGCTCACGGGCCAATTGATCGACCAGCTCCTGATTGGCGTGGCCAGGGATGTGCTTGGCGATGAACGTACCGAAAATCGGACCGGCAATGATGGCGGTCGGCAAGGCTACGATCAGGCCATAGAGAATGGTCTTGCCGATGTCGGCACCGAACACGCCGATGGCCAGCAGCGGGCCCGGGTGTGGCGGCACCAGGCCGTGCACCGCGGACAGGCCGGCGAGCAGCGGGATACCGATCTTGATGATCGACACGCCGGTGCGGCGCGCCACGATGAACACCAGCGGGATCAGCAGCACGAAACCGATTTCGAAGAACAGCGGGATCCCCACCAGGAACGCGGCGAACATCATGGCCCACTGCACCTTGTCCTTGCCGAAGGCGCGGATCAAGGTCTGGGCGATCTGATCCGCCCCGCCCGACTCGGCCATCATCTTACCGAGCATGGTGCCCAGGGCCAGGATGATCCCGACAAAGCCCAGCACGCCGCCGAAACCATCCTGGAAGGCCTTGATGATGGTGCCGATCGGCATGCCCGACGTCAGGCCGAGAAACGCGGCCGCGATGGTCAGGGCAATGAACGGGTGGAATTTGAACTGGGTGATGAGGAGGATGAGTCCGATCACCGTGACCACTGCATCGAGCAGTAGGAACGTCTCGTGGGACATGCCAAACATGAGGGGTGTCTCCTGATTTGTTGTTGTTATTGAAGCAGTTATTTGTAAGCCGTCGGGACAGCGCTATCTTTCTGACGCAAAAATGATCGAGTTCAACTGGCCAGCTTCAAACCGTGTTCCAACCACCAGGTGTAAGCCTGGCGAGCCAGCTCATCGACGCCGTGGCTGGACGCATCCAGGGCCAGGACCAGAGGTTCGCCGACGGGGGATTCAAGGGTGGCGAACTGACTGTCGATCAACGTCGACGGCATGAAATGGCCGGGGCGATGGGACACACGGTCGGCCGCCACTTCGGGCGTCAGTTCCAGGAACACGAAACCCAGGCCAGGCAAGGCGCTGCGCAGACGCTCGCGATAACTGTGCTTGAGGGCCGAGCAGGTCAACACCGGACGCTCGCCCTTGGCGTCGATGCGGCGCAACTCATCGCACAGGCTGTCTAGCCAGCCGGCACGGTCGTCGTCGTTCAGGGGAATACCGGCGCTCATCTTCTGGATGTTGGCCGCGGGGTGGAATGTGTCGCCTTCGATGGCGGTGGCGCCGCTCAGTTGGCACAGGGCCTGGCTGACGCAAGTCTTGCCGCAACCGGCAACGCCCATGATGACCAGGGCGGTGATGGGATTGTTCATGTAACACCTCAGCGCGCAGACAGCGCTACCTTTGCCAGTTATGACACCGCAGCAAAAGCAGAAGTTGCCGACGCCTTCTTGTCATTTTTGTGGTTGCAGCATTTTCGTTCACGACACCAACGGATGGGATTCAGGCAAACCCCACTCGCGCATTTGCAGCCGCGTCGAGACAGCGCTACCTTAGTGCCTTGATTTTTGTTTGGCAAGCCACCTGATGACCGTCCCCAAGAACGATAAGAATACCCGCACCACCGGTCGCCCTACGCTCAACGAAGTCGCACGCCTGGCCGGTGTCAGCCCCATCACCGCCTCCCGTGCCTTGCGCGGCGTCAGCACCGTGGCCACCGACCTGGTGGAAAAGGTCCGACAGGCGGCTCAGGCACTCAATTATGTCGTCAATCCCGCCGCCCGCGCCCTGGCTTCGGCCCAGAGCCATTCGGTGGTGGTGTTGGTGCCGTCGCTGTCCAACCTGCTGTTCATCGACACCCTGGAAGCCATTCACCGTGTCTTGAGGCCCAAGGGCTTCGAAGTGGTGATCGGCAACTATCACTACTCCCGGGATGAAGAAGAAGACCTGCTGCGCAACTACATGGCCTATCAGCCCCGTGGCTTGCTGCTGACAGGTTTCGACCGCACTGAAAGCGCCCGCCGCATGATCGAGGCCAGCAACATTCCGTGTGTCTACATGATGGAACTGGACCCCGGGGCGGGGCTCAACTGCGTCGGCTTTTCCCAGCTCAAGGCCGGCGAGACGGCGGCCGAACACCTGATCTCCCGCGGTCGCAAACGCCTGGCCTACATCGGCGCACAACTGGACCAGCGCACCTTGTTGCGCGGCGAAGGTTTTCGCCGGGCCCTGCAGAAGGCCGGGCTGTACGACCCGGACTTGGAGCTGCTGACACCGCGCCCGTCATCGGTGGGCCTGGGCGGCGAACTGTTCCTGCAACTGCTGGCCAGCCACCCGGATGTCGATGGGATTTTCTTCGGCAACGACGACCTCGCCCATGGCGCCCTGTTCGAAGCCTTGCGCTGTGGCATCAGGATTCCCGAACAGATCTCGGTCCTCGGCTTCAACGACCTGCCCGCCTCGGCCCACATGGTGCCGCGCCTGAGCAGCATCAGCACGCCACGGGAAGCCATCGGCCGCCGTGCCGCCGAACAGATGCTGACGTTGATGGCAGGCAACCGCATCGCCCAACCCGTGGTGGACATGGGGTTCGAGCTCAAGATTCGCGAAAGTACCTGACCCCTCCCCCTCGCCGCGCCGAGGCGGTCGATCCCTGCCGGTCAACGGCAAGGGCTGGCCGCTTCGCCTCGCCCACCGCCCTGCATCCCTCGAAACACGGGGCACCCGGCGTCGGCATGGGAATTGCTCCTGCCCATCGCTCAGCCATTACCTACAGGTGCCCATCATGTTGGTCAGTGCCAAACAACAAGCGATGATTCTGCCGCTCAAGCGTCCGGGCGAGGACCCGACCGCCGACGCCGCCAGCGGCCTGCAAAGCGCCGCGCTACAGGCGTTGCGCGATAACGTGCAGGCCCAGGCGAGCCAGGGCAATGCCCAGGTGCGGGAGTCCGTCACCCAACAGGCTACGCAACAGGTCAACGCGGCCACGGCCATCAGCGACAATGTCGATGAGGCGTTCGCCAAGACCCGCGTGCAGTTGCAGACCACCGCTGCCCAGGATGCCCCGGCGCACCAGACCGACAGTTCGGCACTGAAGGACTTCAAGGACTACATGAGCAAGACGCCTGAAGAGCGTCTGCGTGACGCCATTCTCGCCGAGATGGGCATCAGCGAAGAAGAATACGAGGCGATGCCACCCGAGAAGCAACTGGCGGTCGGCCAGGAAATTGCCCAGCGCATGCAGGACAAGTCCGCAATGGCGCAGGTGGAAAAGACCCAGGAACAGCGCGACACGGGCGATAAGGATCCGGCCGCGGCGATGCTCCTCACGTCCCTCTGAGCCCGCCGGCGGCCAGCAGATGAGCCGCCGGAGTGCAAAACCTGTGGGAGCAAGCTTTGCTCCCACAGGTTTATCGAAACGTGTTCCCTTATAATCTGCCCTCCTCCCCCTCCACGACGTTGCCATGTCCGAAATCCGTTATGTGCTGCTCGATGAACCGCTGTGGCCGCTGATGAACAAGTTCTACCGCGCCCATCAATCCTCGATGAAAGCCGTGCGTGACGCGCAGCTGTGGGTGGCGAGGCAGGATGACATCGTCGCCGCCCTCTGCTTGCGATCAGTGGCGGGCGGGCACTGGTTGACGGGGTTGTTTGTCGACCCGGCACACCGTGGGCAAGGTGTCGCGGCACGCTTGATCAGCGAAGCGGTGAAAGCCGTGGACGCACCGGTTTGGCTGTTCTGCCACCCGGAATTGCGCGGGTTCTATGAACGGCACGGCTTCACGTTCGAGCCCGCCCTGCCCTATGCGATGGCCGAGCGCCTGAGCCGGTATGCCCGCAGCAAGCCGATGATTGCGATGGGGTTGGAGCCGGGAAGCCGGTCCTGATGCCCTGTGGGAGCGAGCCTGCTCGCGAAGGCGGCAGGACATTCCACAACGATGCAAGCTGACCCACCGCTATCGCGAGCAGGCTCGCTCCCACAAGTGATTGAGGTGAAGGTTCAGTCGTCGGCCGTCGGGTCCAGATCCGGGAACATCACTTCGGTAAACCCGAACTTGCTGAAGTCAGTGATCCGCGACGGGTACAAGCGCCCGATCAGGTGGTCGCATTCATGCTGCACCACCCGTGCATGAAAGCCCGAGGCTGTCCGCACGATCGGCTCGCCCTTGGGATCGAAGCCTTCGTAACGGATGTGCTGAAAGCGATCGACCGCCCCCCGCAGGCCGGGCACCGACAGGCAACCTTCGAAACCTTCTTCCAGCAACGGGCTCAGCGGCGTGATCAGCGGGTTGATCAGGATGGTCTGGGGCACTGCCTCCGCATCGGGGTAACGCTCGCTGTGGTCGAAGCCGAAAATCACCAGTTGCAGGTCCACCCCGATCTGCGGCGCCGCCAGGCCGACGCCGCCGACGCTTTCCATGGTCTGGAACATGTCGTCGATCAATTGCCACAGCTCTGGGGTGTCGAACATCTGCGGCGGGACCGGTGGAGCGATTCGCAGCAGGCGCGCATCGCCCATCTTGAGGATTTCTCGAATCATGGTCGGGCTTCTTCTGCGTTCGGATCGGCGTCCGGTTTGATGGAGTGGTCGCGCGCCAGTCCCGAGACATGGTGCTTCCAGTGCTCGCCGGGCACCTTCTCACCAGGCTCCTTGCCTTCGGCGGACATGTGTTCGATCACCGCGTTCATCTCCGCGCCCAGCAACAGCACCGCCGCCGAGATATAGAAGTACAGCAGCAACACGATGATCGCGCCGATACTGCCATACATGGCGTTGTAGTTGGCAAAGGTCTTGACGTAAAAAGCGAAGCCCAGGGAGGCGATGATCCAGACCACCACGGCCAGCACCGAGCCCGGCGTGATGAAGCGAAACTCTTGCTTCACGTCCGGCATCACGTAGTAGATCAATGCCACCGCCACCATCAACAGGATCACGATCACCGGCCAACGCACGATCGTCCAGAGCGTGACGATGAATTCCTCCAACCCGACCTGGGCCGCAATCCACTCCATCACCTGCGGACCGAGGACCATCAGAGCCGCCGCGATGAGCAGCATGCCGGCGATGCCGACCGTATAGAAAATCGACAGCGGAAAGCGCTTCCAGGCCGGACGTCCCTCGACCACATCGTAGGCGGCGTTCATGGCGCTCATCATCAGCCGCACCCCGGCCGAGGCGGTCCACAACGCAACCACGATACCCACCGACAACAGCCCGCCCTTGGATTGCTGGAGTTGGTCGATCACCGGGTTGACCTGCTCCAGCGCCTGGGGCGGCAGCACCAGCTCCGACTGCAGGCGCAGCCACGAGAAGAAATCCGGCAGATGCAGGAAGCCGATCAGCGCGATCAGAAAGAGGATGAAAGGAAACAGGGAAAACAGCATCTGGTAGGCCAGTGCCGAGGCGTAGGTCGACATCTCGTCGTCGAGAAACTCGGTCACCGTACGCATCATCACGCGATGCAAAGGCAAGCCTTTCATGTCCGGAAATATCATGAGCGTCTCCTTTCGCCGCAAAAAAGGGGTCGCGTGGCGACTCAAGGGGCGTTTTTTACCTCAAAGTAGCCTGTTTGGCGACTTTGGGACAATCTCATCCCGACGCAGAATTGACCAATGCCCCACAGCGCAAGTTTCATTCTTCGCACCGGCAGGGCTTTATGTTTGCCCGGCAACCGTCGAGAATGCCGCATGTATTCAGGCCCGGCCCGAAGCTTTAATCCCGTAGGAACGTTATGAAACTCGATAAGAAGCAGGCCATCGCCCGCAGAAACCAGGAACTGGGCGGCGCCGTCCTGGGCGTCAACAACTGCCATTTCAGCGAATTGAACCGCAACCGCAACATCTTCTGGTTCAACATCCCGGTGACCCGCCTGGCTGTCGGCCAGTACGAATGGATTCATCTGCTCCTGCACACTCCGGCCACCGACGAATTGCTGCACCTGAAAGTGCCGACCGTGTTCCTGCGGGAAAAAATGGAAGGCCTGGAAGTGCGCAACCAAGGCAAGCGCAAGGCGGCCTTGAGCCTGGAGCTGAGCGCCGACAGGGATTCGTACCTGCAAGACCTGCGACCGGGAGGCACCAACCTGGATTTTGCGCAGTTCAGGCTGTAACCCCGACCGCCGACGTATGTAGCTTGGGGATTATGTGGGAGCAAGGCTTGCCCGCGATGAAGGCACCACGACGCCAAGCAGACCGAATCAACTTCATCGCGGGCAAGCCTTGCTCCCACAGTTCACTCCCACACGGCGTCGCTTCAAGTAGCCACCCAACAAAAAGCCCCGCTTCGGCGGGGCTTTTTGTTTACACGCAATTCACTTCTTCACACCCAACTTCCTGAGCTCTTCATCCCGCAACTCACGTCGCAGGATCTTGCCCACATTGGTGGTCGGCAACGCATCGCGGAACTCGACCGCCTTGGGCACCTTGTAGCCGGTGACGTTGGCGCGCATGTGCTCCATCACTTGCTCCTTGGTCAGCGTGGCTCCGGGTCGCACGACGATGAAGATCTTGATCGCCTCGCCGGACTTCTCGTCCGGTACACCGATGGCGGCGCATTGCAGCACGCCCGGCAGGGTCGCCAGCACGTCTTCCAGCTCGTTGGGGTACACGTTGAAGCCGGAGATCAGGATCATGTCCTTCTTGCGGTCGACAATGCGCATGTAGCCGTCCGGCTGGATCAGCGCGATGTCACCGGTCTTGAGCCAGCCTTCGCTGTCGAGGATTTCGTCGGTGGCCTCCTGGCGCTGCCAGTAGCCCTTCATCACCTGCGGACCTTTGACGCACAGCTCGCCGACTTCGCCCAGAGGCAGTTCGACGCCTGCGTCATTGATGACCTTGCACAGCGTCGATGGCACCGGAATGCCGATGGTGCCGACCTGGATGTTCTGGATCGGGTTGACCGTGGCCACCGGACTGGTTTCAGTCATGCCATAGCCTTCGCAGATCGGGCAACCGGTGACCGCTTTCCAGCGCTCGGCAGCGGCCAGTTGCAGGGCCATGCCGCCAGACAAGGTGACTTTCAACGCGGAGAAATCCAGCTTGCGGAAACCTTCGTTGTTGCACAGTGCCACGAACAGGGTATTGAGGCCGACGAAACCGCTGAACTTCCACTTCGACAGTTCCTTGACCATCGCCGGAAGGTCGCGCGGGTTGCTGATCAGGATGTTGTGGTTGCCGATCAGCATCATTGCCATGCAATGGAAGGTGAATGCATAGATGTGGTACAGCGGCAGCGGCGTGATCAGCACTTCGCAACCTTCATTGAGGTTGGAACCCATCAGCGCCTTGCACTGCAGCATGTTCGCCACCAGGTTGCGGTGGCTCAGCATCGCCCCCTTGGCCACGCCGGTGGTGCCACCGGTGTACTGCAACACGGCCACGTCATCGCTGCCCGGGTTGGCTTCGGTCACTGGCCGGCCATGGCCCTTGCTCAGCACGTCGTTGAACTTGACGGCCTTGGGCAGGTGATACGCCGGGACCATCTTCTTGACGTACTTGATCACGCTGTTGATCAGCAGCCGCTTGAGCGGCGGCAACAGGTCGGCCACCTCGGTGACGATGACGTGCTTGACGCCTGTCTTCGGCACCACGGTCTCGGCCAGGTGCGCCATGTTCGCCAGGCACACCAGTGCCTTGGCGCCGGAATCGTTGAACTGGTGCTCCATCTCCCGCGCGGTGTACAGCGGGTTGGTATTGACCACGATGAGGCCGGCGCGAATGGCCCCGAACACTGCCACCGGGTATTGCAGAACGTTAGGCAATTGCACGGCGATTCGATCGCCCGGCTGCAAATCGGTATGCTGTTGCAGATACGCGGCAAAGGCACCGGACAATTCGTACAGTTCACCGTAGGTGATTGTCTTGCCGAGGTTGCTGAATGCCGGCTTGTCGGCGAAGCGTTGGCAGGACTGCTTCAACACCGCCTGAATATTCGGATACTCGTCTGGATTGATGTCGGCAGCAATCCCAGCTGGGTACTTATCCTTCCAAAAGTCTTCGATCATGGAAGCCCACTCCTCAGCAACGCGAATTCTCACCGCATTTGATGCGATTATTATTGGTGTGTTTGTTGGTGAATCTGGCTTGGATGAAGGCCGAGAAGTCACAAAAGCGCGCCGAGAGTAGCAGCTTTGCCAAGGGTCGACTAGAGCCAAAAGTGGCCGACACGGTCACTAATCCGACTCAAGAATATGCAATGGTCATTTTTAGAGTAAAAATTCTACGAACTGTAGGAACGTTCTGAATCCGGCCTTCTTTTTTGTTTAAACCCCAGAAGCCCATGTGGGAGCGAGCCTGCTCGCGATAGCGGTGTGTCAGCCAATATTCCCATGACTGATCCACCGCTATCGCGAGCAGGCTCGCTCCCACAAGGGTATGTGCTTGGTCTACATCACGCGATATCGCGCAGCTCCCGGCGCAGGATCTTGCCCACCGGCGTCATCGGCAGCGACTCTCGCAACACGATGTGCTTGGGAATCTTGTAGCCGGTGAAGTTCTCCTTGCAGTAGGCCTTGAGTTCTTCGAGGCTGACGCCCGCCTCCCGCGCAACCACGAACAGTTTCACCGCCTCCCCGGAGCGGTCGTCCGGCACACCGATCACCGCGCAATTGGCGACCTTCGGGTGGGCCATCACCACGTCTTCGATTTCGTTGGGGTACACGTTGAAACCCGAGACGATGATCATGTCCTTCTTGCGATCGACGATCCGCACGAAACCGTCCGGGTCGATCACCGCGATGTCACCGGACTTGAACCAGCCTTCGCTGTCCAGCACTTCGGCGGTGGCTTCAGGCTTGTTCCAGTAGCCTTTCATGATCTGTGGGCCCTTGATGCACAGCTCGCCACGCTCGCCCAGGGGCTGCTCGACGCCATCATCGTTGATCACTTTCATCAGCGTGCCCGGCACTGGCATCCCCACCGTGCCCAGCCGGGATTTACCGCCATAAGGATTGGCGCTCGCCACCGGCGAGGTTTCGGTCAGCCCATACCCTTCGGTAATGCCGCAACCGGTGATCTGTTGCCAGCGCTCGGCGGTGGCCTTGATCAACGCGGTGCCGCCGGAATTGGTGACCTTGAGGTGGGAAAAGTCCAGGGTCTTGAAATCCGGATGGTCCATCAGCGCCACGAACAACGTGTTGAGCCCCAGCAATAACGAGAAACGCCAGTTCTTCAGCTCCTTGATGAAGCCCGCGATGTCCCGTGGATTGGTGATCAGCACGTTGTGGTTGCCGGTCACCATCATGCACATGCAGTTCGCCGTGAAAGCGTAGATATGGTACAGCGGCAGCGGCGCGATCATGACCTCCTGGCCTTCGCGCAGCAGCGGCTGGCCGTCATCGCCGAGCTGTCCCAGGCAGGCCCGGGCCTGCTGCATGTTGGCCACCAGGTTGCCGTGGGTCAGCATCGCGCCCTTTGCCAACCCGGTGGTGCCGCCGGTGTATTGCAACACCGCGATGTCGTCGAGGCTGACCTTCAGTGGCTTGATGGCCTGGCCACGCCCCAGGCGCAAGGAGCTCTTGAAGGAAATGGCCTGGGGCAGCGAATACGCCGGGACCATCTTCTTGACCTTGTTCACCACGGTGTTGACCAGCCAGCCCTTGGCGGTGGGCATCAGGTCGCCCATTTTCGCTTCGATCAGGTACTGCAGGTCCGTGTCGGGCATCACTTCCTGGACCTTGCTTCCGAACAGGTTCATGTACACCAGCGCCCGGGCACCGGAATCCTTGAACTGGTGGCGCATTTCCCGCGGGGTGTACAGCGGGTTGGTGTTGACCACGATCAATCCGGCGCGCAAGGCACCGAAGACGGCAATCGGATATTGCAGGACATTGGGCATCTGCACCGCGATACGGTCACCGGGAACCAGATCGGTATGGCTTTGCAGGTAACCGGCAAAGGCTGCGCTATGGCGCTCGAGCTCGGCATACGTGAGGGTCACGCCCATATTGCTGAACGCCGGGCGGTCGGCGAATTTCTTGCAGGAACGCTCGAACACCTCGATGACCGACTTATAGGCCCCGAGGTCGACATCCAGGGGCACGCCGGCCGGGCGTTTGTCATTCCAGAAATCAGGCTGCATTGTTTTTATCCTCTTTACCTGAACCTATCCCGGGCCGCTTCTTTACGACTCGCAGAAGCGGAGCTCTTGGGACACTAGCAGCTCTGGCCAATCAGGCAAATACGGCAATTTGTGTCATAGATTGTGTGAATCTTGCCGCCTACGTGTGGCCTGATCAGGCGAGACGCAACGGATGCGCTATACAATGGAGCAACATTGCGCATGCTCCCCTGTAAAGGATCGTCATGACTCATCAAACGTTCTGGCTGACCGCAACCGATCACAGCCGCCTGTTCGTCAATCAGTGGTTGCCGCAAACCACGCCTCGGGCGGTGATCTTGCTGGCCCACGGCATGGCCGAACACAGCGGCCGCTATCAGCGCCTGGCCCAGGCCCTGTGCGACGAAGGCTACGGTGTTTACGCTGCGGATCTGCGCGGCCATGGCAAGACCGGCGAGGGGGCGCTCCTCGGCCATTATGCCGACGAGGATGGCTGGGCGAAGGTGGTCGGCGACCTGGCCAGCCTCAACCATCACATCGGCCAGCAACATCCCGACACGCCAATCGTGCTGCTGGGCCACAGCATGGGCAGCTACATCGCCCAGGCGTACCTGCTGCATCACAGCGCAAGCCTGCATGGGGCGATTCTCAGCGGTTCCAATTTCCAACCGGTGGCGCTGTATCGCACCGCCCGCCTGATTGCCCGCTTCGAACGCTGGCGCCAGGGTGCCACCGGGCGTAGCGCCTTGATCGAATGGCTGTCGTTCGGCAGTTTCAATCAGAAATTCAAACCAACCCGCACGCCCTTCGACTGGCTCAGCCGCGACCCGGTCGAAGTGGACAAGTACGTCCACGACCCACTGTGCGGCTTTCGCTGCAGCAATCAGCTGTGGGTCGACCTGCTCGGTGGCTTGCAGCAAATCAGCAAAGCGTCCAATCTCGCCCAGATCGATCCGGACCTGCCGTTGCTGGTCATTGGCGGCGAATGTGATCCGGTAAGCGACGGCAAGCGTCTCAAGGATCTGGCCGACGTCCTGCGCGCCGCCGGCAGCCAGCACCTGCAATTGACGATTTACCCACAGGCCCGGCACGAATTGTTCAACGAAACCAACCGCGATGAAGTGACGGCCGATGTGCTGGCCTGGATTGCCCAGGCCCTGAACCACAAGCGCCCGCCACGAAGCGAGTAGCTTGCCAGCGCTTTTTCCCTTACCCGCCACAGGATCAGAAACAGATGACCCAGGTTACCAACACCCCTTACGAAGCCCTCGAAGTCGGCCAGACCGCCAGCTATAGCAAATCCGTCGAAGAGCGTGATATCCAGCTGTTCGCCGCCATGTCGGGCGATCACAACCCCGTGCACCTGGACGCCGAATTCGCCGCGGCGAGCATGTTCAAGGAGCGCATCGCCCATGGCATGTTCAGCGGTGCGCTGATCAGCGCCGCGGTGGCGTGCGAGCTGCCTGGGCCCGGCACCATCTATATCGGCCAGCAGATGAGCTTCCAGAAACCGGTAAAGATCGGCGATACCCTGACCGTACGCCTGGAGATCCTGGAAAAGCTGCCGAAGTTTCGCGTACGCATCGCCACCCGCGTGTTCAACCAGCGCGATGAGCTGGTGGTGGATGGCGAAGCCGAGATCCTCGCGCCGCGCAAACAGCAGACCGTGACCTTGCCGACGCTGCCGGCGATCAGCATCGGCTGATTATCGCAAGGGAATTCATCCCTTCTGTGGGAGCAAGGCTTGCCCGCGATCAGGGCACCTCGATTTCAAGGTAGACCGCATTCACTTCATCGCGGGCAAGCCTTGCTCCCACAGGTCCTGCGACAAGTTATTGATCGTGCTCCTGCACCTGCACACTCGCCGTCATCCCCGCACTCAGGTTCACCCCTTCCGGCACCTTGTCCAGCTTGATCCGCACCGGTATCCGCTGGGCCAGGCGCACCCAGTTGAAGGTCGGTTCAACTTCCGCCAGCAACTGCGCGTCCGGGTTGGTATTGCGATCGGTAATGCCACGGCTGACGCTTTCGACGTGACCTTCCAGGGCATGACCGGCGCTCATCAGCCAGACCTTGACCGGATCGCCCACGCGGATCCTCGGCAGTTTGGTTTCTTCGAAATAGGCCTGCACATAAAACGTCGAATCGTCGATCAATGCCATGACCGGCTGCCCGGCGTTGACGTAATTGCCTTCGGCCAGCCGCAGGTTGGTGATGTGACCGCTACGAGGCGCCAAGACCTGGCTGCGAGCCAGGTTGAGCTCGGCGACCTTGGCCTCGGCCTGGGCTTCGCGCAGCTCGCCCCGGGCGATGCCGGCGTTGATCTGGGCATTTTCCCGCAGCTCGGCACTGATGGCCTGGGGCCCCAGGGCGGCACGGCGACTGGCTTCATGCTCGCGCAGGCTCAGTTGCTGCTGGCGGGTCTGAACCACTGCCCTGGCCTTCTCCACGGCGGCTTCGAAGCGTTCGCGGTCGATGCTCAGTAACAGATCGCCGGCCTTGACCTGCTGGTTATCCACCGCCTTGAGTTCACGCACCCAGCCCGACACGTCGGGGGCGATCACCACCACGTCGGCGCGAATCCGCGCATCCCGGGTCCAGGGCGTGAGCATGTAGTACTGCCACAGGTGAAACCCGGCGAAAATCGCCAATGCCACCACGCCCAGCGTAATGGCGACACGTACGGAGGTACGCATGTTCAACTCCTTATAACGGCCCGAGGACCAGGGTAATCACTGTCAGGACACAGACATACAGGGCGCAGTCGAACAAGGCTTCGTGCCAGATCCAACGCCCGGCCGGCACCAGGCTGAGCAACAGGCGCAATGCACCGGTCACCAGCAAGGCCAGCACCACATAAATCAGGAACGGGCTGAGCAACACCCCGCCAATCGACCATTCACGCAAGCCCATGGCTGTGCTCCCGTCGTTCCGGTTCGTGCTGGCGACACCAGGCGCGCCAGCTGCTCTGCAATTGCACCACCGCGCCCTGCGCCAACTTCAGCGCATCGCCGGGGGGCTCTGTCGACAACACCTTCAGGAACTCGGCGCTGGCCGGGGCCAACGCATCGGCCTGCTCACCGGACGGGCCGCGTTCGAGCACCTGCTCCAGCGCTTCGAAATAGCGCCGTTGCGCCCGGCTGTCGGACACCTGGGCGACGGCCAGGCTCAGACGCAGGTGCAACAGCTCATCGCCGATATCCAGGCCGAGCAATCCATCATCCCAACGGCTGCGCGACGGGACCGGCAGCTCGGGGTAATGCCGCGCCAGCTGCAACAGCCGATCGGCCATGCGTCCGCCGAACCAGCTCTCGGCGCCACTCAAGTTGCGCCGGGTCAGGCGCACCAGGTCATCCAGGGTCGCAGCCAGCAGGCGACGGCCGTGCCAGGCCGGATCGCGCAAAATCAGCAGATTGAATGCCAATACCGCCGCCCCCACGCCGATCATCATCGCCTGAGCGCTATTGAAGAATGTCGCCACGTCGTACTTCATGGCGTTGAGCGGTGATATCAGCACCACAAAATGCAAGCAGAACGACGTGGCCGTGGCAAAGATCGGCGGCTTGGCCATGCCCAGCGCACCGAAGAACAACGGCACGCCCATGGCCATGCAAAGCATGGCGAAGCTGCTCCACTGCGGCAGCAGGATCTCGCCGACCACGAACGCCGTCGGCACGGCCAAGAGGATGCCCCGCAGGAAACTCATGCCGATCTGCGCACCGTTTTCGCGGCTGGCAAACAGGCTGCACACGACACACGTCAACACCAACGCGCCGCTGGCGGCGGGCCAGGCCGTTGCCAGCCAGAAGCAGGAAACCGCCAGAAATGCCAAGGCGCTACGGGCACCGAATACCATGGCCAGGGACACGTCGCGATGGGGCGTCAAGGTCCGCGGCGGATCCGATGCCTCCCTGCCCTCTCGCACCGCCGCCAGCGCCGCGCAAGCGGCCAGCGCGGTGTCGAGCAACAAGGCGAAACGTGCCAGGCAGTAACTTTGCGCCGAGCTGATCGAGGGATCGTGAGAGGCGTCCAGCACCCGTGGTCGCAAGGCTTGCAGCGTCGCCGTGTCGGCATCGAGGGCTTGCTGAACCTCGTTCATCCAGGGTTGGAGGGCCTCGGCTTCTGCGGGTTCGAGTTGCTTCCATTGCCGACGCACCGAACGGGCAACGCGCAGCAGCATCAGCAATTTCTGGCTCAAGCCGCTGATGGCCCGGGCGCGCTGGCGACCCAGGCTGCCTTCGAACCAGGCATGTTCGCGCTGGGCATCCACCGCGACGATCCTGCCAAGAATCTCCAGCAAGCCCTTGCGTGCCTGGGCGTCGCCGGCCAGGGTGGCACGGGCCGCCTGCATGCCGCTCTGCCAGGCGGCATGGGCCTGGCCCGCCAGCTGTCGCTCGACCCGTAACGGCCAGAGCAAGGCACTGGCGGCCGTGGCACAGACAATCCCCAGACTGATTTCGGTGCAGCGCGCCACTGCCTGATCGAACACCCCCAGAGGGTGGGAAATGGCCGGCAAGGCGATGATCGCCACTGTGTACCCGGCCAACACGAACGAATAGGACCAGGCACTTCGCAGCAACGTCGAACAGGCCGTGCACAGCCCCAGCCACAAGGCCAGCGCCAACAGGAACAACCAGGGGGTCTGTGCGAACAACCCCATGAAGACCACCGACATGACGGTCCCCACCAGGGTACCGAGCAGCCGCGCCAATCCCTTTTGCACCACCATCCCCGACAGCGGCTGCGCCACGATGAACGCGGTCATCAACGCCCACGACGGCTGCTCCAACCCCCAGCGCAGTGCCAGCCATAGCGCCAGCCCACCACCGAGTACGGTCTTGATGGCGAACTGCACAGCGAGGCGGTCGGGGGCGAACAAGGCCTGGAAGGTAATGGGCACTCAGGAAACTCTTTCAGGGGTTGCAGTAACGATAGTTGCAAAGAGGGGTGATGGGGCAAGCGCAATTATTAGCTAGCTACCTATTTGAGTCCAGAGCCGATTACCCGTGGATTTGACAAGACACTTTTTCCGAATCTGTGGCGATCAATCCCTTGCCACAAATGTGCTTGCCGATAAGTCGCACAAAAAAAACGCCAGACAAGGCTGGCGTTTTTTCGATCAAGCGCGTGTATCAGCTGGCGCGTGCCTGGTTACGCAGCGCCTTGACCTGATCATGGTTGCGTTGCACGCCATGGTACTGGCGTTCAACCAGATCGCGGATGCCGACCAGATTGTGCTTGGTGATCTTCTCCATGGCTTCCCTATAGGCCTTCAGCGCATGGTCTTCGCCGCGCTCGGCTTCGTTGAGCACCGCTTCCTCATCCTTGCCGGTGAACATCGACTTCACATCCACCCAGCGGCGGTGCAGGTCACCGGAGACACTGGTGGAGGTTTCCGGATCACCACCCAACGAGCGAACGGCCGCCTGCAGTTCGGATGCAGCCGTGGCACAATCGACGGAACGTTGCACGAACAGAGCCTTGAGCTGTGGATGCTTGATGTCTTCAGCGCAGGTCTTGAACCCTTCCTGACCATCCTTGCTGGTCTGGATCAGGTCGTTCAGGACGGCGATGGCTTCTTTGTTCATATCAGTCATTTTTCAATTCCTTTGCTGGTGAATACAAAACCTGCAGGGAATATTGCATCGGGCATGCCAGCTCCGACCTACAAAAATAAACCTTAAAAATCAATAAGTTAATTAAACAGACAAAATCTGTATCCGCGTTATTTGCATGATCTGTCATTTGGCCTGCATGCAGAATGCCTGTATTTTCAAACCTGTTTGATTCAAGACATTTGCCATGAACCCGGAAACCCTCGAACTGCTGGTCACGCGCCAGATGCCTTTTGGTAAATACAAAGGCCGAATCCTGGCCGACCTGCCCGGTCAATACCTGAACTGGTTCGCCCGCGAAGGTTTTCCCCACGGTGAGTTGGGCGGTTTGCTGGCGTTGATGCAGGAAATCGACCACAACGGTCTGTCCGACCTGCTCGATCCCCTGCGCGTCAAGCACGGCAAACCCAAGCCCCGCCCCTGATTGAGTCCTCACATGCCCGAGAATACCCTGCGTGCCCACGATGAAGCTTTCTGGCAGACCTTTGTCGACCGCTACGACGTCGCCCCCGATGAACCGCTGAACCTGGAGAACGGCTACTTCGGACGCATGTCGCGGACGGTGGTCGAGGAGTACCAGCGCAACATCGATTTCATCAACCGCAGCAACTCGGTGTACGTGCGCCAGCATTTCGACCATGACCAGGGCGAGGCCATTCGCCGCCAAGTCGCGGAGTTGATCAAGGCGCCTGCGCAAACCGTGGCGCTGACCCGCAGTGCCGTGGACGCCCTGCAATCGTTGATTCGCAACTACAACGGCCTGAAACCTGGCGACCAGGTGCTGATCTGTGACTTGGAATATCAGTCGGTCAAGAACGCGATGCGCTGGCTGGCCCGCCAGCGTGGCGTGGAGCTGATCGAACTGGTCCACCAGCATCCGGCCAGTTTCGAGAGCCTGGTGGGGACTTACCGGGAAGCGTTCATTCGCTACCCGCGCTTGAAACTGATGACGCTGACTTACGTCAACCACCTCACCGGGCTGGTGATGCCGGTAAAGGCCATTGCCGAAGCGGCTCGGGAGTTCGATGTCGACATCATCCTCGACGGCGCCCACGCCCTGGGCCAGATCGATTTTGACCTGGCCAAAATGGGTATCCCGTTCGCCGGATTCAATCTGCAGAAATGGATCGGCGGGCCCCTGGCCCTGGGCTTCCTGTACATCGCCCCGAAACGCCTGGCCGACATCGATCCGGACATGGACGACAGTCATTACCCGGCCAACGACATCCGCTCACGCACGCCCCACAGTACCCCGAATATTCCGGCCCAACTGACCCTGCCCCTGGTGTTCGAAGAACACCGCGCCCTGGGCGGCGCCCTGGCCAAAGGTGCGCGTCTCTGCTACTTGCGCGACCTGTGGGTCAGCGCGGTGCGCGATCTGCCGGGTATCGAAGTCATGACCCCGGATGATCGGCGACTCTACTGCGGCATCACCTCGATGCGCTTTACCGCCCAGGCGGATCAGCAGGCGATGGCCGATCGATTGCTCCACGACTATGGGATCTTCACCGTGGTACGCCAGACCAGCGTCGGGCCTTGTATCCGTATCACGCCGGGACTGATCACTCTGGCGAGTGATATCGAGCGGCTTACCCGGGCCTTGATCGAGCTGAGCCGCACATAGCCTGCATAGCCCCCTGTGGCAAGGGGGATTATCTGTGGCGAGGGGATTTAGCGAAACGTCGCACCGCCCCGCTGGGCTGTGCAACAGCCCCCCAAAAAATGGGGCCGCTGCGCGACCCAGCGGGGATAAATCCCCTCGCCACAGATAAATCCCCTCGCCACAGAATAGGTGCTCTCAACACCAATCAGTGTTAGGCCAAAAACCAGGCAAAAAAAAACGGCGCGCCGACCAAGCGCACCGTAAAGCCGTAGAACACCCAACGAAGTTTGGTAAAACAATCAGTCCAGCAGCGCCAGTGCCTCGGCGGTGCATTCCTGGATGCGGGCCCAGTCGCCGTTCTTGATCCACTCCGGATCGAGCATCCAGCTACCGCCCACGCACATCACGTTTTTCAACGCCATGTAGCTCTTGATATTGGCCGGGCCGACGCCGCCGGTCGGGCAGAATTTCACTTCGCCGAACGGGCCGCCCAGGGCCTTGATGGCGGCGACACCGCCACTGACTTCCGCCGGGAACAATTTGAAGCGGCGATAGCCCAGGCCGTAGCCTTCCATGATGCCGGACGCGTTGCTGATGCCCGGTAGCAACGGGATCGGGCTGTCGACACTGGCTTCGAGCAGGTCACGAGTGATGCCCGGGGTCACGATGAATTGCGAACCGGCCGCCTCGGCAGCCGCCAGCATCTGGCGGTCGAGCACCGTACCGGCACCGGTCACCAGCTCCGGACGTTGCTCGCGCAATACCTGAATGGCCTTGAGGCCGAACTGGGAACGCAAGGTCACTTCCAGCGCCGTCAGGCCACCGGCCGCCAGGGCATCAGCCAGCGGCAGGATGTCCTGTTCGCGAGCGATGGTGATGACCGGCAGGATCCGCGCCTTGGCGCACAGGTCATCGATCAGGGTAACTTTGTCCGCCATGGAAACGGTCGGGGGTAGAGTTGTCATAGCGGCTGATCCTTGGTTCATGGGCACCAGTAAATCTCTAACGTAGGTTGCAAAAACGCACGGATCGGCATTTCGGCGACGTTGTCACCGGCCACCGCAGCGTTCAGGGTGGTCAATTTCGATTGACCGGAAATCGACAGCACTTTGTGCTTCGCCGAGGCCAGCAAGGCGCGGCTCATGGTCAGGCGCTGGTGCGGCACGGTCGGCGCCAGCATTGGCCAGCAACGACGAGCGCCCTGGGTGTCCAAGGCTGCGGCCAGGTTCGGGCTGTCGGGGAACAACGAAGCGGTGTGTCCGTCATCACCCATGCCCAATACCAGCACATCGATGGGCGGCAGCTCGGCCAGCAGGCGATCCGCCTGCTCGGCGGCGGCCTCCAGATTGGCACTGGCGCTGTAGAGGCTCAGGAACTGGGCCTTGGCCGCCGCGCCTTGCAACAGGTAACGCTTGAGCAGGCCGGCATTGCTGTCGGCATGTTCAACCGGTACCCAGCGCTCGTCCGCCAGGCTCACCACCACCTTCGACCAATCCAGTGCCTGCTTGGCCAGGCTCTGGAAAAACGCCACCGGGCTGCGACCGCCGGACACCACCAGGACCGCCGTACCGCGCGCGTCGATCGCCGCGCGCAGTTGCTCGGCCACTTTCAATGCCAGGCCTTCAGCCAACAGCACCGGGCTCTTGAATGCCTGGGCGCTGACGCCCTGGGGCAGTTTCACTTCAGATATCGCCATACCACGACCTCCCATCCCGCGTGATCAGTGCGATGGAGCTCATCGGCCCCCAGGACCCGGCCGCGTACGGCTTGGGCGCATCACCGGACTTCTTCCATCCGGCAATCAACTGGTCACACCACGTCCACGCGGCTTCGATTTCATCTTTACGGACAAACAGGTTCTGATTGCCGTTCATGACTTCCAGCAACAACCGCTCATAGGCATCGGGAATCCGCGCGCTACGCCAGGTGTCGGAAAAGTTGAGTTGCAAAGGACCGCTGCGCAATTGCATGCCCTTGTCCAGGCCTTGCTCCTTGGTCATCACCCGCAGGGAAATCCCCTCGTCCGGTTGCAGGCGGATGATCAGTTTGTTGCTGATCTGCAAGCGCTGCTCGGGAGCGAAGATGTAGTGGGACGGTTCCTTGAAGTGAATGACGATCTGCGACAGCTTCTGCGGCATGCGCTTGCCGGTGCGCAGGTAGAACGGAACCCCGGCCCAGCGCCAGTTGCGAATGTCGGCGCGCAGGGCGACGAAGGTTTCGGTGTCGCTCTGGGTGTTGGAATTGGGCTCTTCCAGGTAGCCCGGTACCGCCTTGCCCTCGCTGTGGCCGGCGATGTACTGGCCGCGCACCACTTGGGTGGTCAGGCCTTCGGGGCTGATCGGCGCCAATGCCTTGAGCACCTTGACCTTCTCGTCACGGATACTGTCGGCGGACAGTTCGGCCGGCGGGTCCATGGCAATCAGGCAGAGCAGCTGCAACAGGTGATTCTGGATCATGTCCCGCAGCTGTCCGGCCTTGTCGAAATAGCCCCAGCGGCCTTCGATGCCGACCTTTTCGGCCACGGTGATTTCCACATGGGAAATGTAATGCTGGTTCCACTGGGTTTCGAACAGGCTGTTGGCGAACCGCAGCGCGATCAGGTTCTGAACCGTCTCTTTGCCCAGGTAGTGGTCGATACGATAGGTGCGGTTCTCCGGGAAGAACTGGGCCACGGCGTCGTTGACCTTGCGCGAGGATTCCAGGTCCGAGCCGATGGGTTTCTCCAACACGACACGGGTGTTTTCGCTCAAGCCGACCTTCGCCAGGTTCTCGCAGATCGATCCGTATACCGCCGCTGGTGTGGCGAAATAGGCAATGACCTGCTGGGCCGCACCAATCTGTTCGGCCAGGGCGACATAATCGTCGGCCTTGAGGAAATCCACATGCAGGTAAGTCAGCCGCGCCATGAAGCGCTCGAACACGGTTTCGTTCAGGTCCTTGTCACCCACGTAGCGGCGCAGTTCCGTGGCGATGAACGCCAGGTGCTGCTGCTCGCTGCCGGGTTCACGGGCCAGCGCAATGATTCGCGTGTCCTCGTGCAACAGACCGGCACCATCGAGTTGATACAGGGCGGGAAACAGCTTGCGCAAGGCCAGATCGCCCAGCGCGCCGAACAAGGCAAAGGTGCACGGTTCAACCGTTATCGAAGGCATGATGTTTGTTCTTTTATCAAGTTAGGCTACAAATACCTTTTTTCAAGGCATCACTCAAGGAAAAATGTAGTAATAACCACAACATTTTCCGAAAATACCGATTCCGAGTGGTGGTCCGTCGGAGCCATCAGTAGGATAGGCCACCGCAAAGGGTCGTATCAAAGACCCGTCTTTCTAGGAATCCTCTATGGACCGCGTGCGAAATTTACTGGAGCAGATCCAGAGTCGCCTTGAAGACCTGAACAAGGCAGAACGCAAGGTGGCCGAGGTGATCCTGCTCAACCCACAGCAGGCCACCCGTTTCAGCATCGCCGCCCTCGCCCAGGCTGCGTCGGTCAGCGAGCCTACGGTCAACCGTTTCTGCCGTTCGTTCGGCGTCAGCGGCTACCCGGAGCTCAAGCTGCAACTGGCCCAGAGCCTGGCCAGCGGCGCCGCTTATGTCAGCCGTGCGGTAGAGGCCGACGACAACCCCGAAGCCTACACCCAGAAAATCTTTGGCAGTGCCATTGCTTCGTTGGACAGTGCCTGCCAGGCACTTGATCCAAATTTGATCAGCCGTGCCGTGGACCTGCTGATCCAGGCCCGACAGATCCACTTCTTCGGCCTCGGTGCCTCGGCCCCGGTGGCGCTGGACGCCCAGCACAAGTTTTTCCGCTTCAACCTGGCAGTGACCGCCCATGCCGACGTGCTGATGCAGCGCATGATCGCGTCGGTGGCCCACACCGGTGAGCTGTTCGTGATCATTTCCTACACCGGCCGCACCCGCGAATTGGTGGAGGTGGCCCGCATCGCCCGGGAAAACGGCGCTTCGGTATTGGGCCTCACCGCTGAAAACTCTCCCCTGGCCAAGGCCAGTACCCTGAGCCTGAATATTCCACTCCCCGAAGACACCGACATCTACATGCCGATGACCTCGCGGATCATCCAGCTCACCGTGCTGGATGTGCTCGCCACTGGGATGACCCTGCGTCGGGGCGTGGATTTCCAGCCGCACCTGCGCAAGATCAAGGAAAGCCTGAATGCCAGCCGGTATCCGGTGGGGGATGAGTTCAACTGATTCGGCTCAGGAGCTTTGGCGTCCGTTAGTCAGTCTTCGCGAGCAAGCCCGCTCCCACATTTGAAATGCATTTCACCGTGTGGAAGCGGGCTTGCTCGCGAAGAGGCCAACAGCAACGCCGAGTACCTGGACTATGCCCCCACCCGCGCCTGCAGACTCAGGTGCGCCCGCTCCCCTGGCGCCAGGCACAGGCTGTCGGTGCCGCCGCTGGCCGCTTCGACGCAGACAAACTCACTGACTTCATCCCAGCTCACCCCCAGCAACGGCCGGGTACCGGGATGCCACACCACTGTGTCGGCGCTATCGCCGGTATCGATGCACAGCGCTCGCTGCCAGGCGTGGTCCTTGAGCTGCAATTCGCCTTCGTGCTGGAACACCCGCTGGCAGCCGCCTTCGACCCGCAACTCGCCTTCCTGCTGGCACACCGCACGGTTCAGATGGTCGTAACCTTGCGCGCCTTCAAGCCCAGACAGCGCTACCTCACCGACGTCACCAATACGCCAATAGGCATGCAAAGCCTGGCTCAACTGGCACGGCAGGCTGTCTTGATGCTCGGTGCTCAAGCGTAGCTCCATGCGTTCGCCAAGGTCCGCGTGCAAGTCCACCTGCCAGTCGCACAACTGCAATTGCCAATGCAAATGCACGCCATCGTCGTCGCTGCGGCTGTCCAGCAACTTCCAGTCGATCAGCCGCGCCCAACCATGGGACGGCCAGGCGTTTTCGCTCGGATGACGGCCATACCACGGCCAGCACACCGGCACCCCACCCCGTATCGCCCCGACCTGGGGCCATTTCGCCGCACACCACAACCAGGGCTTCTGCCCACGGGGTTGGAAGTGCAGCAACTGCGCGCCCTGGCGACTGAACACCGCCTGGCACAGCGGATGGTCGATCACCAGCACATCGCGCTGCCGATAGCGCTCCCACGCAAACACCGGGCGCTCGCGCAAGGATCTGAAAAAGCGTTGTAGCGGATGCTCATGCATGAGCCGCGGTCCTGGACATCATTCAATACTCAACGGGTACAGCGCGTTTCTATGGCGAGGGAGCCTGCTGTGGGAGCAAAGCTTGCTCGCGACACAGGCACCTCGGTTCTTGGGCAAACCGCATTCAGCTTCATCGCGGGCAAGCCTTGCTCCCACAAATGACCTCTCAACGCGGGAACACCCCAAAAAAAAGCGGACAGCCTTGGCCGTCCGCAAATATGCGCACATAGAGAGGAGCTTATCGCAACAACGTTAGAACACCGACTGAATTTTCAGGCCGGCCACCAGCGCGTTGTCCACTTCATCCACACCACCTGGGTGGGTGATGTACTGCAGGTTGGGACGTACGGTCAGCCAGTTGGTGACGTGGACACCGTAGTTGAGCTCGTAGTTGTACTCGGTGTCACGCAACGGCGCGAACAGTGGGTCGTTGTAATCGGTCACACCATTGGCAGCGTTGGTCAGCTCGGCGTTTTTCTTCACGTCATCGTTGACATGGATACGGGAGAAGCCGATGCCGATGTCATCTTTAGGACGCGCATCGAACGGCCCCTTGTACACGAACATCAACGACTGGTAGTTGTCGACGACGTTGGTGTCCTTGTCATGGAAAGTCGCGTTGGCTGCGATGTTCAGGCCGCGGGACGCGTCACCGTTGTGGGTGGTGAGTTGTTGCTGCGCCACGAACCAGTAGCCGTGCTTGCTGTTGTGACTGCGGAAGGCATTGCCGGTGGTTGCAGCGTCATTGCCATTGTCGTCTTCACGGACGTCATTGGCATCGGCCGTGCTCTTGTAGTAACCGACACGGTATTCACCCGGCAGGCTGTTGACCTTCGGCGACCAGACCAGCTCGACCGGGATCACGGTGCCCTTGGTACCACTGCCGCTGAGCTTGAAGCCGTTGCCGTGTTCCAGCTGCGAAGGGTTCTGGTTGTAGGCACCGATCTGCGCGTAGAACTCAGGCGTGATGTTGTACTTCACGCGCAGCGCAGCCTGCATGACTGGCCAGTTGTACCAGATACCGGTGGCCCAGTTACCCACTTGGGAGCCGCAGAACGCCAGGTTCTGGAATTCGCAAGGGAAGGTGTTGAAGTCTTCGCCTTCGCCGAAGTAACCAGCCTTGACGTCCAGCTTGCCGTCGAGGAACTGGTGTTTGATCCACAATTGGGTCAGACGGACCATGTGGCCACGGCCGTAGACTTCCTGGGAGGAGCTCAAGGTGCCGGCACGCGGGTCGCCGACACGGTCGTTGGAAATGTTTTCGCCGTTACGGTTGGTCAGCTGGATCTTGGCCTGGGTGTTATCCCAGCCCCACAGCTTTTGCAGGTCCAGTGCCACGCCCAGACCGAACTGGTCGGAGTAACGCGCGGTCTTGTCGTTGTTGTAGCCACCATGCAGGTTGCCACCCACTTCACCGACATAGTCGGCCTTGATGTCGATACCCTGCTCGATCAGCTTGGTCCGTTCACCACCCCAGTCACCCGTCATCCACTGCGAGTCGGCGCTGAATGCGTCGGCAGCATGTGCGCTACCGGCCAGCATCATCGCCGCAACGGCTGATAACTGGCAGATAAGCTGGGCATTGTTTTTCTTCTTCATCCCTACATTCCTCGTCTTATTGTTATTGACTGTTTTTATTTTTTCTAACGCGCTTACAACGATTGCGGTGGGCAGTCCCCCACCCACCGCATACTTCTTTTTGTGGGAGCGAGCCTGGGTGGGAGATGAGCTTGCTCGCGATGAAAACGCCTCGGTCTTTTGAATGACCGCGTTATCGTTCTTCGCGAGCAAGCTTTGCTCCCACAGGCTCACTCTCACATTTGCTCTTCACCGGCCTTTGAACTGCGCCACGTTCGGCGCGCGCCCTTCGGCTTGCGTCTGACCAGCCACACCCAGGCGCTCACCCGTCTGCGCATCAAATAGTAATACTTTTTGCGGATCAAACTGAAGCGTCATCGTCTCACCGGCCTGCGGAGCCGCGTCCGGAGCCAGGCGGCAGCAAACCTTGGTGTCATTTAGACTGACAAATACCAGGGTGTCCGGGCCGGTGGGCTCGGTGACCTGGACTTCGGCACGGATGGTCGGCAAACCGTTCGGCTCGCTGCCGGCCAGTACGATCTGTTCCGGACGCATGCCAAGAATCACTTCGCGATCTTCCAGACCGGCGTCCTGCATGCCCAACGGCAACTCGCAACGGGCCTGGCCACTGTCGAGCAGCGCCACCAGGCGACCTTCCTTGCGTTGCAGGCGCAGGGGAATGAAGTTCATCGGCGGCGAACCGATGAAGCTCGCCACGAACAGGTTGGCCGGGTTGGTGTAGATGTCTTTCGGCGTGCCGAACTGCTGGATGATCCCGTCCTTCATCACCGCCACTTTGTCGCCCAGGGTCATGGCCTCGATCTGGTCGTGGGTCACATAGACCGTGGTGGTCTTCAGGCGCTGGTGCATCAGTTTCATTTCGGTGCGCATCTCGACCCGCAGCTTGGCGTCGAGGTTGGACAGTGGTTCGTCAAACAGGTAGATCTTCGGCCGCCGCGCCAAGGCACGGCCCATGGCCACGCGTTGCTGCTGGCCACCGGAGAGCTGGCCGGGCTTGCGATTGAGCAGGTGTTCGATCTGCAACAGCTTGGCGACACGGGCCACTTCCTCGTCGATGGCCGATTGCGGCATCTTGCGGATCTTCAGGCCGAATTCGATATTCTCGCGCACGCTCATGGTCGGGTAGAGCGCATAGGACTGGAACACCATGGCGATGTCGCGATCCTTGGGGCTCATTCCGCTGACGTCCTGGTCGCCGATCATGATCGCGCCGCCAGTGATGTTTTCCAGGCCGGCGATGCAGTTCATGAGGGTCGACTTGCCGCAGCCCGAAGGCCCGACCAGGATCAGGAACTCACCGTCCTTGATCGACAGTTCGATGTTCTTCAGGGTGTCGGGCAAGCCGGCGCCGTAGGTCTTGTTTACATTGCGAAGTTCGAGCGTTGCCATGATTACCCCTTGACTGCGCCGGCCGTCAGCCCGCGCACGAAATACTTGCCTGCGACCACATAGACCAGCAGGGTCGGCAGCCCGGCGATCATCGCCGCCGCCATATCAACGTTATATTCCTTGGCCCCGGTGCTGGTGTTGACCAGGTTGTTCAGCGCCACCGTAATGGGCTGCGAATCGCCGCTGGAGAACACCACGCCGAACAGGAAGTCGTTCCAGATCTGCGTGAACTGCCAGATCAGGCAGACCATGATGATCGGGGTCGACATCGGCAGGATGATCATGCGGAAGATGGTGAAGAAACCCGCACCGTCCAGGCGCGCCGCCTTCACCAATGCGTCAGGGATGCTGACGTAGTAGTTGCGGAAGAACAGCGTGGTAAACGCCAGGCCGTACACCACGTGCACGAACACCAGGCCAGTGGTGGTGCTGGCCAGGCCCATCTTGCCGAGGGTGAACGAGGCCGGCAGCAGTACGGTCTGGAACGGCAGGAAGCAACCGAATAGCAACAGCCCGAAGAACAGCTGCGAACCGCGGAAGCGCCACATCGACAGGACGTAGCCGTTCAGTGCACCGATAGCGGTGGAAATCAGCACTGCCGGAACGGTGATCTTGATCGAGTTCCAGAAGTAACCGTTGACCGTTGCCCAGGCCTTGACCCAGCCGATGCCGCTGACCACGGTCGGCCAGCTCAACAGGTTACCGGTGCTGATATCTTCCGGGGTCTTGAAGCTGGTCAACAGCATGACCACCAGCGGAACCAGGTAAAGCAGTACGGCGAGGATCAGCACCGTGTAGATCGCGATGCGACTCAGGCTGATGCCAGGTTTGGTGGCGAGACTAGTCATGACGCTTGGTCCTCAGCTCGGAATACAGGTAAGGCACGATGATCGCGAGGATCGCACCGAGCATCAGGATCGCACTGGCCGAGCCCATGCCCATCTGGCCGCGGCTGAAGGTGAAGGAATACATGAACATGGCGGGCAGGTCGGACGAATAGCCAGGCCCACCGGCCGTCATGGCCGCCACCAGGTCGAAACTCTTGATCGCGATGTGCGCCAGGATCATCACGGCGCTGAAGAACACCGGACGCAGACTCGGCAGGACCACTTTCCAGTAGATTCTGGGCATGCTCGCGCCATCGATCTGCGCAGCGCGGATGATCGATTGATCGACACCCCGCAGGCCGGCCAGAAACATCGCCATGATGAAGCCCGAGGCTTGCCACACGGCGGCAATCACCAGGCAATACACCACGCGATCCGGATCGATCAGCCAGTCCAGGCGAAAGCCTTCCCAACCCCAGTCACGCAGCAGTTTGTCCAGGCCCATGCCCGGGTTGAGCAGCCATTTCCAGGCGGTACCGGTCACGATCATGGAGAGCGCCATCGGGTACAGGTAAATGGTGCGGATGAAGCCTTCACGACGGATACGCTGGTCGAGAAATACCGCCAGCAGCACGCCGATCACCAGGGTGATGCCAATGAACATGCCACCGAACACCGCGAGGTTCTTGCTCGCGACCCACCAGCGGTCGTTGTCGAACAACCGAGCGTATTGCGCCAGGCCGGCCCATTTGTAGGAGGGCAGAAACGTCGAGTTGGTGAACGAGAGAACAAACGTCCACAGGATGTAGCCATAAAAGCCCACCAGGACGATGAACATGCTGGGCGCCAGCACCAGTTTGGGAAGCCAGCGCTGCAGTGCATCGAACGGCGAGGCTTTGCTGAACACAGCAACAGAGCTCATGGGGAAATCCACTACTTGAAAACTACAGTGACATCCCTTGCGGGAGCCGCCTGTGTGGGAGCCGAGCTTGCTCGCGATGAAAACGCCTCGGTCTTTCGACGGACCGCGTTATCGTTCATCGCGAGCAAGCTTGGCTCCTACAGGCTCGCTCCCAGGGATCCAGGTATTAACCGTTACTTGGCGGACTTGACCGCAGCGCCGAGTTTCTTGGCAGTGTCGGCAGGGTTGGCACTCGGGTCGTTGATGTAGTTGGTCACCACGTCAAAGAACGCGCCTTGTACCGCCAATGTGGTCGCCATGTTGTGCGCCATGCTCGGCTGCAAGCCGCCGGTCGTGGCATCGGCCAGGAAGTCCTTGGCAGCGGTCTGGGCACAGGAGTCGAAACCGTACTTGCCCATGTCCTTCAACATGTCATTACGAACCGGGATCGAACCTTTGTTGATGCTGAAGACCTTCTGGAAGTTCTCACCCAGCACGACCTTGGCAATGTCCTGCTGACCAGCAGAAGTGCCCTTGTCTTTCTGCTTGAACACCGCCAGGGAGTCGATGTTGTAGGTGAAGGCTTTGTCGGTACCCGGGAAGGCTACGCATTCGTAATCCTTGCCGGCGACTTTCTTGGCCGCTGTCCACTCGCTCTTGGCCCAGTCACCCATGATCTGCATGCCGGCCTTGCCGTTGATGACCTTGGCCGCCTCGAGGTTCCAGTCCTGGCCCTTGCCGTCCTCATCCATATAGGTTGCGACTTTCTTCAGTTCGGTCAGCGCCTTGACCATCTCAGGTCCGGTCAGCGCAGCGTTGTCCAGGTCGACCAGGGCTTTCTTGTAACCATCAGCCCCCATGACCGACAGCACCACGGCTTCGAACACGGTGCTGTCCTGCCAAGGCTGGCCACCGTGGGCGAGCGGAATGAAGCCCGCGGCCTTCAGCTTGTCGCCAGCGGCATAGAATTCTTCGAGGGTGGTCGGGTTTTTCGTGATGCCGGCTTTCTTGAAGACTTCCGGGTTGATCCACAGCCAGTTGACGCGGTGGATGTTCACCGGCACGGCCACGTAATCACCGTCGTACTTCACGGTATCGGAGACTTTCTTGTCGAGAAGGGAGTCCCACTTCTCTTCTTTGGAAACGTCCTTGAGGACGTCGCTGTCGAGCAGTCCGGTGGAGGCCCATTCCTGGATGTCCGGGCCCTTGATCTGGGCAACGCCTGGCGGGTTGCCGGCAACCGCGCGGCTTTTCAGCACGGTCATGGCCGTGGCACCACCACCGCCGGCAACGGCACCGTCTTTCCAGGTAAAACCGTCCTTCTCGACTTGGGCCTTCAGGACATCAACAGCCGCCTTCTCACCGCCCGAGGTCCACCAATGCACCACTTCGACCGTCCCTTTCGAGTCGGCGGCAAAAGCACTGAGGGGAAACAACGAGGCAATGGAAACAGCAACTGCGAGGCGATTAATCGCGTTCATCTGAGTACCTTTTTTGTTGTTATGCATGCAAGTCTGTGGCTTGCGCTGCATGGATTCTAATCAGGGGTATTCCCTTCGCAGGTAACGAAGGGATGCGTAAGTGTCACAACTTGGTTACATGGCCGCCGGAGCGGGAAATTGCGCCAGGGCCGAGGCCATGCTCGGCGCCAGGGGCAGGCGTGGAATCAGCACCGCCTGCCAGGCGTGATACAGGTCCGGCTTGCCTGGCCAGATATCGGCACTGGGGCGATTCTGCGGATCGAGTTCGTGGTGCCAACTGCCGTTGCACCGGTCGATGAAGTGCTTCTCGCAAAACTCCCAGAAGCACCGGTACCAGGTTTCGTACTGCGCCTCGTCGGTGCGCTTGAGCAAGGCACTGGCAGCGGCCGCCGCTTCGGCATGGACCCAGTGCAGGCGATGGCGGACCACCGCGCGATTGTCCCAATCCAGCGTATAGACAATGCCAGGCGCGCCATCGACGTCCCAGCCGTGACGGCAGTTCTGCTCGAACAGTTTCTGCGCATCCTGGACCAGCCAGCCCGGGGTCAGCATGCCGATCCGCACGCGCGCCGCTTCGAGGTGCAAGAGCAGGCGGGCCCACTCGAAACCGTGGCCCGGCGTGGTGCCATACGGACGAAAGCCATCGGCGGGATTGTCGTGGTTGTATTCGCGCAGCGGCTGCCAGTGGCGGTCGAAATGCTCCACCACCAGATAATCGTTGGCCGCCGCGTGGCCGTGGATCACACGTTCGACGATGCGCAACGCGCGAGCGAGCCAGCGCGGATCGTCGGTGACATCGGCCAGGGCCAGGAAGGCCTCGGTGGCGTGCATGTTGCTGTTGGCGCCGCGATAGGCTTCCTCGACGCTCCAGTCACGGTTGAAGGACTCGCGCAGGGCGCCTTCTTCCTCGCTCCAGAAATGCCCGTCGATGACCCGCACCGCCTCGTCCAGCAGCGCCTGGGCGCCGGGGCGCTGGGCCACCACGGCGGAACTGGCGGCCAGGGCCACGAAGGCATGCAGGTAGGCGGCCTTGCCGGTGTCGTCTTCATGGGGTTGCGTCGTGGCAAACCAGCCACCGTATTCGGCGTCGCGCAAGGGGCCGCTGAGGGCCTGGATGCCGTGGTCCACCAGTTCGGCGAAACCCGGCAGGCCCTGGGCGTGGGCCATGGCGAAGCTGTGGGTCATGCGGGCGGTGTTCATGGTTTCAGCCCGGGCCCCGGTCGGCAGGCAACCGCGCTCGTCCAGGTTGCCGAAACCGTCCGGCACCTTCGACGCCTTGGCGAACGCCAGCAACCGCAGGCCTTCGGCGGCGAGCCATTGCTGGTGGGCAGGGGCGTTCAGCCAACTGCTGAAGGCCGGTTGGAAGGAGTCCATCAGGCGTACCTTTTTTGTTGTTTTGACGCAGGGAGTCTAAACAAGGGATGACGGCGGGCAGGTAACGAAAGGGACGAGTTATGTCACCAGCCTGTTACAAAACAGGTGAGACGACTGGCGCCATCGCGAGCAGGCTCGCTCCCACAGGGTTCGATGGTGGACACAGAAATTGTGAACGCCGCAGTGCTCTTGTGGGAGCGAGCCTGCTCGCGATGAACGATAACGCGGTCTCGCTAATCAACACTGCGAGGCAGTTGCAACGTCACCCGCAACCCGCCCTCGCGCAGATTCTGCAAGCTCACTTCCCCCCCATGACTGTGGGCGATGTTGCGGGCGATACCCAGCCCCAGGCCATATCCCTGCTGCTGTCCGGCCAGACGGAAGTGTGGCTCGAAAACCTGCTCGAGACGCTGCTCCGGCACCCCCGGCCCCTCATCATCGACATGCAGGACAAACGCGGTTTCATCGTCGTCGATGTGCAGGTGGGCGTTCTGCCCGTACTTCAAGGCATTGTCGATCAGGTTGCCGATGCAGCGCTTGAGGGCCAGCGGCTTGCCGGGATACGGCGCCAGCGCCCGGCCATCCTGGGTGACACGGCCATTGCCGTTGGGGGCAAGGTAAGGCTCCACCAGGCAATCGAGCACATGGTTGAGGTCCACCGGCTCGATGTTTTCGTGGATATCGGTGTCCTTGACGCATTGCAGCGCCCCTTTGACCAGCAACTCCAACTCGTCCAGATCGCGGCCGAACTTGGCTTGCAGGTTCTCATCTTCCAGCAGCTCGACCCGCAGCCGCAGGCGAGTGATCGGCGTGCGCAGGTCATGGGAAATCGCGCTGAACAACTGGCTACGCTCGGTCAGGTAGCGGCTGATGCGCTCACGCATGGCATTGAATGCCCGGCCCACCTCCACCACTTCGCTGCCACCCCCCTCGGCCACCGGTTCCACTTCGGCGCCCAGGGACATGTCCCGGGCCGCCCGGGCCAGGCGCTTGAGCGGCCGGCTCTGCCAGTGCACGAGTAAACCGATGAACAGCAGTAACAGGCTACTGGTGAGCACGATGAAGCCGACCTGTTGCTTCGGCAGGTCCTGTTCTTCGAGGCTGGTGTAGGGTTCAGGCAATAGCGAGGCGATGTACAACCATTCACCTGGCGCCATCTGGATCTGCGTGACCAGCACCGGCGGGTTCACAGGTTCTAGTGTCAAGGCGTAGTGCGCCCAAGAGCGTGGCAACTCGTCGAGCTTCAGCCCGCCGTTGAAAATCCGCAGGTCATCGGGGCTGACGAAGGTGACGGAAATATCCGTGTTATTGCCCAGGGACTTGCGCAGCACTTCGTCCACTGCCTTGAGCACTGCCAGCTTGCGCGGCGTGACCGGCAGCACATCCATGCCCAGGGGCTTGTCGTTGAGCGTGACGACAAACCGCGTCCCCCCCATGCTGCGCAGTTGGTCCAGCACCAGCGGCCGGTACGCCACCGGCAGCGAACGCAGGTAGCTGACGCTGGCCGTCATCGAATGGGCGAGGCTGCGGGCGCTGGTGACCAAACCTTCGAGCTGCGTGGCGCGCAGTTGCGACACCCAAATGACGCTGGACAATGTCTGGGCGAACAACACCACCAGCAAGGTCAACAACAGCATCCTTCCGAGCAGCGAGCGCGGCACCGGCACCCGTCGGGCGATTTTCCTGGCCCAGTCAATGCCCATTGCTGGCAACCACATTGGCCGCCAATTGATAACCACTGCCGCGCACCGTACGGATCAGCCGTGGCGGCTTGTCGGTATCACGCAGGCGCTGGCGCAGGCGACTGACCGCCATGTCGACAATCCGGTCCAGGGGCATCAGTTCCCGACCCCGGGTGGCGTTGCCGATGGTGTCGCGGTCGAGGATTTCCTGGGGATGATCGAGAAACAGTTTGAGCAGGGCGAAATCGGCGCCGGAGAGGATCACTTCCTCACCGTCGGTGTGGAACAGCCGATGACTGACCATGTCCAGCCGCCACTCGTCGAAGGCCAGCACCTCGCCGCCGGAGCGCTCCTGGCCGAACTGTGCCCGGCGCAACAGGGCCTTGATGCGCGCCTGCAATTCACGGGGGCTGAACGGCTTGCCGAGGTAGTCATCGGCTCCCAGCTCCAGGCCGATGACCCGGTCGGCCTCGTCGGAACTGGCGGTGAGCATAATGATCGGCACATGGGCCTGGCGCGGGTGCTGGCGAACCCAGCGGCACAGGCTGAAGCCGTCTTCGTCGGGTAGCATCACGTCGAGGATCACCAGATCGCTCGGCGCGTCGTTCAATGCCTGGCGAAACCCGGCTCCGTCGGGCGTTGTCCGCACCTGGAACCCCGCACGACTGAGGTAAGTGTCCAGCAGCTCGCGAATCTCCTGGTCGTCGTCGACCAACAAAATCGATTTGTTTACTGAACTCACGGGGCCGCGTCCTTGTTGTTTGGATTAGTGCGGATTATGCCTGATGGAGAAAGCCTATAAACACCACAGGTCCTTTGTGGGAGCGAGCCTGCTCGCGATAGCGGAGTGTCAGGCGCCGAACAGGTGGCTGACACTCCGCTATCGCGAGCAGGCTCGCTCCCACAGGGGGGACTGCATTTCAGCTGGCCGATTGCTCCAACGCCACGCCCGCGCCCATCAGGCCAGAGTATGGTGCGGTGACCAGCCAGACCGGAATGCCCTTGAAGTAATCGCTCATGCAACCTTTGTCAGCGAAGCAGCGGGCGAAGCCACTTTCGAGGAAGAAATCGGCAAACCGGGGAATCACCCCGCCGACGATGTATACACCACCTCGGCCGCCCACCGTCAGTACGTTGTTGCCGGCCACGCGCCCCAACCAGCGGCAGAATTGCTCCAGCACTTCCAGGGCGATAGGGTCACCGGCCAGGCCTGCGGCAGTAATGGATTCGGGGGTATCGAGCACGGGTTCATGCCCGTCCACCGCGCAGATCGCCCGGTACACCCGGGGCAAGCCGCTGCCGCTCAAGGCGGTTTCGGCACTGACGTGACCGATCTCGTTGTAGATGTGCTGCCAGAGCTGGGTTTCCCGCGGGCTGCTCATCGGCAGGTCGACATGGCCACCCTCCCCCGGCAACGCCGCAAAGCGGCCTTCACCCAGATCCAGCAATGTACCGACGCCCAGCCCCGTGCCCGGCCCGATCACCACCGCCGGACGCATCGGCTCCGGGGTGCCTTCGCACACGACCCGGTACTCATCGGGACGCAAACGGGTCATGCCCAGGGCCATGGCCGAGAAGTCGTTGACCAGCAACAGCTTCTCTACCTGCAGGGTCTTGCAGAACGCCAGGTTGCTCAGGCGCCAGTGGTTGTTGGTGAAGCGAAACAGATCACCCGACACCGGGCCAGCCACCGACAGGCACACCGAACCGATGGCACCGGGCTCCAGGCCCATGCCACTCAGGTACACCTTGATGGCATCTTCAGGGCAGGCGTAATCCGCCGTCGCCAGCACCTGGACGTTCTCCAGGTTGTGGTTCTTCCACAACGCGAAGCGCGCATTGGTCCCACCGATGTCACCGACCAGGGCCAGTTTCAATTAATCGTCTCCAGTGCAGCCGTGAAGGCGCTGGCGCCCTGCTCTGCCGAGCTGAAGGCCATGCGCATGAAACCGAACAGTTCGCGACCGGTACCGATGTTGTTGCCCAACAGGCCCTTGGCCGGTTCGCGTGCGGCGAATTCCTCGGCGTCCACCTTCAATTCCAAGGTGCCTTTGACGCCGTCGACGCGGATGATATCGCCCTCCTGCACTCGGGCCAACGCGCCGCCGACATAAGCTTCGGGGCTGACGTGGATCGCCGCCGGGATTTTCCCCGAGGCGCCGGACATGCGCCCGTCGGTCACCAACGCCACTTTGAAACCGCGATCCTGCAGCGAACCGAGGAACGGGGTCATCTTGTGCAGCTCCGGCATGCCGTTGGAGCGCGGGCCCTGGAAGCGCATCACCGCGACAAAATCCTTCTCCAGCAGCCCGGCCTTGAACGCATCCGCCAGGTCTTGCTGGTCCTGGAAGACCATGGCCGGTGCTTCGACGATCTGGTTTTCCAGGGCAACAGCGGAGACTTTCATCACGCCACGGCCCAGGTTGCCTTCCATCACCCGCAAGCCGCCTTCCGGCGAAAATGCACGGGCCACCGGGCGCAGGATGTTTTCGTCGAGACTTTCGATCGGGCCGTCGCGCCACACCAGCTCGCCATTCTCCAGGAACGGTTCCTGGGTATAGCGGCTCAGGCCGTGACCGAGCACGGTGTTGACGTTTTCGTGGAGCAGGCCGGCTTCCAGCAGTTCGCGGATCAGGAACGACATGCCGCCCGCCGCCTGGAAGTGGTTGATGTCGGCCTTGCCGTTCGGGTAGACGTGACTCAGGGTCGGTACCACCTCGGAGAGGTCGGCCATGTCCTGCCAGGTCAGCTGGATGCCCGCCGCCATGGCGATGGCCGGCATGTGCAAGGTGTGGTTGGTCGAGCCGCCGGTGGCGTGCAGCGCGACGATGGAGTTGACCAGCGAGCGTTCGTCGACGATTTCGCCGATGGGCATGAAGTTGCCGCTCTGCTTGGTCATGCGCGTCACCTGGAACGCCGCTTCGCGAGTCAGGGCATCGCGCAGCGGGGTGTTCGGGTTGACGAACGAGGCGCCCGGCAAGTGCAGGCCCATCACTTCCATCAACAGCTGGTTGGTGTTCGCGGTGCCGTAGAAGGTGCATGTGCCAGGGCTGTGGTAGGACTTCATCTCCGATTCCAACAGCTCTTCGCGAGTGGCCTTGCCCTCGGCGTAACGCTGGCGCACATCAGCCTTTTCCTTGTTGGAGATGCCGGAAACCATCGGCCCGCCGGGCACGAAAATCGTCGGCAGGTGACCGAAGCGCAGCGCGCCCATCATCAGGCCCGGGACGATCTTGTCGCAGATGCCGAGCATCAACGCGCCGTCGAACATGTTGTGGGACAACGCCACCGCCGTGGACATCGCGATCACTTCGCGACTCGGCAGGCTCAGTTCCATCCCCGCCTCGCCCTGGGTGACGCCGTCGCACATGGCCGGCGTGCCGCCCGCGAACTGGCCGACCGAGCCGATCTCGCGTAAGGCTTTCTTGATCTGTTCCGGGAAGGTTTCGTAGGGCTGGTGGGCCGAGAGCATGTCGTTATAGGACGACACGATGGCGATGTTGGCGGCGTTCATCATCCGCAGGTGATGCTTGTCTTCGCTGCCGCAACCGGCCACGCCATGGGCGAAGTTGGCGCATTGCAACTTGCCGCGCATCGGACCGTCGCTGGCAGCACCGCGGATCAATGCAAGGTAAGCCTGACGCGTGGCGCGGCTGCGGGCGATAAGCCGTTCGGTGACCTCAAGAACGCGGGGATGCATGTGTAGAACTCCAGGCTAACGGGTGTGGCGACCTGATTGTCTATGCTGGTCAGAACCGGCTGCGCGCCCCCGTGACAGAGAAGGCGACAAACGGTTTTTGACCAATCGGACCAGTTGATTCAGGTCACTCGTTGTAGATAAAACAAAATATTGCCATCAAAAAGGCTTGTTTTCTATTTTTATGCGAATAATCTTGTAATTCCAACAACAAAACGACGGCGGCGCAGTTAATGACTCTTCGAATCGCAATCAATGGTTTTGGCCGCATCGGCCGCAACGTCCTCCGTGCACTGTATACCCAAGGCTATCGTCGCGACTTGCAGATCGTCGCCATCAACGACCTGGGTGACAGTGCGATCAATGCTCATCTGCTCAAGTACGACACCGTCCATGGCACGTTCGATGCCGAGGTGCAGCACGATAACGAAAGCCTGACGGTCAATGGCGACCGCATCGCGGTCAGCGCCATCCGCAACCCGGCCGAACTGCCCTGGGCCGCCGAGAAGATCGACGTGGTGTTCGAGTGCACCGGGCTGTTCACCGACCGCGCCAAGGCCGCCGCCCATATCAGCGCCGGCGCCCGCAAGGTGATCATCTCGGCCCCGGCCAAGGGTGCCGACGCCACCGTGGTGTATGGCGTGAACCACGACATCCTGCGCCAGTCCCACCAGATCATCTCCAACGCTTCGTGCACCACCAACTGCCTGGCCCCGGTGGCCCAGGTACTGCATCGCGAGCTGGGCATCGAAAGTGGCCTGATGACTACCATCCATGCCTACACCAACGACCAGAACCTGACCGACGTCTACCACACCGACCCGTACCGCGCCCGTTCGGCCACCCAGAACATGATCCCGAGCAAGACCGGTGCCGCCGAAGCGGTGGGCCTGGTACTGCCGGAACTGGCGGGCAAGCTGACCGGCATGGCCGTGCGTGTGCCGGTGATCAACGTGTCCCTGGTGGACCTCACCGTACAGCTCAAGCGCGAAGCGTCGGCCGAAGAAGTCAACGAACTGCTGCGCCAGGCCAGCCAACATTCGAAGATCCTCGGCTACAACACCCTGCCGCTGGTCTCCAGTGACTTCAACCACAACCCGCTGTCGTCGATCTTCGACGCCAACCACACCAAGGTCAGCGGCAAGCTGCTCAAGGTACTGGCCTGGTATGACAACGAGTGGGGCTTCTCCAACCGCATGCTCGATAACTGCCTGGCGTTGTGCAACGCCGAGTAACCGGGCATAGCCGTTGAACGCTTTTGTGGGAGCGAGCCTGCTCGCGAAAGCGGCGTGTCAGTCAGCACTTTCGTCGACTGGCACACCGTTATCGCGAGCGGGCTCGCTCCCACAGTGGTTTTGGGGTAGTGATGAAATCCGGGCTTGACCTGCAGAGCAGATGATAAGCATTATCATTTACTCTTACCGGATCGGGCCTTACCGTGAGTCAATCGCGCTTTCACCACGTCTTCCTCGCCCAGCGCACCCCTCTGCTGCGCACCCTCGAGCGCATGGTCAACAACCCCAGCACCGCCGAAGACCTGCTCCAGGAAACCTATTTGCGCGTCTCCCGCGCATTGGGTGAACGCACAGTCGAGCACCTCGAACCCTTTGTCTTCCAGACCGCCCGCAACCTGGCGCGGGATCACTTGCGTGCCCGGCGCATGCAGTCCCGGACCGTTGTGGACGACGTCC